>JBARHV010000059.1:0-1601 GCA_049799415.1 Silvibacterium sp.
CCGCTCACTGCGCCTGGGAGTCCCTTGACCTCGTTGCGCGGATGTCCGCCGCAACCTCCGCCGTGCAATCCCTTCTTCGCGGACGCTGCGATGAGGTACTTCTCCGGCAGCGAGAACTTGTAGTCGGCAGAAGGCTTCGTCGTCGCTTTGGAAACGCCGCACCGCACCCACAGCATACGAGCAAGATCAATGCCTGCGGCTGCGGCGGATTCAGGGGAGAGTGTGTCCGAGACATCTATCCACGCGCAGACTCTCCCTGCATGAGTAAGATGGCGCAGGAAGGAAAGTGCGACCGCCGTTCGTCCGCTCGATTCCGGGCCAACCATCTCGGTGATGGCTCCTATTGGCAATCCCCCTTCGAGCAATTCATCTACCTCACCCACGCCGGTCGGCGCGACTGGGCGAATCACCCGTGGCGCCGGGGTAAGCGCAGAGGGAATCTTACGGGCAAGTGCTGCTTCGATCTGGAGCCGAATTGTGGCGGCGGACGACATGACGATATATTCGCCTTATTTTCGCCTTACTCTATGCTCCCACGTCAACCTACCTGTGCTCCGAGATAGGTGCAAACCCGAGCTAAGTTATAGATTCGTAGGGTCCAGAAAATTTCGGAGGGGATCTCCGTCAATGGCACAAAGTAGCATGGTTCCATGTGCGGCAGATACGGAAGGCGGGCGGACAAGCAGCGGATCGCGGAGTGGTTCCGTACGCACAACACGAACGTATTCAATGACTCTGAGCTGGCTCCGACCTACAATGCTGCGCCGCAGAGCTTGCAGCCTGTCATCCGTCTGAACTCGGAGACGGGCGAGCGAGAGATCGCCTTGATGAAGTGGGGCCTGGTGCCCTACTGGTCAAAGACGGTCAAGCTCAGGTACAGCACCATCAATGCCGATGCCGATAAGCTCACGACAAGCAGTGTATGGCGCGAGGCATTCCGACGCCGGCGCTGCCTGGTTCCTGCCGATTGGTTCTATGAGTGGCCGGTTGTCGATGGTGTAAAGCAGGCTCGCGCCTTCAGCCTGAAGAACAAAAGCCCGTTTGCTTTCGCTGGAATATGGGATCGCTGGAGGGACAAGGAAACCGGCGATGTCCTCGAATCCTTCGCCATCGTGACCGTCGAGCCGAGCGAGTGGATGGCGAAGTACCACGACCGCATGGGCGTGATACTCAGGCCGAAGGATTACCAGAGGTGGCTGGAAGAAGGCGAGGAGCACAGTCTGCCTCTCGATCTTTTGAGGGCATACCCCGAAGAAGAGATGGAGTCGTGGCGCGTGAGCGACGACCTGGGAAACACGCGCAATAATTGGGCGGAACTGATCGAGCCTGTTCCCGAGTCGGAACGCAAAACGAAGAAGCCTGCGAAACGCACTAAGCCGAAAAAGGAACCGCCCACGGCTTGGCTGTTTGAATAAGCGAGGGTCATACCGATTTGGTGATGCCCGGCTCTATCTGCCCTCGACTCCCTTGAGGAACTCGCTCAGAGTCAGGTCAAAGGCGGCGGCAAGGGCCGCGAGATGGCGGAGTCCCACCTCGCGGGCACCGCGCTCCAGGTCGGAGATGTGGACTTCGTGAATTCCAGATTGCTCGGCGAGATCGAT
>JBARHV010000060.1:0-1728 GCA_049799415.1 Silvibacterium sp.
ATCTGGATGCTTTCAAAATGCATCCACATCGGCGGAGTGGGGTTGGCGAGCCTGCCTGAAGCGAAAGTGTTGGCCGCGAGCAGAAAGCTGAAATCGTCCTGCGTAAAGGGTAAGGGAATGGGGCAGAGGGGAAGGACGGCAAGGCGCAGGAGAAGCGCGGCTGCGCCGACGGCCAGGACAGACATACGCTTTCTACGCGCCAGACGGCCGAAGGCTTGTTCAATGCGTGCGAACCAGCGAGAGCCGAACCGGGGCAGAGCAAATGCAGTTGCCATGGCGATGGCCGTAAGGCCCCCTTCGATCAGCATGAGCGAAGGGCCGTTTTCCGAGCCGGGAGTCACAACCATATTCTAACGGCCTGCCGCCGCAGGCGTTTGCGGCGCTATCGGATTCTTCTCCGATTGACGGCCGGCGAACAACGAATGCGACGACGTGTTCAGGAACCCTGCTGAACGTGGGAGTAGTACTGCTGGGTCACTTTTCTGCCGGTGATGCCGAAGGCCGGGGAGTGGATGATCCCCATCTTGTGCGCGACGAAGCGGACGGTGGTGGCCAGGACGCCGAATCCATATTCCACGCTGCGCTTGAAGCTGATGGAGGAGGCTTCTTCAAAGTACTTCGTGGGGCAGGAGATTTCGCCGATGTTGAAGCCGAACATCACCGCCTGGGCGATCATCTGGTTGTCGAAGACGAAGTCGTCGGAGTTTTCCAGCAGCGGCAGCGTTTCCAGCAACTCCCGCGAGAAGGCGCGGAAGCCGGTGTGGTATTCCGACAGCTTGACGCCCAGAAAGATATTTTGAAAGGCCGTGAGCATGCGGTTGAAGACGAATTTGTACAGCGGCATTCCGCCCTTCAGGGCGCCATTTCCGAGGATGCGCGAGCCGAGCACCATATCGTAGACGCCGCTGGCGATCATGCCTGCCATGGCCGGAACCAGCGCGGGAGTGTACTGGTAATCCGCATGGACCATGACCACGATGTCGGCGCCCGCGGCGAGGGCCTCGCGGTAGCAGGTCTGCTGGTTGCGGCCGTACCCGTAGTTGGCATCGTGCACAAATGTCTGCACGCCCAGGTTTCTGGAGAGCAGCGCGGTCTGGTCCTTGCTGGAATCGTCCACAAGAATCTTGATGTCGACAACGTCGGACAATTCGCGCACGGTCTTTTCAAGAGTTTTCTCGGCATTGTAAGCCGGCATGACGACCGCAATTCGTTTTCCGTTGATCATGGTTTCAACTCCTGAACGAAATATCGTCCTCGACGAGACGCGGCATGAGGCTCAGCGGGAGTCAGCCGCAAACTGCTGCGTCGCCGGGTAAGGCAAAACCTTTGCCGGCAGCGAATCCGGCTCTACCAGCCAGACCTTCCGGTTCGGGTAGTAGTGCATCAACTCCAAATTATGAGCGGCATCCATCTCTCTTGCCCATACGACTTTTGAGTCATCGATATCGGCTGCGTTGTAAACCCACTCGTTAAGCGGGTTATGGCGGGCAGAATAGCGGACGATGACAAGCTGCCGGCCGGGGAGTTGCTCCATTCCGGAATCCACGCGAGCCCGCTCGGTGCCGAAGTGATCGGGGCCATACCACGCATCGGACCAGGAGGAGGGTGGCCACTCAGGGAGCGCAAGATGCAGGGGACCAGGGAACAGCCGCAAACCAGCCAGAATCAGGCAGATTGTCACTTCCAGGCGGACAATTGTAGCGCCGACGGGCTGGCCGCCAGGCCTCC
>JBARHV010000061.1:0-1605 GCA_049799415.1 Silvibacterium sp.
GATAGTGGCTGTGTAGCTGTCTGACAGCGCCTGTCATGGCGCCTCGCGCCGCGATCCACAGGATGAGTTCCACACCCTCTGAGCCCGCTACCTCCATGAGATCTTCAATGCTGTAGTGGAGCAATGCGCGTGGATCGTCGACCAGCTTCCGCATGCAGAGTTGGTCGAATCCGCGACCAATTTCGCTGGCGCGTGTACCGTCAACTTGGTGCGAAAGGCCGCCTGTGCCGATCACAGCGACCTTCAGGTCCTTCGAATAGCTCGCAATCGCACGGCCGACCGCCTGGCCGAGCTGATAGCATCGGCGCGGCGATGGTAGCGGGTGCTGAACTGTATTGATCGCAATTGGTACGACCGAGGAAGGCGCATCGCGCGAATCAGGCCACAGCAGCCGCATCGGTATGGCGAAGGCGTGATCGACCAGCATGCTCTGGCAGCTCGCCGGATCAAAATCCTCGCCGACGACCGATTCCATGATGTGCCAGGAGAGCCCCGGGTTCCCTGGGTAGCTGCCTAGCGCGGGAATGCCGCGGCCTTCGTCCTCGTGGCGATATTCGGCAGCGGTGCCGATTGCAAACATCGGCATGTTATCCAGAAAGAAGTTAAGACCGTGGTCGTTGTAGAACACCACGGCGACATCCGGCCTGACCTGCCCGAGCCACGAACGTACTGGCGGATAAGCCGAGAGGAAGGACTTCAAGTCCGGCGCCGATTGCACGCCTCTCACCATCGCGTCGGCGATTTCCGGCGCGTGTGAGGTACAGATGCATCCCACCATCCGGGCCATCAGAGGCCCCCAGCGACCTTTAAGGTCGCGCGTAACTCATCTGTGCCCATCACGGTCTGTCCCGCTCCGAGATCCTGTTTCGTTCCGAATGCGCCGCAAAGCTTCACCAGGTAGTAGATGTGGCCGCCGGCTGCGAGCATGGCTCGCACGTCGCGACGCCGCACCGCCTCTCGCTGCGACCCGCTCAGACCGAACCGGGTGCAATACGCCTCCTCATCGCGCTGAAAGGCGGCACGGTTCTCGGCACTGTTGAGTGAAAAGCACAGACGATTGAGCGAATAGCCCTTCTGCGCCAACTCTCCGTCGAACATTGGAGTGCCTGCGATGGACAAGCGACGCGGCACCTGGATCTCCTGGCGTACCGGGAATCAGTCGCGCCGCGTCAGCAGTGCGCCAAGTAAAAATGACGCCAAGGCGGCGATGCCAATGGTTTTCCAAGGGTGCGCCTGTATATAGTGTTCAGCAGCCCGAGCGCTGCGCTTCATGTCGCGCTTTAGCTTCTCTTCGAGATCGGTCAGACGCTCGCGAACCTTAGCCACGCTAGCGAGCAACTCTCCGCTCACCTTGTCCGCCCCCTCCGCAGCTTCGGTCGCCAGTTGCTCCATAAGATTCTGGGCCTGTCGGAGCGACGCCTCCACATTTTCAATCATCTCTCGCATTGGGATCGGTCCCTCACAGCCTCTTGACACCCAGCGCATAGCACATCTTTAAATAAGAACCGGATTGAAACCATTTGTACTTGCCGCATCGGTTCGTTCCGGCGCGACCGCCAGGAGTGCCAGTGTTCCTTTCAGGCGACTCTCCGGCTATTCAGGCGA
>JBARHV010000062.1:0-21088 GCA_049799415.1 Silvibacterium sp.
TGATCGAAGAGCAGGGAACCAGACGGTCCCTGCTCCTCTCAGGCTGATATTCATAATGTGACGCACAATCGAAACGCGAATGCCGCACACCCAGCAGCAGGCCTCAAAATCTGTAGTGCAGCGAGACCTGCATAATGCGTTGGGACGATAGGGTACCAGTGATCAGGCCTAAACGGCCAACCGCCGAATCACCCAAGCTTGAGTCCGGAGCCCCATAGCTCGCCAGGTTTAAAGCATTGAATGCATCCCCGCGGAATTCCAGGCTCTGTGATTCGGTGATCCTGAATTTCTTGAATGCCGAAAGGTCGACTTGCCGGAAGCCCGGGGCACGTTCAGAACCATTTTGTGCGTTTCCGAACCCGGTATACGATTCATTGCCGTAGGCGCATACTCCGTTATCGATCGTATTGCCGTTGCTGTCAGTGTTGAGGCACGGCGTTGCTGACGGATCCGTGCCGAACCAATTCTGGGTTGTGCGATGCACGATGCGCAGCTGGCGGAAATGAATGGCATGCGCGGCATTGGCATATAGGAAGTAATTCTCCGGGGAATACATGGTGAGCGGGAAGCCGGAATAAAGGATGGCGTCGCCGGAGAGTTGCCAGCCGCCGAGAGCCTCGTCAGTCAGCCCATTCCAGCCGCTCCCAAATCGCCTGCCGCGTCCGAAGGGTAATGAGAAGATGCCATTCGCATTCAGTGAGTTGCGAACATCCTGGCCGATAGGGCCGTAATCGCCGTGGGGATCGTAGACGTTCTGAAAGAACGAGCTGGCTTCAGCAACGCCGGCAACTCCATAGAAGCCGGCATTGTTCGTCATGCCTCGGGCCCAGGTGTAGTTGATGGTGTATTCAAAGCCGCTGGCGTTCTGGTGGTGAAGTGTTGCCTGCAGGGCGTTGTAATTCGAGTACCCTTCGGAGTTGGTCTCGTAGAGGTTGCCGTAGTTGCCGACCACAGCGCAGAAGGGCGCTGCAGGCTCTATCGTGCCGCTGCAATCGTTAGCGGCAAGCAACCCGGTAGCTGGCGTTGGCCACTGGTTCGCCTGTATCGGCACAATCAGGTGCTTTCCGAGGTTCCCCACATAGCCAAGTTGCGCGGAGGTATTTCGGGTGATCAGATACTGCCACCCGAGGTTGAACTGCTGGATCAGAGACGGGCGCAGGTTCGAGGGATAAGCGTTGAAATTGTTGCTATAGCTGGCGCTGCTGGAAGACAGGCTGAATCCGTTCTCTACCGGTATTGGCCCAGCGCCGTCGCTGGTAGTGGTGGGAGGCGTCGGGCCATAGGAAAACTGGCGCAGGAAGGGCGCGTTCTGCGTCAACCGGAGATTGGTTCCGGTGCCTTCCAGATCGTCGGTGATGCCGTAGGCTCCGCGGAACACGAGATGAGGGTTTACTTCGAGGGCAAAGCCGATGCGCGGCATGAATTGCCACCAGTAGGGATTGTAGAGAGCCTTGCTCGCGCCATTGACTCCCGCATATTGGATAACGTTCGCAGCTACTGCCAGCGGGTTAGGGTTGGTGAGGTAGCTGTTGACGAGATTGGCTTCCTTATTGTTGACCTCATAAATGGGCTGATCGAAGCTGTAGCGCAGGCCCAGATTCAGAGTGAGGTTGTCGCGCACTCTCCAGTCATCCTGCGCGTAGACCGCACTGCGGTACTGGCGCTGCCCGTTGGGGCCGGCGACGCCACCAACGTTGGCGGAGCTGGATTGGTCAAGGACGAAGTCGGCGAATCCCCAGCCATACTGACCGGCATTTGGATTCTGTGTGTACTGTCCGGAGTAGGTGAAGCCACCAAGGGCACCGGCGTTTCCGGGATAGAAGCTGTTCTGCTGATAGCGCAGCAGCTGAACGCCGAATTTGGTGGTATGTTTTCCGTGCTGCCAGGTGAAGTCGTCGCCGTAATCGAAGTTATTTTCGTGGAATTCATTAACCAGAGCTGTTGTTCCAAGGTTGCTCTCGAAGCTGTAGAAATTCATTTGACTGAAACCGGGGAAGGCCTGGCCGGCAAAGGGAATGCCCACCACGCTGTTGCCGTTCATGCCGAATACACCCGAGGGGTCGGAGGGAATGTTCTGGGTGTATACGGTGCGGGAGTATCCTGCCCGGAACTCATTGAGCATCGAGGCCGAAATCGTATGCACCCAGTTGATTACCGCGCTCTGGAAAGGAAAATCATTGGAGGCCGGGAAGATGGCGGGAATCAAGGGACGAGGCTGGAAATCCAGAGCGTCGCCATAGCTGTAGCGACCCATCAGCGAGTCACGGCTGCCGATCTTGTAATCGACACGGATATCTCCCTGATTATTTTCAGTTTGAGACTTGTAATATCCCTTGTAGTTGTACAGGTCGCCGAGGCCGGGGATGGGGGCGGCATTGGGCAGCGGATATACCTCCGGGTGCGCAAACAGGAACTTGGCTACGGGATTGTTGACGGGGATCTGATTGTTGGCATACGGCGTGGCATTTGAGAATCCGCCGCCGTTCTGGTTGTTGTAAAGCTGGACGTTTCCATACTGGGAAGTCAGCAGTTCGGAGAAATCGCCGGTACGCATGTCGTCAGTTGCTACCGTGGCCGCTCCCAGCCCCCCGGTGTGATAGCGAAAGCCCTCAAAGTCGCCGAAGAAGAAGAGTTTGTCCTTCAGGATTGGACCTCCGACGGTCGCTCCAAACTGATTTTGCGTAAACGGCGTGAGGGGGAGGCTGGAAAAGTTATTTGACCAGGAATTGGCGGCCATGACATTGCTCTGGAAGAACTCATAGACACTGCCGTGAAAGTGGTCTGTGCCACCATGAGTGACCACCAATACTGCGCCGCCGCTGACGTTCCCGTATTCGGCATTCGCGTTGCCGGTAATGACACGCATCTCCTGGATCGAGTCCGGAGCTGGATTGTACGCCGAGTAGTTATTCAGCGTTTCATTGATCTCGATACCGTCCATGATGAAGTCATTGTTCTGTCCGCGTGCTCCGTTGAATGATGGAACGCCATACCAATCAACGTTGCGCTCGTTGCCATCTGAGCTGGCCATGGATGAGACGGTGGGCAGTACTGCACCGGGAACAAACAGGGTAGGAAACTGGTAGTTCAGCCCGTTGTTGGGCAGGTTCACCATCGTGTTTCCAGAGATGGTGGTGCCGAGTGTAGCGTCCTGCGTCTGTAGAAGCGGCGCGGTCTCAGAGGAAACATCGACAGTGGCGGAGGCCTCACCGACCTGCAGCTTCGCATCGATTTTGGCAGTCTGGTCGATCTCCAGAGAGAAAGGACCGATCGACGTCGTCTTGAACCCGCTGCTGCTGAAAGTGATCGTATACATCCCAATAGGGAGAAACTGAATATTGTAGTTGCCGTCGTGAGTGGTGACTGTGCCAGTCTTAATGCCTGTCGATTGATTGGTGGCAGTGACCTGTGCTCCAGGTACGACCAGTCCACTAGCGTCTGTTACCGTTCCGCGTATCGTTCCTGTGATTGTTTGTGCCATCGCTGATGGGAGTATCGCGAGGGCTGCGACGGCTGCCAGCAAAACGGCTGTTTGCAGGTGACAGGAGAATCTTAAAAATACACGCATATCTTGCCTCCAGATAACATTCGCATTCAATCCTTCCGGCAAAATCGCTACCGCTATGCTCGTAAAAATTGATCTGCGTCCAACCCGTGATGAATCGATGCCCCTAAGGCCTAGCGCAGAACTTGCAGAACATCTGCAAAATATGTTGCATTTCAGGAGTCGCTTCCAATATAGAGGTATCGTGGGGTATTTGAGTGTACCCTGTCAACATTTTTCACTTTATTATCTTTGCCGTGTGCGTTTTTGTCTTTGTTTTGAGGATGTGCGCAAATTTTGTTGCATTACAGAAAGGGCAACATAATGTAAAGTGAAGGCGCTACCAGGAGGGGAGTTTTCTATTGCCGGCCTGTTCGCGATATATAAGGCTTCATTGTTAAGGCAGCCATACTGGAGAGGGCAATGCGTGAAAAGGTTTCCTCTGCTGTTCAACAGCAGAAAAGTATCGGCACCATGCTGGACCGCATTCACGAGAACCGCCGCGGGTTGATGCGCCCCGTTTTTGAGCACCCTCGCGAATATGTGCTACTGAACATTCGTGAATTTGGGAAAAAGCTACAGGTGGACCCGGCAACAATCTCGCGAACCGTCACTGCAATGGGATTTTGCAGTTATCGCGAATTCCAGAAGTATCTGCATCAGCTTTCGGTTGCTCATTCCACGGCTCTGGAACGCATGCGGGCCGCCGTTACCAGCTCCGCGACACTCGAGGGACGCGTTCGCGAGACTTTGCAGGGTGGAGTTCATAATGTGGAGTCTCTTTGCAACAGCCTTGATGTGGATCGACTGGAGAAGCTGGCCGATCGATTCTATGCGGCACGAAGAATCTATATACTCGCAGGCGATCTTGCGACGAGCCTTGGGTATTTTCTGCACTATCAGCTCATGATGCTGGGATTTGACGTGACTCTTGCCACTAGCGCGGGCCATGTCACTCATATGATGCACCACGCAACGAAGGCCGACCTGATCGTGGCGATCAGTTTTCATCGGGGTCTTCGGCAAACTGTGGAAGGAATTATCCAGGCGCGCGCAAACGGCTGCTACACAGTTGGAATTACCGATACCTCCATTTCTCCGATTGCAAGGTCTGTCCATGAATCCCTGCTGGTTTCCATTGACGTGCCCCATTTTGGGGCCTCCTATGTTGCTTCCATGGCAATGCTCGATGCTCTACTCAGCGCCACCGCAAATCGAAGACGTGGTCGAACCATGAAGATGCTCCGGGAAATGGAAGAAGGTCAGAAATCCGGATACCGGTGGTATCCCGAATCTTAACCGTGACAGGGGCCGGATATTTTTGGATCAATCGATTTGAGCCAATTTAGATTTTGGTCTTCGCAAACCTCGAAAACTTATGTGAAAATGGTGGCGCGATAAGGTTACAAAATGCGAAATTTCTCAGCTTGCATCCTGTCAGCCGCGCTAGGCCTGTATGCACTGGTCCCAGTTCTCGCCGTGGGCCAGGACCGTTTTCCTTCCAATGAGGAGCTGCGCCACGTGCGGTCGATCTCGCAGCCCAGGCTTTCGCCCGACGGCAGCAGCGTCCTGATCGAGGTATCGGATGCGACGGCTGACGGCGGAAAGAGCCATGTCTGGCTGGTCAACGTAGAAGCGAATACCGCGCGCCAGCTGACGTGGTCTGCGCCTAGCGACAAACGTGGCGAATATGCGGCAGAGTGGATGCCGGACGGAAGCAGCATTCTCTTCCTTGCGCATCGCGGCGCGCACACGCAGCTGTTCCAGCTGCCCATGAACGGGGGCGAGGCGCATCCCTTCGACGTAAAGATTGTGCCGCCTGTAGATGAGTCCGCAGCCCCCGATGCGATACCTCCGGCATCAAAGCCGTCAGGCGCGACGAACGCGGCCAAACCCGAGCCGGTGGAATGCGACGTACAGCGATTCTTCGTCGCGCCGGGCGGGAATCGTATCGCCATCGTGGTCCGCGATCCGGAGACGCCGGGCGAAAAGAAGGAGCACGACGAGAAGGCGGACGCAGTGGAGGTGAATCACAATCCGCACGCCTCGCGGTTGTATCTGATGGATGTCGAGACTGGAAAGATCACGCCAACGGCTGTGCCGCCGGATGTGGCCGGGGTTTTCTGGAACCACGGCGGTGATCGCCTGCTGGCTATCTCGGAAGGAATGAACGACGCGGGTGACCTGGCGCCATCTGCGAGCGGCTGGGTGCTGTCGGTATCTGATCCTGCGCATCCCGCACAGATCAAGGCCCTTCCCGCCACAGTGCGCGCGGCCGCATGGTCGCCGGACGAGAGTCGTTTGTGGTTCCTCGCACAAAGCCAGACGGATGCTCCCCCTGGATACGAGGATCTCTATGAGTACGTATTTGGCGACAATAGCGTTCGCAACCTCAGCGCGGATTTTGCCGGCAGCATGGGCTACGGAGAGCCCGTTCCGGATGGAGACGGCGTACTGCAGGCCGTCCAGATAGGGACCGGATCCACCGTGCTGCGCTTCCATGGAGACCATCGGGAAGCCCTCCAATTTGATACCACCGCAGTTACAGCGCTGAATACCAACGCGAAGCAGACCGCATGGGTGTGGCTGGGATCTTCCAGCACTCAACCGCCGACGCTCTACTATGCGCAGAAGCCCGGCCCTGGTGCAAGGGTGCTGAAGACGCCGGAAATGTTGCCAGCGAAGTGGACGGCGGTGCCGTCGCACCTCGTCACCTGGAAGAGCGACGGTTTTGCGGTGCAGGGTTTGCTGTATCTTCCTCCCCAGGCTACAGAGCAACACAAGGTTCCGCTGATTGTGGATGTCCACGGAGGCCCGACCGGAGCATTCGAGGACTCATGGAATGCATTTACGGAGTTTCTAGTCGGACAGGGATGGGCGGTCCTGCGTACCAATCCTCGCGGAAGCACCGGCTACGGCGCGGCATTTGCCGCGGCGAACAAAAATGACCTCGGCGGCGGCGACTACCGAGACATTATGGCCGGAGTCGACGCGGTTCTGGGGCAATATCCCCTTGATGGCTCCCGGATGGCGCTGATTGGCTACAGTTATGGTGGCGAGATGGCGGGATTTGTGGAGGGGAAAACAGATCGCTTCAAGGCTATTGTGAGCGGCGCGCCGGTTATCGACCAGGAGAGCGAATACGGCACCGAAGACGGCTCATGGTATGACCGCTGGTTCTATGGGGGATTTCCGTGGGAGCACGCTGTCGATGCGTGGCGCCAGAGTCCGCTGTCCAGTGTGGCGCACGCGAAGACGCCATTCCTGCTTATTCAGGGAGAGAGTGATCGCACTGATCCCATGGGTCAGAGCGAAGAGATGTATCGCGCGCTGCGGCAGATGGGGGTTCCCGTCGAGATGGTGGAGTATCCGCGGGAAGATCATGGTCCGCTGGCGGGCGGGATTTTTGGAGCGCCCAGTCCGGAGCCGTGGCACGGGTTCGATGGGCGCCAGCGCATTGTGAATTTCGTGAAGAAGGCGTTTGGAGAGCAACAGGCTCCCGGCGCCGGATCCTGATCCAGCCCGCATGCGCGGCCGTCGCGCGCCAATGCCGGTCGTTAAAGCGGCATCGGCGTGAGCTACCGGTGCGTTCATGGTATATGGGATATCGACAAACTATTCCGAACGCAGTGCTTCCACCGCATTCACCCGCGCCGCGCGAGCTGCTGGCACAGCTGATGCGACTACTGCCGCGGCCAGAATGACGAAGGCCGAAGCAACGAAAGCCAGCAGTCCTGGTAGATGCACCTCCGCCACGTATCTGCCGATAATGCGCGCGAAAGCAATGCCGAACACCATACCCGCGCCCACGCCGATCCCGGCAATCGCCAGGCCCTGCCGCAGCACATCGGTCAGAATGTTCCATGGCTGCGCGCCGAGTGCCATCCTAATGCCGAACTCGCGCGTGCGCCCGCTCACCGAAAACGCAAGCACGCCTGCCACGCCAACCACGGAAATCAGGAGTGCCACGGCCGCGAAACCGCCGAACACTACCGCGTTCAGCCGATCCGGCGTCAGTACTTCCGCGCGAATGTCCTGCAACGTGGCCGCACGTTCCACCGGCTCTTCTGTAGAAATGTCGTGAATCGTGCGCGTAATGGCCGGAGCCAGCGTGTACGGATCCTGCTTCGCACGCACGAAGAGGCGTCCCTCCCATCCCTCCTGATCGGTGGGCTGATACACCGTCATGGCAGGCGACGGGATTATGTTCTCGTCATCCAGATCGGGTACCACACCAACAATCCGTCGCTGCTCTGTGCTGATGCCGATAAACTTCATCACTCCGTCCGTCCAGCGCAACTCGCGATTCAGCGCGTCCTGCCCAGGAAACAGTGTCTGTGCCAGGCTCTGGCTCACGATCACAACGCGCTCCGATCCGTTCTTGTCTGTATCCCTGAAATCGCGCCCTTCCAAAATCGGCAGACCCAGAGTTTCGAAATATCCCGGCGACACCGACCGGAACTTTGCCCGCCAATCGTCCAGGCCATTCCTGCGCGCCGCTCCTTGCGCCGCAAATGCGAAGCTGATATCCAGTGCCTGATCGTCGCGCCACGGAACGCTGAAGCCTGTCGATACATGGGCCACCCCAGGCAGTGCGCTTACCCGGCGTTGCACCTCGTGGTAAAAGTCCTGGACCTGTTCCGGTGTTCGCCCATACGACATCACCGGTAAATTCACGGCCAGAACGTGCGCGGTGTCAAATGGTGGGCGCGTTTGCTCGAGCGTATACAGCGTTCGCATCAGCACAGCCGCTCCCGTCAGCAACAGGAACGAGGCCGTGATCTGCATGATGGCGAAAATGCGCAGCCGCCGATTGCTGCCTCCCGTTACCCGCGTTCCGCCGCTTGTGAGCCCTGCGCCCAGCGGCGCGTTTCTCGAGGGCAGTCGCGGAATCAGCGCGAGGAACACTGCTGCCGTCAGTGCCAGCGCAATGCCAAACCACACCATGCTGAGATCGAGCTTCAGCCCTTCGGCACGCACTGAAAACCTCGCTGCATACCGCCCCAACACTGCCACCATTGGCCATGCGAGGATCAGCGACGCCAGCGCCCCGCTACCGCACAGCACCAGGCTCTCCGCCAGCAGCGAGCGCCGCAGAGCCGCAGTGCCGGCACCCAGCGCCGAGCGCACAGCCAGCTCCGGTTCCCGGCGTACCGCTCGCGCGAGCACTAAATTGGCTACATTCGAGCACGCAATCACAAACAGCAGCCCCGAGGCCGCAAACAGCACCCACAAAACTGTATTGGCGCGTGAATTGATCTGGTCGTGCATCCGCGTCACAGCGATCGTGAAGTGGTCTGCGGGCCTGTATACCTCCGGATGCGCGGACATGATTGCCGCGTACCGCGTGCGCAGCTCCGCTCGCGCGGCCTCGAGCGTTGTTCCCGGTGCAAGCCGCGCGAAGACCTCCGTCATGCGGTGTTCGCGTCCGGTCACCATAGTGGCGGACAAATGGTGCGGGCTGGTCACCACGTTGGCGATAATCTCGGTTTCCACTGGATACGGCACCGATGGCTCCAAGACTCCAACGATCGTTGCAGTACGCGACCCGCTGAAGCTATCCAATCGCACTGTCTTTCCAATCACACTTGGATCTGCGTGCAGCGACGCATTCCAGAATCGATACGTCAACACGATCGCGCCCGCCGCATTGGATCCGTCGTCAGAGGGCGTCAACAAGCGTCCCAACACTGGGCGCAGCCCCATCACCTCGAAGTAATGACCATCCACTACTCCCGCGGGAATCTCGCGTGGTGTACCGAGCCCCACGATCGTGAAGTCGATCGCCGAAAACGTCCCCAGGTTTGTGATCGTCTTCAGCCCCTTGCCCAGGTCATCTATCTCAGGTATTGAGAACGTTGCGTTTTCGATGCCGATCCCCGGAGCGCTTTGCCGTAGGTAGAGCAGGCGGCTCTCATCCCGGTTCGCG
Organism: Silvibacterium sp.; assembly: GCA_049799415.1. Classification (GTDB taxonomy): domain Bacteria; phylum Acidobacteriota; class Terriglobia; order Terriglobales; family Acidobacteriaceae; genus Silvibacterium. The sequence goes on from JBARHV010000062.1 coordinate 9,474, forward strand.
AGCGGACGCAGCAGTACGGTACGTATCACGCTAAAGATGGCGGCGTTGGCACCGATGCCCAGAGCCAGAGTCAAGGCGATGGTGATCCATAGCGTACGCACACGCCATAGCGATCGCACTGCAATCTTCAAATCACGAAGAAATGACATAGCTCTCCTCCACAGGCTGCCTCGTAGTCTCTCGATCCTTCACAGCCGTCTCTAATCCATTTTCGTCCTGCCGGGATCTCTCGTTGGCTTTGCCCTGGTTATAGGGTCGCCGCAGTGTGGCTTGACAATATACGTTGATATCAACATGATTGAGCTAATGTCAAGGACAGCCTCAGTTTCTTTCGAAACCACCCTGCGCGTTCGCGACTGCTGTCTCTGTCTTCAAGTGCAGCGAGCAGCGCGCGCCCTGGCTCGCCGCTTCGATGAGGCACTGCGCCCCCTCGGCCTGACCAACGGCCAGTTCTCCCTCATGATGTCGCTCAATCGCCCCCAGGCGCCGGGCATCGTATCCGTCGCAAATCTTCTCGCCATGGATCGCACCACACTTACCGCCGCGCTCAAGCCACTCGAGCGGCGCGGCCTGGTCACGGTCTCCAAAGATCTCCACGATCGACGTGGCCGGCGGCTGAGCCTGACCCCGGAAGGCAAGGCTCTTCTGGCTTCAGCAGTGCCGGTTTGGGAACAAACCCACCGCGATGTTGAAGCACTGCTCAAGGACGTCGATCCCGATCGCCTTCGGAACAGTCTGCGCTTCCTCTCCTGATCGCTTGACTGTGGGCAAATCGTATTGCCGGGTTAGTTCTTGGGCTCGTCAGGGCAGCAGGCTGGCGTTGGCCTTTACCTCTTTGCCGTGCATGGTATCTGGCGTGTTGAAAGGCCAGGTCTCGCTGATCGGACCGTTGGCTGCTGCTTCTGTCTGCACTGTGCCCGTAGCGATTTTGGTTTTTCCCCAGGCGATCATCGCGAAGCTGCCCTATGCGCCGGGCGCAAGGACTGGTTTATTGGTATCAATCCTGCTTGAAAAGCTGTTGCTGATATGTCCATTCCGCACACTCGAACGCACCACTGGCGTTCAGGAGCATCTGAAGCAGCGGTAAATTAACTCCATGAAAGATGGGGAAAATTAGGGCTGAAGGCCAGGGAAATTCTGGCGTGGAATTTCCCTGGACCCTCAGTCTCTTTCATACGTCTATTTATTAATTGTTAGCCGGAATGGGATGTTGTGGGTCAGGGCACCTGAGGTCGCAGTAATCGCAATGCTGGATGTCCCCCGGGGTGTTGGTAATTCGTACCGCATCCAGTGATCGAATGAGCTACCGCTACTCCGAGGACTATCAGGCCAAGGAGACGCGCCCACGCACGGCGCCGACTTCTGGACAGGAATCCCGGCCAGAACAGAATCGCCAGCATGGCTCCTCCCGCCCCTTCCACGAGCATCTTTGTAATCCCCCGTTCCGTTTCTTCGGGCCTGAGTGATGCTGTGACTACGTCAGTTGAGATCGTCATAGTCGTGGTAGCCGCGGATGTGCCCGGAGTGATTGTTGCCGGACTAAAGGAACAGCTGGTGAACGCCGGCAATCCCGAACAGCTCAAAGGTGTAGCGGAGTTGAAGCCGTTTTCCGGCGTGTCCGCGGCCAGACTGCTGGTTGAGTAAGTGGCTACTCCAGCGGCGCTCAGCGTTCCGGTGCCAAGTGTGGTTGTGTCGTCCTTGAAGGTTACTGCTCCAGTCGGCGCCGGAGTGCCTGAGGTTCCGGTTACTGTCGCTGTGAAGGTCACGCTCGCTCCGACTGCAATTGATGTTGCTGAAGAAGTCAGTACCGTTTCCGTTGCCGTTATGGGGGTAGAAACGCCCGTGCCGGTCAGGTTCACGATTTGGGGACTGCCCGTAGCGTTATCGGTAAAGGTCAGCGTCTCGGTTCCTTCGATCCCGGAATCTGCCAACCGAAACCGGAGGGGTGTTCTTTTGTTTAAAATTGCTTATTATTACCATCTATTACGTATAGCGTGCAATTGTGCTCAAATAGCGGGCGGACAGGCCCTCGCCGCAATCCAGGTATCCTAATTCCTTCTCAGCGCTCGAGGCGCCTACCCATGTTCCGATGATAGAAATTTCGTTTCATTACTGTATAGTCGATTTGCTGGAAACATTAGGTTTGCTTTATGAATGAATCTGAACGTATTCTGCGGGCGCAGACGATGCAGCTGTGGTGCAAGCAGCCTGGACTCGTTTGGATATAGTGGACGATTCATGGACTTGGGGAGGGAACGGGTATGGAGAGCATCCAGATGCGTAAAATTTATTGCGGCATTGTCCACTGTGGGCTGGGTATTTTGCTGTTGGCCTGCTGGCCGTATGCCAGCCTGAGGGCGCAGAGCAGGAATTCGGATCTCAACGTCACAATAAATCCAGCCGATGGAAGCTACGCGCTAGCCGCGCCGGGCACTGCCAGTGTTGCGTTGAGAGCGGGCGTGGCCGCCGAGATTGACGGCCGCTGGCTGCAATCCAAAGATTATCCGCGCCATACCGAAGAACATTCCCGCGTTGTAGATGACCTGGAACCCGCGGAGGAATGGATTGTCACGTTTTCCGGCTTAAACGGCGAGCCGGATCTGATTTATTGTCTCCGCTCTTATCTCGATAAGCCGTTTGCTGACATTCAGGCGTCCGTTGACAACACCACCGCGAAATCGGTCGATGTCGAAGCGATTCGGCCTGTTGAGGCTGCGGGAACTCCCATCCTCAATCTGGGTGGCTTAGCGGCAGACGACCGGATTCTCTCCGACAGCTTCAGCGAAGACCGCCCGGGCATGGCCATCCATGACTTCGGCTCGTTCTATGAGGGCTCCACGGATCTGTATCGCGCCGTGGGCAGCCAGCTCGTCTACAACCGGACGAGCCACGAGAGCTTTTTCGCGGGAGCGTTGACCTCCGATCGTTTTCTGACCATCCTGCGCATCCATGTTGCGAATGGTGCGGGTGGAAAGCATATTGCGGCGTTTGAAGTGGACTCCACGGGAACAACAGAGCTGGAGGAGGAAAATTCCCTCCAGGACGCGCCGCAGGCAGACCGAGTGGCCTTGCGGTTGCCTTTGGCGGCGGGCGCGCAGTTGTCTTCGGAAAGGCTGCTGCTGAGCATTGCCACGGATTACCATCGGCAGTTGGAGACCTATGGACACCTCATCCGGCAACTGCATCATCCCCGTATTTCCGCGCCATCACCCCTGGGATGGTGGAGCTGGACCGCTTATTATTTCGGCCTGAGCTCAGGCACGGCCCTGACCAACGCGGAGTGGGAAGCGCAGCACCTGAAGCAGCTCGGCTATGACTTCTTCCACATCGACGAGGGCTATCAGTATGCCCGCGGTGAGTACACCACCCCGGACGCAACGCTGTTCCCGAACGGCGTTGCGTCTCTGGAAAGAAAAGTAACCGGACTGGGCCTCACTCCAGGAATCTGGACGGCGCCGTTTGAGGTTTCCGAGCGCGCATGGGTCTACCAGAACCATCCTGACTGGCTGATTCACAACGCCGAGGGCAAACCCATTCCCGCCGGGTGGGTGACGCACAAGCAAGATCAGCTCTACATGCTGGATTGCACGAATCCGGGCGCGCAGCAGTATCTTCGGCAGACCTATTCCACGCTGGTTCACGTTTGGGGAATTCGCTATATCAAGCTGGACTTCATGGACGACAGCGCGGTCGAGGGTTACTACTATCGCCCGCACACCACGGCGATGGAGGCGCAACGAATCGGGCTGGGCATTATCCGGCAGGCTGTAGGCAACAATGTGCTGCTCGATAAAGACGGCAGCGTGATGCTGAACCCGGTCGGCTACGTCGATTTTGGGCGCATCTCGCAGGACACTGGTCACACCTTCTCGGCCAGCCATGACGCGGCTCCGGGGATCGCGGCGCGCTACTACATGAACCGCAATTTCTTTGTAGCTGATCCCGACGCGTTCTCAGTTTCCGAGCAAACGATAGCGGACCAATCCTGGCACAACAGCAGGCATCCACTCACGCTGGATGAGGCCAAAGTCTCCATCGCGCTTGCCGCGGTATCGGGCGGCATGTTCGAGATTGGGGACGATCTGCCCATCCTCGGCTCCGAGCCGGAACGCCTCGCTCTGGTCGAGAATCAGGATCTCATCGACATGGCGCGACTAGGCCGCTCCTCTACACCGCTCGATCTGATGACGTATCTGCCGGAAGACCAGCAGCCGAGCATTTTTCTGCTGAAAGAAAGCCAGCGGCAGAGCATTCTGACCGTTTTCAACTGGACAGAAAAGTCGCGCACTCATAGCTTTACGCTGGCGGGCCTGGGCCTTAACGGGAAGGGCCCGTACTCCGTTTCCGGCGCCTTCGACAAGCAGCAATTGGCAGACGCAAATCCAATCGTGGTGACGCAGCCTCCTCACTCTGTCCGCGTCCTGAAGATCATTGACACTGCGGTTCCGGCACAGGCTCCATCGGTTTTGGCGCAGCACACCTCCTCGGCAGACGCCGGGGAAACGGTGGCGTTCACCGCGAACGCAGCCGATCTGGAGACGCCGGCCATCACGTACCAATGGGATTTCGGCGATGGGGTATCGGCTCAGGGGCAGCAGGTAAGCCACGCCTACACTCACGCAGGCAACTATCTTGTGACTCTTCGCGGAATGGGACTGGATGGTCTGGCCGGGAAAACTCAATTTCAGTTTGCCGTGAATGGCTCCATCTCCACGAGGTTTGAGCCCGCGAACATTCATCGGGGTACTTCCGACCATTAAGCGCAGATGCAAATTTGCTGCGCTCGGAGTGTAGTCATTTCAAGCGAGCGTTCGGCCGCCAGATCGGCGAAGGACGGCAGGAGCCGAACCTGGCTGGAAGCCCGCATTGGATTGGATCGCCTGCTCACACCACTATTGTCTTGACAAAGCGTCCATAACGAACTAAACGTAATATTACGTAATAAATAGAAAACAAAGGCCGAATACTCTTCTGGAGGCAAAGCCGGTGAGATCATCCCAATTCACGATTCTGATGGGAGCTTGCCGGCCTCGGAGGAGGTTTTAGAAGCCGTTGCCTTTCCTCATATAAGGAGCATACCGTTGCGCGATTCACTATCGAAACTGCTTGTACTGCCGGATAGGGAAAGGCAGTCCCGGGGGCTGGTCTATACACCCGGCGAAATCCAGCAGCAGCCGGCTACATGGCGTGCGACAGTGAAGCTTCTCACGCAGCAGCGCGCTCAGATTCTCGCCTTTCTCGATGAATCCGGGCCGGCAGATCGTCTCAGCGTCCTGCTGACGGGGGCCGGCACCTCAGACTATATTGGCAGGGCGCTGGCCGCAGTACTTCGCCGCCAATGGCAATGCGAGGTAGCCGCGGTGGCCAGCACGGAACTGCTGACCAATATGGAGGACTACCTCCTACCCGGCAGAAATTATCTTCTGATCTCGCTTTCCCGTTCCGGGGACAGCTCCGAAGGGGTCGCGCTCATCCAGCAGACACTTGAGCGGTACCCGGCGCGCATCCGCCATCTGGTGATCACATGCAACCGAACGGGAGCGATGGCCCAGCAATTCGCCGGGCATCCCGACCTGGCCTCAATCGTTCTCGACGACGCGGTGAACGATCGTGGGCTGGCCATGACCAGTTCCTTTTCAAATCTGGTGGTCGCCGGGCAGTTCCTGGCTTATATACGCACGCCCCAGACATACGCGCCACTGATCGAATGCCTGGCCAGAATGGGAGAGCACCTGCTGCCGGCCGCCGCGGACCTGGCCGCTGCGCTCCCCGAGACGCAGACCGATCAGGTCTGCTTCCTGGGCACGGGCGCGTTACAGGCCGTAGCGGAGGAGTCCGCGCTCAAGGTGCTGGAGCTGAATGCGGGCCGCATCCATACCATTGCGCAGTCGACGCTCGGGCTGCGTCATGGCCCGCTCTCTTCTTTAGACGCGGACACTCTGGTGGTCGCCTATCTCTCCGGAGACGAGCCGCGCGCGCAATACGAGATCGACCTGCTTGAGGAGTTGCGCGAGAAGCAGCTTGGCTCCCGCATGGTGGTTGTAACTCCGGCCCAGGACAGCCGTTTGACTGCGCTTACTCCAAACGTTCTTTCGCTGGAAGCGCCAAAAGGTTTTCCGGACGCGTGCCGTCCGCCGGTGGACGTCATCGTGGGGCAACTGCTTGGACTTTTTTTTGCTATCCGCAATGGTCTGACGCCGGATTCGCCCAGCCCAAGCGGTGCTATCAGCCGTGTCGTCTCGCATGTGAAGATTTATTCCCGCAATGGAGCAACCGCATGAACTGCGGCTGATCGCAATCCGTCGGATCGACATGCCTACTCGCGCTTCATGCCTGCACCGTTTCCGTACCTCTCCTTGTGGCACTCCCCTCCCCCTATTTTTGCTATGTAATAGATATTATTGATCTTCCTCCCAAGTCGAGAGCTATGTGATAGCAGGATATGGGGTTATCGCTATGTAATGGCAATTATTCGGGTTAGGGGATGTATCCGCATGGAAGCGCTGCGGGGCGCCCACTCCTACTATTTTTGCTATGTAATAGATATTGCTGGGTTTCACGTTCGTGCTGAGAGCTATGTGATAGCAGGATATGGGGTTATCGTTATGTAATGGCAAGGATTGGGGTTAGCTGGTGTTCTTCCTTTCCTTGAAAATGGTAAGGGCACAGCCTGGAAGCTGTGCCCTTTCTTTTAGTATAGCAATTTGGCGATAAGTCACTGACATCGCCATTGTCTTTGTTTTGTGTCGCTTATGGAGATTTAGACTTGACACGTCCCCACACAAGCAAAAACAGCTTGTGTGGACCACCTGCCTGAGCCCCACCATCCTGAGCGCATCGCGATCCGTCATCGCGGGATCAAGTCAAGTCACCAAATACAAAGTGTATCCAACGAAACAAAGCCCAATGAGGAAGTAAACTATGACTAGTCCCCAAAACTTACGCGGCTCTTTGTCGCGATAGATCACACCCTCAAAGCGTCCCCATGTTTTTCCAGCAAACACGGAAGCTAGTGCTATGAAAAATGAGACAGTCCGATCAGTAAGTAATAGATCGGCGAGCTTTCAAATGAGTACAAAGTAGGCACGATGAGCGTTTCCTTTCTTTCTACTCGCGCTATTCCAGTTATCACTGCAGCGCCGATCGCAGTTAATTCGCACCCCAGGTTTGAGGATCGCTTAAATCCGGCGCCTGCACCTCTTTGGCCAACCCCAGTCACGCCAATTGTTGGTCCGGGGATTGCATTTAGCATAGGAGCCATGACGTTATTCGTTATCCACTTTCCAACCGATTCGCTACCGTCATAGACTGCGCCGAGTGCAACACCCGTTTAACCTACTCCGGGAACAAGTGACATCCCGAGCAAGCCGAGCTCTACAGGATCTGGATGATTCGCCAGACCTAGGGCCCCGCCTGTAGTTCCCGGCACAGGGTTGTGGGTGGCTGCGCCAAGCACACTTACTGCGTTCGCGACAGCCGTAACGGCCGGAATAGGTCCTGCCGGCTGGATTCACACGCTCACCGAAAACCGCATTCTGTAATTCCAAGGGTGCCCATGAAGAAGGTTACTTACGTGACTCCAGAATCCCGTTCCCCCTGAAGAACTGCTCTGTTGTTGTGCCTGATCCACCTGCGCTAAGTAAGCATTCAGACCAGCTTGCTCATCTGCTGCTCTTAGATCAGCTAAATAGTTCAAATCAGTGCAGGGTTGGATAAAGAAAGCTCCACAATGCCCGTCTGGATCAACTCCACCAAGCGGATTGTTCCGCATGTAAGTGTACAGATTCAACGACGCTCTCAGGGTTCCCCTTAAACCAGCGTGACCCCGATATTCAGTTTCCTAAGCGCATCGGCGATCGCTTGCGGCATGCCGTGATCGGTGATGACATGGTGCAGTGCGGAAATAGGCACGATTCGCGACAAGCTGCGGTGGTAGAACTTTGTCGAGTCGCAGACTGCGACGACCTTGGTTGCGGAGCTGATCATCGACCGATTGACACGCGATTCGAGAAGGTTCGGGGTCGTCAAGCCAATCTCAGGATCGAAACCATCGACCCCCAGAAAAAGGAGATCGGCATGCATTTCCGCCAGAATATCTTCGGCCACAGGGCCGACAAGAGAGAAGGAATTCTTACGCAGCGTGCCTCCAGTAAGGATCACCTCGAGGTTAGTGGATGCGAGTTCGGCCGCGATGTTGATTGCGTTGGTGATTACGGTCAGCGCGGAAAACTTCTTGAGCACTTGTGCGATAGCGGCGGTGGTCGTCCCGGAGTCGAGCATTACGCAGGAGCCTTCCTGCACCATCTTTGCCGCCGCTATGGCGATCCGCCGCTTTTCCTCGGTGTGCAGTTGCTGCTTCTCTTGCAGAGACGGGTCGAAGAGAGCGCTCGATGAAGGCGGCAAAGCTCCTCCATGGCTGCGCTGAACCAGACCCCGGCTATGTAAGGAATCCAGGTCCTTCCGGATGGTGATCTGGGACACATTGAATACTTTCGACAGGTTGATAACGAGCACGCGGCCATCGGTCTGCAAGAGCGATAAAATTTTCTGCCGGCGCTCTTCCGCCATCATTGAATCGCCTGCTTGATCTACAGCAACCGGCGCTACGCGAGTCGAGGTTCTCGTTCGATCTTTCATAGTGATGAAGTCCTGCTTATTCGCAAGAGCATAATGAGCTGAATCCTAACACGTACTTACAAATGCTCTCAATTTCCTCTTTTCTTTCATCTCTATTGCACGGCGAAGATCCTGGTATCGTGCCTCTCGGTCCTTCACCGGCCAGCTTCGCAAACATCTGAGTTGCTGAGCGGCCAGGCATTCCGGCGTTGCGAACGGCGCTTATTTTTCTGACCGAAACCAATAATTCTGCGAAACAAAGGTAAACAATATACCTATTATGGTGTTAATTGTTGTAAATTGTTTCGGAACCTGTTTATTGTTGTCATGGAAACAACGGCGATCGACGAACATCTCTGGATTCCAGACCGGGATTGCTGCGCCTGTCGAGGTTAGAGACCTGGATGGGTACCCGAGGGTAGGTGGCGGGAAGATCGATATCGGGTGCTACGCAACGCAATAGGGCCGGATTGAGTTAACCGGATTTCATGCTCTCCAGAAAGGAAAACATTTCCATGGATCGAAGAAGCTTTTTAAAAGCCGGAAGTGCTGCAGCCGCACTCGCGGCAGGCGTCGGGCGAGCGGAAGCTCAGGGAATCGTTGTCGACCACAATTGGGGAAAATACGATTTCGGTTCTGGGCCGAAAGTAACGGACCGGTTGTACCAGGGGCCTTTTCCGCAAGATCCTCCCGTTGCGGTTATCCCCACAGATCAGGTCGTAATGACGACGACTCCGTCAGACGAAGTTGTGCCGAATTACGGCAAAGGACTGGTGACCTATATCACCGCGGATATGGGCACAGAGGAGATCCAGTCCGGCAATATTCCACAAGCCATTGGGGAGCTTGTCGAGTTTCCACTGGGACAGCTCCTTTATGTCCGCCCAACCTGGCGAGAGATCCAATCCCGCCCCGGACGCCTCGACTGTCCCGATTATTTGCGGCTCACATTTGAACTGGCGAAGAAGAACAATAAACGGATCGCTCTCCGTATCCAGATGTCTGCCCCTGATTATTTCCACGCGCCGGCCCTGCCGGATTTTGTGTTGGAGAAGGTTCCGATGGTAAAACTCGTGGGCGACTGGGAGGAGGGTCATCCGCCGAACGTAAGCTATCTCAAAAATCCGCGGGCGCATTTTCAACCGCGATATGACCATCCGTTTTTCCAGCAGGCGTTCCGGGAACTCGTCGGCCTGCTGGCGGCGGAATTCAATGGGAACCCGTCGATCGAATGTATCGACACATTTATGTATGGCTTCTGGGGAGAAGGTCATACGTGGCCGTTCATCAACAACCCTTTCCCTGATTTTGAAACCGCTGACCGGACCTGGGCCAACATGCTTCAGATCCAGCTAGAGCACTTTACGAAGACCCCGCTGCTCACCAATACCCAGCCGGATACCAGCCACGTGGGAAATTCGGGGGCGCTCGACCGGACGGTCCGGAGCAATAATTGGATTCGCAGCGATACCATCTTCATCGAAAACGTGCAGATTGAAGCGTTGAGCAATCGGCCGCCCTGGATCGCCGTGGCGCTGGAACAGGCAGTGCCTGGTAAGCCGCCGCAGTCGCTTCCGCTCCACGAAGGGGTTTCGCCGGTCGATAACATCATCACGCATGTCATGGATATCGGCGCGAATTACTGGTCTCTCTGGAATTTTCACGACATCAGCGCGGACAACCTGAAGCGCTATTACCAGGCGTTTCCAGCCCCGTTCGACAGAATTAACCGGAGAATCGGGTACCGCGTCCGGCCATCGATGATCTGGAGTTATGACGATGCGGGCTGCACCGGTTTGATCGTCGGGTTCGCGAACGATGGGATTGCGGGGGTTCCCGGGGTGTTACGGGTCACGGTTGAAAGCCCGGACGGAACCGCATTGCAGAGCGGCTGTTTAGATCCAGGATATCCGCTTCCAGGCAAAATCCGTCAGGCACAGTTTGTGCTCCCACAAGGGACGAAATGGCAGGGACTCAAGCTCAAGGCGGAGATCGAGGTAAAGGGGATGCGCTATCCCGTGCGTTGGGCCTGCCATCAAAAATTGAATGAAGACGGCACGTTGACGCTGTACCCGAATGGCCGGTTCGACTCGTAAATACAATGGGCCCTCTACGCGCCGCTTCTTTGCTGGCTCAACGCCGGAAGAGAAGAGACGCTGACGATCGCTCCATTCGGAATCAAGCACAAATCTTTTCGCTTCAAAAGGAGCATATAAAGTGCAGATGAGAACAAAACAACGCCACCGTTACACCGCTGCCCATAAGGCCTTGCGCCAATTGCTGGTGTTCATGGCCTCCTTCGCTGTCCTGTGTCCAGCCTTCGGGCAAAGCCTTGCCGGACGATGGGCCGCTCCCGGCAAGACACTGGACAATGGCGAAAAACAACTCTACCTTCTGGACCTCAAACAGGACGGCTCGAAGTTGACAGGCAAGCTCGAATCGCCGGGGGCCACCTTCGATGTAACCGGGACCGCATCCGGAGACCACTTCACCCTGTTTGCGCCCTTCAACCCGAACCACCCCTTCCTTACGGGAGAATTTTCGAATGGCCAGTTACTCGGCACGGTTTGGGGGCATGAGGCATTCACTGCCCGGCCTGCCACAGCCGCGGACACGCTGCCCACGATCCGTTATATCGCTCCTCCGCTGCTGCATACTGTTCCTTACAACGGCCTGGCCAAGACGCCACCGATGGGATGGAATAGCTGGAATCTGTTTGCCGGGCGGGTCAACGAAAAGCTCGTGAAGGAAATTGCCGACGCTATGGTGTCGAGCGGCATGCGCGATGCGGGCTACATCTATGTGAACATCGACGACACCTGGGAAGGGACGCGCGACGCTGAAGGAAATCTAAGCCCCAATCAAAAATTTCCAGACATGAAAGGCCTTGCCGACTATCTGCACGCCCGCGGGTTGAAGCTCGGAATCTATTCTTCGCCTGGGCCACGGACCTGCGCAGGATATCCGGGCAGCTACGGGCACGAGGTACAGGATGCAAA
>JBARHV010000063.1:0-1999 GCA_049799415.1 Silvibacterium sp.
TGTGCGGGAGGAGAAGTTTCCAGCGCGCGAGTTTACGGGACTGGAAGATATTGTTCGTAAATTCCTGATCGAAAGTGGCGACCCGGAAATTAACGCAGGCTGCTTTGGAGTGCCGGGGCCGGTGCGCGGCGGCCGCCTGAAGCTCACGAACTTGCCCTGGGTGCTCGACAGCCGCGAGCTTTCGCTGGCGCTGAAGATTGATCATCTATTCCTTATCAACGACCTTGAGGCCAACGGTTACGGCATTCCGGAGCTCTCTCCTGAACAAATTTACGAGTTGAGCGCGGGCGCTCAAGGTTCGGTGGGCAATCGCGGATTGGTATCTGCTGGAACCGGGCTGGGCGAGGCCATTTTGGTATGGAACGGAAAGATGCACGTTCCGATGGCGTCAGAGGGCGGGCATTGCGATTTTTCTCCGCGCAATGAACTCGATATTGAGTTGCTGCGTTATTTACAGCGCACACTGAAGGGCCGCGTGAGCTTTGAGCGCGTAGTCTCGGGGCTGGGCCTTAAAAATGTCTACACGTTTCTGCGTGACGAAAAAGGCCTTGAAGAACCAGATTGGCTCAAGGAGCGGATGCTGGCCGAAGATCCTAACGCGATCATTGGCGAATTGGGTGAAGCTGGTACTAACGAACTATGCGTTCAGGCGCTGGAGATGTTTGTTTCGGCCTACGGAGCAGAAGCCGGAAACCTGGCTCTTAAGGTGCTGTCGGTTGGAGGCATGTACCTGGGCGGGGGGATTGCTCCCAAGATTTTGAAGAAGATGAAGGACGGCGCGTTTATGAAGGCCTTTACCGACAAAGGCCGCCTGAGCGATCTTCTGGTCCAGATGCCGGTGCGGATTATTCTGGAAAGCCGCTGTGCGCTGATGGGCGCGGCTGCCTATGCAGATGCGCGGGCGGCGGAGTTGAGCGGAGAGTCTGTGCGCGCCGCTTCTTTATAACGCAGACCCGCATGGCTGCTGTGGGGTAGAATTCAAGGTTCTTCTGCCGGCGACCAATCTGTACTAACTGGCCACTTTCTTTGTGAGGCTGTTCATGCGAATCTGTTCTACCCTGAGACTTCAGGGACTCTGTTTTGCTTCCATTGCTTGTCTCGTTTTCAACGCGAATGCCCAGCGGCTTCCACAAACAGTGCACCCTGAGCACTACCAGCTTTTGCTGACGCCGAACCTGAAGACCGCGACCTTTACGGGCAGCGAAAAGATCGATGTGCTGCTCGATGAGTCGATGGATTCCATTACGCTGAACGCGGCCCAGATTCACTTTCAAAGTGTGACGACGAGATTGGATGGCAAGACGTTGACGGCTACGGTCAGCGAAGATCCGCAGAATGAGCAGGCAACATTTCACTTCGACAAGACGTTGCCTGCGGGGCGGCTCACGTTGTCGATTGAGTACGCCGGTATTCTGAACGGGCAACTGCGCGGGTTCTATTTGTCGAAGACGGCGCGACGCAACTACGCCGTTACGCAGTTTGAGCCAACCGACGCGCGGCGGGCCTTTCCTTCGTTCGATGAGCCGGCCTTCAAGGCGACCTTCTCGGTAAGCCTGGTGGTTAATAAGGGCGACACGGCGATTTCCAACACAAATATTATTTCGGACGCGCCGGGGCCGCTGCCTGGCAAGCACACACTTCGATTTGCAACCACACCGAAGATGTCTACTTATCTTGTGGCTTTTCTGGTGGGAGATTTCCAATGCACGTCAGGGGAGAGCGATGGCGTGCCAATCCGCGCCTGCGCGACGCCGGATAAAGTGGAGTACACGAAGTTCGCGCTTTCTGCAGCCGTGTATGTGCTGCATTATTACGACAATTACTTCGGCATCAAGTACCCGATGCCCAAGCTCGATCTGATCGCGCTGCCCGACTTCGAAGCCGGAGCGATGGAGAACTTTGGAGCGATCACCTATCGCGAAACGGATTTGCTGCTGAATCCTGCCACGGCGTCGATCGAGGACAAGAAGAGAGTGGGAACTGTAGTAGCGCATGAGAT
>JBARHV010000064.1:0-5625 GCA_049799415.1 Silvibacterium sp.
ATAAAAAACTTGCTGCCCGGGTCTCGATTCTGAGACCTGTGTTTAAGCGCCGACCCGGCCCACAAGGTCTGCATCTGTGGTATTAAACCCGCTAAATATCACGAGATTTCCTCAAAACTAACCCCCAGATTCAGGGTCAGAACAATCATCCGCATTTCGCGCACAACCGGGTCATACTCTGGCTCTGGAGCAGCCGAAAACGGAAACGAGCAGATATGTTTCCGCCCCCGGGAGCCGTCTGCTGCGGCCAAATAAGGCATGTTTTCAAGCCTTTAAGGGCCACTGAGAGGGATCATGCAACCCCACCCCAGCCTGCGCGCCAACATCTTCTCCGGCCTCAAACGCCTCACCGCGCTGGCCACCGCCCTGCTCTTTGTATCGATGACATCGGCTAGTCTCTTCGCGCAGCAGGAACCCTATGGCCCCGGCCCGCAGCAACAGTATTCCGCTCCGCAGCAGCCCTATCCCTATAGCAATCAATACGATCCCAACCAGCAGTACGCTTCGCCGTCAGGCTACGAACCATCCGGATACAACCAGCCCCAGCCGGGCTACGATCAACAATCTCAGGGCTTAGGTCCCGATCAGCTCCAGCAGCTCGTCGCCCCCATCGCCCTCAACCCTGACCCGCTCGTCGCCCTCATGCTCGCCGCCTCTACCTACCCCAACCAGGTTGCCGCCGCCGATCAGTGGCGTCAGTCGCAGGGCAACATCGCGCCCGATCAAGTCGTCTACGGAGCCGATCAGCAAAACTGGGATCCCAGCGTCAAAGCCCTCACCGCATTTCCGCAGGTTCTCGCCCAGATGGACCGGAACATCCAGTGGACCTCCGCCCTCGGCAACGCCTACTACAACCAGCCGCAGGACGTCCTTCAGGCCATTCAGTTCATGCGTCAGCGCGCCCAGTCCGCCGGAAACCTCCAGAGCACGCCCGAGGAAGACGTCAGCTACAACCAGGACAATATTCAGTTGATGCCCGCCAACCCGCAGGTCATCTACGTCCCCTCCTATAATCCGTGGACAGTTTACGGACAGCCCGTCTCGCCCTATCCCGGCTTCTCGCTGCTCGGCGCGCTCGGCGGGTTCTTCAATGCATCGTTGGGATCATCCGCCATCCAATACGGCCTCGGCATCGTCATGTCTGCCTTCAGCCACTCACCCTGGGGCCTGCTCAGTTGGGGACTTAACTGGCTCACCAACAACCTGCTCTTCCACAACTCCGACTACTACTCCCGCAGCCCGTATGTATCCGACTGGGGACTTCGCTACGGCGGCCCTCGCGCCTACCTCGCGCCGCATCGCTCCTACGCTGCCTACAATCGCGGCTACGGTTCAGGTCGCGGCTACGGCCAGAACTTCCGGGAACAAAATCGCTACAACGGCAACATGTCCCGCGAAAACTACAATCGCAACGACCAGAATCGCTACCAAAACTCCGGCTATAGAAACAGCCTCTACAGCCGGTCGCAATCACCCTTCGCCAACCACGCAAACTACGCCTACAGTCGCAACGCCGCCTACAACCGCAACACCATGTCTGCAGGCAGATCGCAGTCTAATCTTCGTCAAGCCTACGGATCAGGCTCCGGCTTCTACGGCAGATCACAATCTACCTTCGCCAACAGGTCAGGCTACAATTCATACCGCGCGCCGTCTTCAGGCATTGCGCGCAACAGCTTCGATCAGCGCAACAGCTTCAACCAGCGCAACAGCTTTAACCAGCGGTCCAGCTTCGATCGTGGCAGCGCCTTCAGCGGCTCCTACAAGTCCTCACACTCCGGCGGATTCCATCCCTTCGGCGGCAGCCACAACTCCGGCAGCTTCAGCCACCAGAAGAGCTACAAAGCCCCCAAATACAAAGCCCCCAAAGGCTTCGGCGGAGGCCATCACTCCTTCGGCGGCGGCCACTCTTCCAGTCACGGCGGCGGTCACAGCCACGGCGGAGGCGGCCATCACCACCGCTAATTGAAACAGCACAACATCCGATCCCTGATCCCTGATCCCCGATCCCCGATCCCTGATCCCCGTGCCCTGATCCCTGATCCCTGATCCCTGTGCCCTGCACTTCCGCGCCCTGTAGAATCAAACCATCGCATGACGCAGCAGCCTACGTTATTTTCACAGGGAGCGCCGGCTCCTCCACAAGCTCCTGATCCGCTCCCTGGCCCGTCTCCTGTCGTGGAATCGGAACCGTCTCCCAGCGGACGCCAGCCTGCTCCTCAGCAAGCGCCCTCCTGGCTGCAACTCATTGAGCTTTCCGTGCGTGTCGTCGTCCGCCTCTACCTTGGGCTTGTCATCATCGTTCTTCCCTGGACACACTTCTGGAGCGACAACCGCCTGCTCCTTTTCATCCCGCACCTTGCCGCCATCGCGCTCAACGGAGCCACGCGCGGCATCGTCTCCGGTCTCGGTCTCCTCAATATCTGGATCGGCGTTCACGACGCTGTCCATTTCAAGGAGAGGTAGAGTTGAATAAAATCAGCAGAAGAACCAGTTCACCAATTTGAGGTAGAGCCAACTCCTTATGCCCCGCAAACCTCCTGCACCTCTTGCCAGCGCGCCCCTCGCCTACGAAAATACGGCCTTCCTCAACAGCCCCGACGGGCGCATCATCCGCATCTTGTCTGAATATTCTGAGCCGCTCGCCCGCTTCCGCCGCGAGCGCATCCGTGACACCGTCGTCTTCTTCGGCTCCGCCCGCTTTCACGCGCTCGACGTGGCCAACCACGAGCTGGAGCTGCTCGAAAACACCGGCTCCGTGCAGCGTGCGCCTGAGCACGAGCAGCCCGCCAGCCTCGACGACATCTCTCAGGGAACCGCCAGCGAGCTCAGCCTTCGCCGCGCCAAGGCCGCCGTTGAAATGGCGCATTATTACGAAGACGCGCGCCGTCTCGCCTTCCTGCTCACCCAGTGGACCAGGACCCTCAAGTCTCGTCGTCACCGCTTCGTCGTGACCTCCGGTGGAGGCCCCGGCATCATGGAGGCCGCCAACCGCGGAGCCTATGAGGCCGGAGGCAAAACCATCGGCCTCAACATCCGCCTGCCCTTCGAGCAGTATCCCAACCCCTACATCACCCCGTCGCTCAACTTCGAGTTCCACTACTTCTTCATGCGCAAGTATTGGTTCGCGTATCTCGCCAAGGCTCTCGTAGTTTTCCCCGGAGGCTTCGGCACCCTCGACGAAATGTTTGAAATTCTCACCCTCTCGCAGACCCAGAAGCTCGCAAAAAAAATGCCCGTGGTCCTCTACGGCTCGTCCTATTGGAAGGAGGTCATCAACATCGACGTGCTCGTCGACAAAGGAGCCATCTCGCCCCGCGATCGCGAACTCTTCCAGACCGTCGACACTCCCGACCAGGCTTTCACGCTCCTCAGAGACGGCCTCATCGCCAACCACCTCGAGCCCGAAAATGCCCAGACCGAAATCGACGAAGCCCCGGAAATCGCCCGCACCCGCTCGTAGGGCCATAAACGCGCTTACTTCTTTCTGGCTGCCCGTTGAGCGAGCGCTGCGGAGTTGGCCGCCACCGCGGCGCGGATGAGCTGTTTGAAGGCAGCCTCGTTGATCTTCTCCCCTTCGTGCAGGTCGATCGCACGCCGCACGTTCCCTTCCAGGCTGGAATTGAAGAGCTTCTTCGGGTCTTTGATGGACGCTCCGCGAGCAAAGGTGAGCTTCACCACCTGCTTGTACGATTCTCCCGTGCAGACGATGCCGTCATGCGACCAGACAGGGGTTCCGGACGAATTTGGCTTGGCCCATTTCCGCTCCTCCTCAATGTCGGGGTCGGCATCGTGGATGAGCTGACGGAGATGAGCGAGGGTCTTCCCGCGCCAGTCCCCAAGTTCCTTGATCTTGTCATTGATGAATGCAGAAGCAGATTCCGCAGGCGTTTTCATGGACAACTCCAATTCTCGGACTCAATTTAGCGGAGATCAGCGTGACCTGCAAGCTCCGCAGTCGGCGCGCCTTCATCGCGCCGCAGCCTGTCTCGCGGCCGGGTTCGCGGTCTTCGTCGCCTTCCCGGCTGCCTTTTCAGCCACGGAAACATCAGCCCTGCCAGCGCATGAGCTGCGTGACCTGAATGAGATTGCCGCAGGTGTCGTTCAGCATGGCAATTTTGGAAGCCGTCACATCCGTTGGCGGCATGGTGAATGCGGCGCCGCGCGCTTTCATACCCTCGTAATTGGCCTGCAGGTCGTTGGTGAAGAACATGGCCGCGGGCTGGCCCTGCTGGAACCTGGCCTGCTGGTATGCTTTGGCGGCCTGGTTGTCGTTGAGCGCCAGCTGCAGTTCGGTGCCGTCCGGCTCTTCAGGTGAGGCCACCGTGAGCCAGCGAAACGGCCCCTGGCTGAAGTCTGCCTTCTTCACGAAGCCCAGCACTTCGGTATAGAAGCGCAGGGCCTTCTCCTGATCGTCCACGTACACGCTGGTCAATTTGATTTTCATTTCGCTTCTCCTTTTCGATGCGGATGTTATTCGAGCACGGCGACAACCCGTTCCAGGTTGCCGATAAACTTCTGCCAGCCGTAGTTCGCGCCCTTGTAGGCAGCGTCTTGATCGAGAGGGAAGCCAGAGTGCTCCATGCGCACATGGGTACCGGTATCGGTCGGTGTCAGCGTCCATGTCACGACGCTCTCAAGCCCCAGAGTGGCCCAGCTATAGGAGAGCTTTTTATTAGGTTCGACAACCATAACCTCGGAGTCGATCACGCCGCTCCAATTAGGCACCGGCGTGGCGCGAAAACTAAATCGATGGCTAACGACAGGCTGGAAGTCGTTGTCCATCAGCCATTCTTTAAGAAGCGTGCCTTCCGTGAGAGCGCGCCAGATTTTTTCCGGCGGGTAAGGCAGCTCTTTTTCGATCACAACGGAGCGCGTGGCGGCCGTAGTCATGGGTCCATCCTTTTGAGTAAGTCTTCGAGACGATCAAATTTGCTTTGCCAGAAGGCGCCGTAGTAACTCATCCAGTCCACCAGCGGCGCGAGCGCTCGCGGCTGGGCGCTGTAATGGGTCTCGCGCCCCTTGCGGCGATTGCGAACCAGCCTGGCACGCTTCAAAGCAGATAGATGCTTCGAAACCATCGGCTGAGACACACCCGCGCGCTCCGTCAAAGCGTGAACGGTCAGGTCGCCGTCGCGAGCCAGCCGTTCGAAAATGGCTCGGCGGGTCGGATCAGCGAGGGCCTTGAAGAGATTGTCTGCAACGTTCGGCATGCAGAAACCATAACCAAATGGTTATGAATTGTCAAGAGAAAATTCTGCATAGCCCAGGGTAGAAGCCAGTCCCCATCCTGAATGGAAGGAAGCGGCCACCTCTGGCTCTCAGGTCCTGACAGAAGCTCTTCTCTATGGGCGCGTCATCGCCAGGTCACTCTGCCTTCTTGTCCTTGGGCAACTCCAGATAAACCAGCCCAAAGCGCGTGCGCCCCGCATCAGAGTCATCGATTCCAACAATCCGGTATTTATGAGGAAACCCGGTCCTCAGCTCGTGGTCATGGGACGAATTCGCGCTGTCGTTCACCTGGACATGGCCGCCATGCTCATCCGAGCACGTAAGCCCGGTATTCGTAATCGTCAGCTTGCCCACCGGCTTGCCGTGGTCGCATTCCAGCACCTCGCCGTAATG
>JBARHV010000065.1:0-15258 GCA_049799415.1 Silvibacterium sp.
AACGAGAAGCGGCCCGATGACCAGGAGCCAGTTATCCCATGAACGCCTCTGCGTTATCGCGATTGTGGCGCGCCAGATAAAGGCAAGGTCTAGAAAAATCTGAAGCGTGTGCTCCATGCCGAGAACGCCAATGCTGGGCAGAGGGGTAAGGAGTACGAACGCCAGCAGAGCGACTGTGCGAAACTTTGATTCCGACGGAAGCATGCGATCGGCCATGAAAATCGCGGCAACGCCAAATCCGAAACTAATAAGTAGGGGGAGCCAAATTACAGGCCCCGTAAAGAAATATCCGCTCGCTAACAAAAGGTCGAATAATGGAGATGAGGTTGCAGAAGTAAACCCAAAAGGCGTAACACCCCACACACCAACCCCAGCGAAGTGCTTTGCGATCGCCATGTGAATATAGGTGTCATCAAGCGCATAGATAAAATGATGATCGGCCAGCACGAAAGAACGTGCTAACAGCAGAATCACGCCAACGAGATAAAGCGCCAGTGCCCAGACAGTAGCAGGAACCCGGGCGAGACTAGCTGAGGCAGGCTGGAGCGCGCGCTCCTTTATAGTTGCGTGAGTTTGCATTGAGAATCGAACTCAAGCTTATCGCGTAAAGCCACGGCTCGCGAATAATCTTCAAACACGGTAATAAGATAAGAACGAAATTCAAGCATATCCATCATGTCAAGGCAGAAAGCCCTTTAATTTCCTACAAGTATATTACAATCAATCGTTTATAGAATGCGGAGAACACATTTCAGCAGCGCGCGATTCGCTATATTAAGAGAAATGGTGAATAAAGAGCGCACAGCTTGACCTTCGACGAATGGGAACCATATCGAAATGACAGCGAGAAGCCCTCTGCCGAAAAATGATCCGGCCCCACTTCTGCCGGACCAGGACCAGCCCGGCAACCACCGTCTCGCAAAGGTGCTGCTGGCGCTCGCCATTGCCGCCCTGACCGCCTTCTGCGTCTTCGTGCTGCCGTTCTTCTTCCCGCTCTCGCACCCCAGTTTTTCGGTTTCCTATACCGCCGGCTTTAATAACAAAGTGGCGGTCGTCGCAACCGCAATGATCAGCCTCATCGCCCTGACTGCGGCGTGGCGTTTCAACCTCTTTCCGCCTTCCCCGCAGATCGAAGACCGCAGCCGCATTCCACTGTGGATGCTCTGTGTCAGCATTGCCGCCTGTGTGGCATTTACAGCTGCCCTGGGCTGGATGCTCTGCAAAACGCAGATAGCTTCCAACGACGATTTGTACTTTCTGGAGTACATGGACGACATCGTCAGATACCATCAGCGGATTTATTCGGGCTTTTCCTTTAACTATGGCCCGCTCTTGTTGTATTTCCCAATCTGGGTGTATGCCTTCCTGCGCCACTTTCATGTCGGAATACAAGGCTCATACTACGTCGCGCTCGCCCTGGCGGAGGCGGCCGGTCAAGTGCTTCTCTACCTCACGCTTGAGTCCTTGCCCCTTTCGAGGAAAATCAAGGTTGCCGCATTTTGGATCTTCACCATAGGCGCACTGTGCCCAGCGCTTGGCATGAACTACACCTTCGTGCGCTTTCTCGCGCCGTTTTCTACGCTGTTATTCGCGTCTCGCGCCAAAAATCCCACCGTACTGGCGCTTTTCTTCCTGTTCGGCGAAATGCTCCAGCTTGCCATCTCGCCCGAGCTCGGGCTGGCCTTCGCCGCCGGAGCCTGCTTCTATGCGCTGTGCCTCACGCTGCAGAAAGGATGGGCATGGATTCCGGCCATCGCCGCGCCGCCGCTCGGCGTCGGAGTGTTTCTTGCCATCGCTGGCAAGCAATACCTGAACTCCATCGGAATGTTTTCCAAGGGCGGCTACAACCTGGTGATCGAACCGCTCTTTTATATTCTGTTTTTTCTCGCCGCCGTGGTCTGGCTCATCCCCTTGATGCTGGCAGGAAAATTCAAAGAGCGCAGGCCGGAAGCTGTGCTCATGGCCAGCCTCTTCATCGTGTGCCTGGGGCTTCTCCCCCCGGCTTTAGGTTTTTGCGACCTTCTGCATGTCTTCTTCAATGGCGCTGGCTTGTATCTGTTGGCCATAGTTGCCATCTCTGCGTATCGCCGGGATGTTCGCCAGCTCTGGCTCTTTGCTCTGGCCGGCATTCTTGTCTGGACCCAGTTCATGAACTTCATGACGCGCCTCAACCTGCGTTATGCATCCGGAATCGTTCTTCTCCACAGACCCGCGCCGCGCCCCATCGATATCCGGAAGCTTCAGGCAATTGTCGGCAACGGAAAAATATCCGCGCCGTTCTGGATTCCCTACAGCGTGGAAAACCAGTTAAAGGAGGGTGGCCTATATTTACCGGATCGTGACTGCTCCGTCCTGAGCGTATGGGATGCTTCCTCCGAAGCCGCGCGAGCGACTCGCCTCGACACAAGCCGTTGGGCGCTCATCCCGGTGAATGATCCGCGCCTCAAAGAAACACCGAAAGACTCCGCCCTATCCGTCGGGCTGGGCTATAAGTTTTATCCGGAACGACGGCAACCCTACGTTTACGGTGACATTCTTTTGAACGACATCCGGAAAAATTGGACGCCCATTGCACGCTTCGACGAATGGGAGCTATATCGCAACAACCTCCCCGTCCTTACTCCGCCCGTAGCGCATGCATCGGCTCAACCGCCGCTGCCCTCCGCGAAGGCAGCCAGCACGCCAGCCACGCCGTAGCAAAAATACCGATCGTAATCGCCGCATACGTCACCGGATCGTAGGCGCTCACGCCAAACAGCAGCGACTTCATCAGGCGCATCGTGGTAAAAGCCGCCACCAGCCCGCACCCAATGCCGATCGCCGCCAGCACCAGTCCGTCGCGTACAAACAGGCCCACAATCGCGCCCCGCTGCGCGCCCAGAGCCATGCGAATCCCAATCTCCCGCGTCCTCTGCGACACCGAATACGAGATCACACCGTAAATCCCCACCACGCCCAGCAGCAGAGCCATCGCCCCCGCCACCGCCAGCATCACCAGCGTGAACGAGGTCCGCGCCATCGATTTCGTGTAGTAATACCCAATCGTGTAAGGATCAGCCAGCGGCAGGCTCGAATCCGCTCCCCACACCACCTGCCGGGCCTCCTGCATGAACGCCTCTGACCCCGCCCTCGGCGTGCGAATCACCACCGCAACTCCGCGATGCACGGAATTTTTATCGCTCTCGAAGTTATGCATCAGCAGCGGCCAGTACACCGTCGTCGGGGCCTTCTCGCTCACGCCGTCGTAATACACGTTCCCAACCACTCCCACAATCTCCCGCCAGTCATCGATCGCGCTCACCCGGATACGCTTGCCCAGCGCATTCTGCGCACTACCCCAGTACTCCCGCGCAAAATTCTCTGAGATGATGGCCACCGGCAGCCTGTCGTAGAGGTCCTCCCACGTCAGGTCGCGGCCCGCCATCATCGACGTCCCCATCGTCTTGAAGACCCCCGGCGAAATATAGACGAACCGCCGGATCGGCGGAATCTCGCCCTCTCGATACGTGTGGTCCTGTGCAAACAGCACGTCGTTCGAGTCGTATCCCTCCATCGGAACCGAGCTCGACAGGCTCACCGAGGACACGCCCGGCAGCGCCGACAGCTTGTCCATCATTCCCTGCTCCATGTGCATTAGCTTGTCTGCATCCGCATCCGGAATCTGCGACTCCGGCACATCAATCCGGAATGTCTGAATGGAGTCAGGCTCGTTGAATCCAGGATTCACATGCTCCAGCGCGCGGAATGTCCGGATCATCAGCCCCGAGCAGATCAACAGCACCAGCGCCAGCGCCACCTGCACCACCACCAGCGTGCTCCGCGCGCGATGCCGCTCCCGGCTCTGGCTCTGCCCGCGCCCACCATCGCGCAAGCCCGCGTTCACCTGTCCGCCCGCGTACTTGAACACTGGAATCAGCCCAATCAGCACTCCCGTAAACACCGCCAGCGCCAGCGTGAACAAAAGCACCGGCAGATTAATGCCGATCTCATGAATGCGCGGCAGGCCCGTCGGAGCCAGCGCCACCAGCACCCGCAGCCCGGCATACGCCAGCGCCAACCCCAGCGCGCTGCCGATCACCGCCAGCACCACGCTCTCAAACAGCAGATCGCCCGCAATGCGCTTCCATCCCGCGCCCAGCGCCGCGCGGATCGCCAGCTCCTGCCGCCGCCCCTCCACGCGCACCAGCAGCAGATTCGCCACATTCGCGCACGCAATCAGCAGCACCATCACAATCGACCCCATCAGCACCCACAGCACGTTGCCTATATCGCCCACAACGTCCTGTTTCAGCGGACGCAGATTCATCTTGAACCCGGCATCCTCAAACAGCTTTGCGCTGAACCCCGGCGGTGACGGAAAGCTCCGCACCGCGATCGGCAGCAGCCGTTGCAGGTCCGTGCTCGCCTGCTCCATCGTCACGCCCGGCTTCAGCCGTGCCAAACCGTCATAGCTGAAGTTGCCCAGGTGCGTCTTGCTGCGGTCCAACTGCATCGGCAGTACCAGCGCTGCGTCTTCCCAGCTCAGGAAATGAAACCCCTTCGGGAGCACGCCAATCACCTGGCGCGGCTTGCCGTCCACCGTAATCGACTGCCCAACCGCCGACCGCGCGCCCCCAAATTTCTTCTCCCAGTACGCATAGGAGAGCAACACCGTCTGCGGAGCGCCCGCCGTATCGTCCGCTTGCGTAAACAGCCGTCCCAGTGCCGGTTTTACGCCCAGAATCGGAAGCGTGCCCTCTGTAACATCCAGGCCGCCCACATGCTCCGGCTCGCCCGTGCCCGTCACGCTCAGCGAATCGCCGTTGTACAGGCCGATATCTTCCAGCGTCTTGTTCTGCTCGCGGTCAATAAAATAGAACGACGGACACATCTCCAATTGCTGCAGGCCAGCAACATTCGCCGTATGCCAAATCCCGATCAGTCGTTCCGGCTGCGGATAAGGCAGCGGCTTCAGCAGCACGCCGTCCACCACGCTGAAGATCAGCGTCGTCGCACCAATCCCAACCGCAAGCGTAATCAAAGTAAGCGCGGTAAACAGCGGAGCACGCCCCAGCCTCCGCAACACCTGTCTCAGCCGGTCAACAAACATACCCATCGCTATTCCCTCTAAAAGTGGATCAGCCCTCAGGTCCAGGCCGTCTCCCACTGTGCATGCCGACGCAAGACGCCGCAAAGAAGAGCGCCACGTGCTTCCGCGCAAAGTGGGCGCCGAAGGCGCGTCTGCCTGGACGGCCAGTCCTGAACATCACTACGCGGCAAGGAGTTAAGAAGTTCCGCTGGAAACTGGAAGCATGCTGTCAGCCTCGGCGCCACCGGCCGCACGCTGCGTCTGCACATACCGCGCGTAAACCCACAAATAGAAAACCGAAATCGCCAGCAGCACAATCGGAGCAGGCCGTATCAGAGCGGCATCCAACAGCTTTGCCCACCATCCGCCCCCACCCAGATGCCATCGATAGGCCAGCACCGCCAGAAGCTTCATCGCCATGTCTCCGGTCAACACTGTTCCCGCGCCCGTCACGGCGAGCGCCGGCCATCTCAGTCCGCCACCCTCGGCCCACACCATCGCAAACGCCGGAAACATCAGCAGCAGCAGCCGCGTATCGTGTTGCCGGTGATAGACAGGCAGCATCGACAGCGCCGCAATCACCGCCAGCGCCAGCCAGTCGCGCCGCGCCGACCGTTGCGACCGCACGGTCACCATCCCCCAAACCAGAAGCAGCGCCCCGCACACCCCATACGTCACTGCGTTATAAAATCTCGGATTATCCCAGACCAGGCTCACCAGCGTTTGCAGATTCACCATCGTCGCGCCAATGGCACGAGCATGCACGCCTGTCGGCCCCGGATCGTTAAAACTGCCGCGCGCCGCATCCATCGTCAGGCGCGTGCGAAGCGCATACAACCAGTTAGGAGCCGCCCTCCATGCCCACACCAATCCCGGCAGGCTAAGCGCAACAGCCGCACCCAGCGACTGCCATGCGCGTCTGCGATAAACCCCGCCCGCCAGCAGAAAAAACAGCCACACCAGCCCTGTATCCTGAGGCTTAATCGCCAGGCTGGCCGCAAGGCATAGCACTCCTGCCACAGCAAACCGCTCCTGCGCAAAGCACCACACCGCAATCACGCACAAACCTACGGACAAACCCGCCGGATTCCCGACCTCCAGCAGCAGTATGCTGGTAGCAACAAAAAAGCCAATCAGGCACGCCGTCAAGACAGGCGCATCATGCCCGGCAATCCGCAGCATCAGGAAAGAAGCGCAGAGGATGCTCGCCGCAATCAGCGTTAGCCATAGAAAGCACGCCGCGCCCCACCCCAGCAGCGCAATCGGGACCGTAAGAAATAAGATTGTGGGCGGATAGACATAGACCGTCGCAATGCGCAGCAGTCTAGGGCGCAAGGCGGGCGGTGCCGACAAAGCCTCCGTTGATTCGGAGAGATACACGCGCTGTAGTTCGCTCTGGTTATAAGGATTGCCGTGTTCAAGCAGGCAGCGCGCCCCATAATAAATCGGCTTGAAATCCAGCATCGGAACCAGCGACGTCCGCCGCGCACCATACCCGCCCAGCACAAAGATCAAGCCGCCCAGCAGCCACAGCAGCAAGCTCTCCGTCCGGATCTTCCTCACAGTTCGCTCCGCGTCGTCAAAGTCACAACCGTATTCTTCGCAATCCCATGCCCGGCCAACAAGAGGACCGAAAACCAAGATAGCGCCGAAGCCGCATCAGCCCTGCACCAGCCCCCGAGCCACCTTCACATAAAGCTCCACCGCCTCCAGCAGCTCCCGCTTCGCCAGCTTCTCCGCCGGAGTGTGCGCCACATGGATCGATCCCGGCCCCAGCAGCAGCGGCTCGCCCCACTTCGTCAGCCACGGAATATCCGTCGTGAACTTCGCCACCATCGTCGGCAGTCCGTCAATCTTCCGCAGCCGCTGAAACGGAATCTCCAGCGTAAAGTCGACCTCCGCCAACCCCTCCGCCGCCTTCAGCACTGCCGCCCGCGTCTCCTTCGCATCGCCCACCAGCCGTATCAGCACCTGGGCCTCCGCATGGTCGGCAATCACATTCGGAGCGTGCCCACCCTCCATCAGTCCCACATTCAGCGTGCTCGGCCCCACGTCCTCCGCTACCGGAAGCTCCAGCGCCAGCAGCCGGTTCAGCACCTCCACCAGCTTGTGCGTCGCGCTCTCGCCCAGCTCCGGATACGCCGAGTGCGCCATCTTCCCCGTCGCCGTCAGCCTTACCCGCAGCGTGCCCTTCGACGCCAGCGCCAGCCGGTTGTCCGTCGGCTCGCCGTTAATCAAAAACCGGCTGCCCTTCGCATGCTCGTTCGCCACCTTCGCTCCCGCCGAGTCGCGCTCCTCGCCCGCCACAAACAGCAGGCCAACCCGCGCGCCCTCCGCCCGCAGCCGCTCCGCCGCCACAATCTGCGCCGCAATAATGCCCTTCGCATCGCACGCCCCGCGCCCATAGATATAGTCCGCGTCCTCACTCGACTTGAAGTAAGGAGGAACCGTATCCATATGCGTCGAAAACACCACATCCGGAGCAACGCCCGCCGCGCCCGCATACACATTCAATCGCTCGCTCGTGCTCTTGCTCTCAGCAGGCTGCGGAACCGCCATCGTCTCCACAGCAAAGCCCCGCCCAGCCAGAAAATCCGCCAGAAACCGCCCCACCGGACCCTCATGATAGGTCGTCGACTCGATATCCACCAGGCTCCGCGTAAGCGCAACCACATCCAGAGCAGCCAAAGAAGAAGCAGAAGAATCCACACTCATAGTCTCCCCAGCATACCCTGTCGCATCCCCCACGCCACAAATCAAAAGGATGTCATCCTGAGCGAAGTGACCGTAGGGAACGCAGTCGAAGGACCTGCGGTTTCTCACCCAGCCACAACTCTCGGGTGCCCCATATCTCGAAGAGATGTGGGAAACCACAAACATCAACAATCGATGTCATCCTGAGCGAGCAAAGCGAGTCGAAGGACCTGCTGTCTCTCAACGAGCCGCCAACCACAGGTGCCACATCCCAGCCACAGCGCCATAGCACCACAAGCTATCCTTAAGCCACGCAATGACCAACTCCACCCACCACGCTTCAAACAAAAGTCCGCAGCGCGCCTTCAGGAGCCACTGGCATCTCTACATGTTTGAAGCGGCCGAACTCGCCATCTTCATGATCTCGGCCTGCGTCGCCACCGTCGTCCTCTTCCACCAATCCTATCCGGCACTCCACCTCATCCCCAGCGCAGCCCTCCGCAGACTTCTCATGGGAATCGCCATGGGCGCGACTGCGGTCTTCATCATTCGTTCCCCCATGGGCAAGCGCTCCGGAGCACACTTCAATCCAGCCATCACCTTGACCTATCTCCGCCTCGGCAAAATCGCCAACTGGGACGCGTTGTTTTACGTGGCATTTCAATTTATCGGCGGCGTCCTCGGAGTAGCCGTCTCCGCGCTCGTTCTTGGCAGCAGCCTCGCGGCGCCCTCCGTGGACTATGCCGTCACCATCCCCGGCCGATACGGAACCGCAGCAGCTTTCTTCGCAGAGTTCTTTATGGCGATCCTGCTCATGGGCGTCGTGCTCTGGATCTCCAACCGGCCGCCCCTGGCAAAATACACCAGCTACGCCGTCGGCGTTCTCATCACGTTGTATGTTTTCTTCTTCGCGCCCGTCTCCGGATTCAGCATCAACCCCGCTCGAACCACAGGATCAGCGGTCTTCGCCGGGCTCTGGACCGCGGGATGGCTCTACTTCACCGCGCCCCTGCTCGGCATGATGAGCGCCGCGGAAATCTACCTCCGCAGCTACGGCGAAGACCGAATCCTCTGCGCCAAACTACATCCCGACCCAAAATACCCATGCCCGTTTCTCTGCACCTACCCCCTCCACCAACACCCAGAGAAATCCGACCCGCAAATCACAACCACCAGGACTGCTCTTCAATAGAAGAGGGACTCAAAGCAGCATGGGGAAAAGCAAGGCGGCTGCCCACTCAAGCTGCCTTTGCTTGAGTGGAGGGACAAGGCTCTAGCCGCTTTTGCTTGAGTGGGAAACAGTCTTCGCCGGCGCTGCCTGCGGCTTCAATGTTTTAGCCGCGCTGTCGGAATCATCAGAACTGTCCGCCCCATAAATCACAAACGCCGGACGCGCCTGCTCTGCGCCGCCCTTTTGGGCAGACTTCCTCGCACCGGCTCTGCTGGTCCGCATCTCACTGGCTCCCCAGTGCAAATTCATAACCTCGCCCGACTTCACAGTGCGGTTGGTCGCCGCGCGGCTCCGTCTCCCCGCTCTTCGCAGAGAGATCGCCCCTCCCGGTGCCGGACTCACGGGTTTCGAGGTAGCGGCGCCAATATGAACCATCTCCCCAATCGCCTGGGGCGAACGCGCAAAGCACAGAGCAGGAGTCCCAACCAGCAGCGTCGGCAACACGCAGTAAATCAGTCGCTTCATACCCGACCTCCAATCGCGCTCAATCCTAGCACAGGCAGCCCAGTGCCCCATCCCTTCGCGCATGCTACCAAAGCAGCCTGCCGGGTGCCCCACATCCAAACAGGTGGCCCACTCAAGCTGCTTTTGCTTGAGTGGGGGACAAGGGCAGATGACCTACTAAAGTCACCCTTGCCTTCGACGGGTGCCTCACATCTCGATCTTGAGATGTGGGAGAGCACGATCCTAAACGATGTCATCCTGAGCGAAGTTCGGCGCATCTGCGTCAAACGGAGTCGAAAGCCTGCCCTGAGCTTGCCGAAGGGAACCTGCGGTTTCTTACTCAGCCACAAGACCTGAGGGAAAATAAGGCCCCGAACATTGGGCATTGAGCAGCTTCCGCCACTACGCAATCGGCTGTGAAGGCCCAGTTGACGATAGAATCCGAGTGGGGCGAGAAAGCGCGAAAGAGCCACATCGCAACAGCGGCCGGAAACACACAGCCCCATTCAAGCAAGGGAAGCTTGAGCGGGCCATCCGCCGTGAGCCGTTGTGTTGCTTGTGGTGTTATCAGACAGGTAGGTATGTCATGGCTGACCGTACATATGGAAGTCATTGCCCGATTTGCCAATTCAAATTTAGGCCGATTGCGGTATCCATGTATTATCCATTCGCGTGCCCGCAATGCTCATCAACGCTTCATGTCACAGTAGCTTACAAGCGAATATTAGGAGCAGCACTAACTGCGATAGACTTATACCTTTCATATCGGTTGTCGCATAACTTGTGGACTTTTATCGCAATTGGACTGATTTGTACATTCCTGGGCAGCGGTCCTATGGTGATGCTTTTTACGTGGCTTCTGCCCCCTAAGCTTGTCGAAGAGGATGCGCCAGGAGGCATTATCCGCCTATCTTTAAAATGACCGGGCGCGCAGGTGGCAGGTGGCCCACTCAAGCTGCATTTGCTTGAGTGGGGGGACAAGGGCGGATGACCTACTAAAGTCACCTTTGCCTTCGACGGGTGCCCACATCTCGATCTTGAGATGTGGGAGAGCACGATCCTAAACGATGTCATCCTGAGCGCGTTTGGCGCATCTGCGCCAAACGCAGCCGAAAGCCTGCCCTGAGCGAAGCCGAAGGGGACCTGCTGTTTCTCAACCAGCCACGAAACCTGGGTGCCCCATCCTTGGCGCAGCTTCATCGCGTCAAGGGTGGGAAAGATCGAATCTCCACCAATTGATGTCATCCTGAGCGAGCAAAGCAAGTCGAAGGACCTGCTGTTTCTCACCCATCCCAAAAATCCGGGCAGATCACCAGAAAACGCGAACATGCCGCCGCACACCTCCGTTCGGCGACATACAACGCATCGGGTAAAGAAAACTTGAGTGGGCAAAAGGTTCATGCTTTATGCTGGGTTGGCGTGTGTTTTAGTAGAGGTCGACTCTATTTCGCTTTCAACAGGGCATCCCACATAGAGCTATGGTCAGGATTGCCTACGGGAATCACCCCCAGGGCGGAACCCTTTTCCTGGTGCTGGTAGAAGTCATACAGGCCGCCTGCGGGAACAGGAACGGTTGACTTACTCAGGAGATCTATAAAACCTGCAACCCCATCCTTTTGCACCTCACGGCAACCGTAGGTTAGGAGCCGCTCACCTCCGAAGACAACAATCTCCGGTCGCGGATCAACGCTCAGAGCTGCCGCTGTGGCTACTAGAAGTACGGCCTGCGTGTCAGAATAGGCCTCGGTAAAATATAGCCCTGTGTCGAGGTGAATGCTCTTTCCGGTGGCCGAATCGACCCCGGTGCGGCTAAATGAAGCTTTTTCCATCCGCTCATGAAGAAGCTGATATTTCTCGTCATGGATTAGCACTCTGACAATACAACGCATTGGGGGACTCCTTATAAGTTTTTGGGATAGAGCCTTTTGGTCCAAGACTCGTTGTTTGGGCATAGAGTCTCTCTGTTAGTGCCATATGTCAAGTATAGTTTCGGTTTTTATTCACTGCCATATTCGGAGAGCGTCCCCACTCAAGCTTGCTTAAGTGGGGACATGTCAAGCCCCAGCAACAAAAATTACCCGCATCCCCAACATTCCAAAGCACTCAATCCAACCCCAAAAATGCAGGTGAGTTCCCCAAACTAGCTATACTAAAAATAGGGGATAAAAAAGCAGAATGCCCGGCGATTCTCTCCTGACCCAAAGACCCATCGACTCCACAGAAGGTGCCCGGCCTCGCCCTAACCTCTTTGTTTTGTTCGATGAAGAAGTAAATAGCGATGTATGAGCGACTTACGCGAGAGATTTCCAATAAACCATTTAGAATGAACAACAGCATCAAAAAAAATTCCCGCAACTCGTCCCGGTAGGTACAGCAACCAGCCCGCTCAAATCAACGCGGCCATCAAGAAGCGGCACTCCGATCCATAACCCGAGAAAGCATAGTCTTCCTTGAAGATGCCGGAAATTATTCTCTCGATGGAAGATAAGGGAAAACTCATTGAAGTGAAGAAGTTAAGGCATAACCCAACCGGCAATTTTTTAGAAAACCCTTTAAAATCTATTACGTTGCAAAACGCACACAGGGGTAGGGGGGTAGAGTGAATCCAGCCCCAAACGCCGTCCGAACCATCGAGAACCTCTCCGGCCCTGCCGGACGACTCGAAGCCCTGCTCAACACCGGCTCGCCCCAGGCAAAGTACGCCGTGCTCCTCTGCCACCCCCACCCCCTCGGCGGAGGAACCATGCACAACAAGGTCGTCTACCACGCCATGAAGGCCTTCCAGGCCGAGGGCCTGCCCGTGCTCCGCTTCAACTTTCGCGGCACCGGACTCAGCCAGGGCCAGCACGACCACGGCCGCGGCGAGCAGGACGACGTCCGCGCCGCCCTCGACTGGCTCGATCAGAACCTCGGCCTGCCCATCCTCTTCGCCGGATTCTCCTTCGGCTCCTACGTCGGCCTCCGCGCCGTGTGCTCCGGCTCTCGAGTCAAAGGAGCCGTCGCCCTCGGCCTGCCCGTCCACGCCGAAGGCCGCGACTACACCTACGAGTTCCTCGCCGACTGCGTCATGCCCAAGCTCTTCATCAGCGGAACCCGCGACCCGTTCGGCCCCCGCGCCCAGGTCGAAGCCGCCGTCGCTATCGCCGCGCCGCCCTCCGAAATGGTCTGGATCGAAGACGCGGACCACTTCTTTGCAGGTAAGCTGGTAGAGGTCCAGCAGGCCATCCGCCACTGGGTCCAAACCCGCTTCCCATGAGCGCCTCCACTCCGAATCTCGACCAGCTCCACGCCGACGCCACCGCCATCTTCACCCACGCGCTCGCGGCCTGCGAAATCTCCGCCGCCTTCGACCGCCATCTCCGCTTCGAGGGCAAAACCCTCATCCTCCAGCGGTCGCCTCAAGCCGAGCCCGTCTCCATCCTGCTCGACAAGTACAAAAAAGTGCTCGTCATCGCCCTCGGCAAGGCCGCGCTCACCATGTCCAACGCGCTCCTCGACCGTCTTCCGCCCAAAACCCAATTCCGCGGAGTCTGCTCCGCCCCTGAAGTCCCCGCCAGGCACACCTGGCGCATCCGCTACTACGCCGGAGGCCATCCCCTCCCCAACGCCGAATCCTTCAAGGCCGCGCGCGAGGCCCTTCGCCTGCTCAAGCGCGCCCGCAAAGACACCTTCGTCTTCTTCCTCATCAGTGGCGGAGGCTCCGCCATGCTGGAGCTGCCCCGCGACCCCGCCATCTCCCTCGAAGACGCCATCGCCTTCCACGAAACCCTCGTCGCCTCCGGCGCAACCATCACCCAGATCAACACCGTCCGCAAGTACTTCTCCGCCGTCAAAGGAGGACGCCTCGCGCTCGCCGCGCCCGAGTCCGAGAAGCTTTCCCTGCTCATCGCCGACGTGCCGCTCAAAGACCTCGGAGCCGTCGCCTCATCGCCAACCATGCCAGACCACTCCACGCCCCGCGAGTGTCAGGAGATCCTCGATCGCTTCCACCTGCTTGAAAAGTTTCCCAAGGCCGTCCGCGCATACTTCGAGAGCCTCAACCTGGACTCCGTATCAGCGCCAGCAGTGCCCGAAGCCATCGAGCACAGCCAGTTCGATACCCTGCTCTCCAACCACGACTTCGTCAACGCCGCGCGCGACCATGCCGAGACGATCGGCTACCATGTCGTCATCGACAACACCTGCGACGACTGGGACTATCGCGATGCCTCCGCCTATCTGCTCAAGCGATTCAAGGAACTCCGGCGCGAGTATCCCCGCCTGTGTCTGCTTTCGAGCGGCGAAGTCACCGTCAAGCTCGAAGACAGCCCCGGCTGCGGAGGACGCAACCAGCAGTTCGCCCTCGCCACAGCCTTTGATCTGGAACAGACTCCATCCGACTCCATAGCCGTCCTCAGCGCCGGCTCCGATGGCATCGACGGCAACTCGCCCGCTGCCGGAGCCATCGTCGACCCCACGACCATCGCCCGCGCCCGCGCCTACAGCTTCAATCCCGAAGCCACGCTCGACCGCTTCGATGCCTGCTCTCTCTTCACCGCGCTCGGAGACACCGTCGTCATCGGCCCCACCGGCAACAACCTCCGCGACCTCCGCATCCTGCTCGCTTCAGAAAAACCGTGAACTTCCCTCCGGCCCTGTTCGTACACAGCATCAGCATCTGCAATCTTGAGGAAGAATATGATCCCTTTTATTCAGAACTGGCTCGGAATGTTGTGGCTTGTCTTCGGCATTGTGTGGCTGCTGGCAGCCTTCACTTCAAAGCGTAGTGCGCAGCGGCAGACCTACGGCTCTCGCGTCATGCAGTCATCCCTCATGCTGATTGGCGTGCTGTTTATCTTCAATTTTCTCGGGTGGTTCCGTCACGGCTGGCTGGAAACGCGCCTCATCCCCGAAACGCAACCCTGGGTTCTGTTTGGGGCGATTCTCACCGTAGCAGGCATTCTCACCTGCTTCTGGGCCCGCGCCATTCTTGGTAGAAACTGGAGCAGCACCGTCACCATCAAGCACGGCCATGAGCTGATCCTGCGCGGTCCATACCGTTTTGTCCGCCATCCCATCTATACCGGGATTCTGATCGGCATGCTCGGCAGCGCAGTCGTTTATGGAATTGCGCGCTGCTTCATCGGAGTGTTGATCTGTGGAATCGCACTGTGGATGAAATTGCAGATCGAGGAACGATTCATGACCCAGCAGTTCGGAGACCAGTACACGCAATACCGCCAAAAGGTCCGCGCACTCGTCCCGTTCGTGCTGTAGATCTGCTGCCTACTTCAACGCAGCCCGCGCAGCATGTAACTGTTGCAACGGATACACCGTAGTCTGGTGCTTCTGCAGCGCCTCGATGCCCTCCGCCGCCGCGCACGCCGCGGCGATCGTCGTAATCGTCGGAATCCGCTGCAGCACCGCCGCCCGTCGAATCGCTTTCTCATCGAAGAACGTGTCCTGCCCATGCGGCGTGTTCACGATCAACTGAATACGGTCGCCCTTGATCAGGTCCACCACATTCGGGCGGCCTTCCTTGACCTTGTAAACGCGCTCCACGACCATCCCTGCCTGCTCCAGCTTGTTCGCCGTGCCCTCGGTCGCAACAATCTGGAAGCCAAGCTCCACATACTGCCGCGCCAGTTCCACTAGCTGTGATTTGTCGCGATCATTCACGCTGAAGAACACCGTGCCCTTCAGCGGCAGCCGCTGCCCGGCCGAAAGCTGTGCCTTGGCAAAGGCCTCGCCAAAGTTGTCCGCCACGCCCATCACTTCGCCCGTCGATTTCATCTCCGGCCCAAGTACCGTATCCACACCCGGAAACTTGTTCCACGGAAAC
>JBARHV010000066.1:0-26821 GCA_049799415.1 Silvibacterium sp.
GGTAAAGGCCGAATATGTGCTCAACCCCGATGGCGGCGGCGTGGACCTCGTGAATGGCAAAGCCGTGGACGTGGACATAGACGCGACCGAGAAACTCTATGGCGACTATCAGCTGATGACGACCAACCCCGGCGGGCACAGTTCCATACCGGTTCCAGATAACGCCATCTACCATGTCGCGGATGCGCTCGGACGTTTGCAGCAATATCAGTTTCCATTTGAGTTGAACGCCGTGACGCGCGCCTATTTTGAACGCATGAGCACGCTCGAAACCGGTCAGAACGCTGCCGACTTGAAAGCGATTCTGCAACCGGACCCGGACCAGGCGGCGATTGCGCGGCTCTCCACCAACCGCGAGTGGAACTCCATGATGCACACTACCTGCGTGGCCACACGCTTTAACGCGGGCCTGGCCAACAATGCCTTGCCGCAGCGCGCACAGGCCATTGTTAATTGCCGCATCCTGCCCGGCTACAGCCTTGAGCAAATTCGCCAGCAGCTGATCGGCATCTTCGCCGATCCTAAAGTCGCAGTCCGCTACGTAGAGGACACCGGGCAGGTGCTCGATGTGGCTCCGGAGAAAAAGCAGCTTCCAGCCGCGCCGCTCAATCCCGAAATCATGGCGGCGATGGATACGCTCACCGCGAAAATGTGGCCCGGCGCTCCGGTTATTCCGACCATGGCTACAGGAGCCTCAGACAGCGTGTACACCATGGCCGCGGGAATACCTTCCTATGGAATCTCCGGCATCGCCATTGAAACGAATGACGTCCGCGCGCACGCCAGAGACGAACGGCTTCCCATTGCGTCCTTCTACCGCGGCCTGGAGTTCTACTATCAGTTCATCAAGATGCTTTCGGGCGGAGCATAGTTCCAGTCCTACTCATTCCGGAGCGCCTTCATCGGTTCAACATTTGCGGCGCGGCGCGCAGGCAGCGCCGCAGCCAGCACGGCAACTGCGGCAATGAGGAGCGTAGCCAGCACATACACTGCCGGATCAGTCCCGGAGACGCCGAACAGCAGCGTCCTGAGCACCCGCGTAGCCACCAGCGCCACCGGAACGGTAATGGCGATACTGATACCCGCCAGCAGCAGAACGTCCTTCAGGACAAGCAGCACAATGCCCAAACGGTCCGAGCCCAGCGCCATGCGCACCCCGATCTCCCGCGTGCGCTGCACCGTCGCATAGGCCAGCACACCGTACAGGCCGATTCCGGCGAGCAGCGTGGCAAGCACGCCGAAGCTGACAGCCAGCAGCGCGATCATGCGGTCGTCATTGATGTTCTGGTCAATCTGTTCGTCCATGGTGGTCAGGTTCTCAAGGACCAGCCGGGAATCGATCTGGCCCACGTCTGCGCGGACCATCGACATCACCGTCTGCGGCGCGCCCCATGTCCGGATGTAGTAGGACATGCCGCTGGGGTCGCTGTCCTGCGCGGCGGGCGCGTACATGGCCATCTTGACCTTGCCGCGCACATTCCGATGAATGTAGTTGCGCGCGACGCCAATAATCTGGATGTCGTATTTTATTTTGTTTCCAGATCCTGTAGCCATCATTTGCCCAATGGCCTTTTGCGGATTGCCGAAGAAGCGTGTGGCCAGCGCCTCGTTCACCACGGCCACCTTTGGATGGCTGGCGTCGTCTGTCTCGGCAATGGAGCGCCCGGCAAGCAGTGGAATCTTCAGCGCGGTAAAATAGTCCGGCGTGATGCGCGCCTTTTCCGCATCCATATTCTCGCCCTCGCGAGGTGTGTAGCCCTGGATGCTGATGTTCCCACTCTCGCCGTTGTCAGCCAGCTCCGGATCGTTGGTCGCGCCCACGCTCTCCACGCCCGGCAACGCCCGCAGGCTCTCGAACACACGCTTATGCAGCGAACCGACGGCGTTCTCGCCGTATCCGGCAAGGTTCGGCTCCAGTCCGAAGGTAATCAGGTGGTCGGTCGCAAAGCCGACGTTCACGCTGCGAAGATTTTTGAGCGTGCGGACGAACAATCCCGAGCACACCAGCAGCAGCAGGCTTAACCCAATCTGCAGGGCAACGGTGCCGCGGCGGAAGGTGAGCCGTTCGCCGGTGCTTGCGGCGCTCTGCTCTTTCATGGCACTCACCAGGTTGGGCTTCCAGAACTGCAATGCGGGAGCCAGCGCGAACAACAGGCTGACTCCGATGGCAACCGCAAAATTAAAGGCGAGCACGGAACCATCGAGGCTCGTGGAAAACGGAGGCTGGCCTTGCCCGACCGTCAGACGGCTCACCAGAAAACGGATCGCTGCCGGAGCCAGCGCCAGCCCTGCCGCGCCGCCAAGGATGCCGAGCAGCAATCCCTCCATCAGCAGTTGGCGCAGCACCTGTCCCTGCTTCGCGCCCAGCGCATAGCGCATGGAGAACTCGCGCACCCGGCCCGCCGACCGCACCAGCACCAGGCTGGCCACGTTCACCGCCGCCATCAGCATGACCAGAATCACCATGCCCATGACCACCAGCAGCGGCATCCGCAGATCGTCGCGCGAATACGAAAAGCCGCGCGACCCGTCCAGGATTTCCAGCTGGCTGTGCGTCACAAACCCTTCGCGAAAGCGCGCTGAGTTGTCGCGCATCAACGGCAGCTCTGCTGTACGCAGGTCGCGCCATAACGGAGCCATCGCGGCCTGGGCCTGCACGCGCGTCTCACCCGGCTTCATGCGGCCCAGGATATTCAGCCATCGCGACTGATGGTCATACAGCTCATCCCATGCGGGAGTGACCACGGACTTCATCGCCATGGGAACAAAAATATCGGCGGGAGATCCCCAGATCGCGCTGTCAAAACCCGGCGCAGACACGCCGACAATCTCAAATGGATGTCCATTCACCGCGAGAGTCTGCCCTACTACGCGCGGATCGGAGGCCAGATGATTCTTCCAGTAGTTGAAGCTGAGCACGGCGACCGGACTGCCGTTCTTTGCCACATCGTCGGACTGCACCAGCAAGCGGCCTGCGGCGGGCATGACCCCCAGCACATCAAAGTAGTTGCCGCTGACCAGCTCCGCATTCACCAACGATGATTGGCCGCGCCACATGACTCCGGCCTGCGTCTGGAACATCGCAATCAGGCCATCGAAAGCGGTGTTGCGGTCGCGCAGGTCCTTATACATAGGATAGGAAAAGTAGGCCGCAACATCGCCTCCATTGCTCGATATATGACCGTTCCACACGTCGGACGGGGTCGCCTCCAGCAGCACCAACTGCTGCGGGGCGCGCACCGGCAAGGCTCGGAGAAGCGCCTGATCGAGGAGAGAAAAGATCGCTGTATTTGCGCCAATGCCCAGGGCGAGCGTCGCGATGGCGGCCGCAGCAAATCCGGAAGACTTCCACAACTGCCGTAGAGCAAACTTCACATCATTCAGCATTCTTGTCACTCCAACAGTTATAAAAATTCAAGGCGCGAAGCGCGTGTGCCCGTGACGGCCAGTCACTCGCTCCGCAGCGTCAACGCCGGATCAATCCTGCTGATGCGCAGCGCCGGCAGCAGGCTCGCAGCCAGTGCAATCAGCGCCAGCAGGGCCGGAGCCGTCAGCATCGTTACAGGATCATAGACGCCCACGCCGTAGAGTTCGCTCTTCAACACACGCAGCACCACGAACGACAGGCCCATGCCAACCACAAGGCCCGCGCCTGCCGCGTAGAGGCCTGACGACCCGATCTCCACCATCGCCTGCTCGATCGACGAACCCAGCGCCATGCGGATGCCGATTTCGCGCGTCCGCTGCACCACCAGGTTTGAAACCAGCGCATAGATGCCGACCGCCGAAAGCAGCAGCGCCAGGCCGGCCAGCACGCTCAGCAGCAGCACCTCAATGCGCTGCGTCTCCAGTTCCTGCTGCATCAGCTCATCCATCGAGTGAAAACCGGAGATGGGCAGGTTAGGATCGGCGTCCGCCATCGCCCGCTGCATCGCTTCCGCCAATCCGGCAACCGGGCCGCTCGTGCGCACGATCCACGAAGGCTGGAACCACAGATGAACCATAGACAGTGCATCTGCGGGAAACTGTGTGGCGGGCACATAAAATACCGGCTCCGTACCCAGCGGAGCCGTCCGGTGAATCCCCGGCTCCTTAGTCACATTGCTGACAATGCCGACGATCGTCATTGGCGGGCCAGTCGTTGTCCGCCCCATAGCTATGCTGAAGTGCCGTCCGACAGCATTGGCCTCGCCAAAGAATTTCTGCGCAAAGGCCTCGTTGACGACCACTACCGGCCCGCTGGTTGCCGTGTCCGCGTCGCTCACTCCGCGCCCCGCTAAAATCCGCATGCGCAGTGTGGAGAAATATCCCGGCGTGACATACGCCGTGCTGACTCCGGCCAACTGCCCTGCGTTTTTCCCATCGAACAGGCGCACCGCCAGATTCAGGCCGCGCTGGTAAGGAACGCTCAGCCCTACCGCCGCATCTTCCACGCCAGGGATGCGCTTCATCGCGGCAATGCTTTGCGTTAATAACGAGTCGAAGGCAGCGGCGCTGTGGTAACGCGCATCGTCGAGCGATGCCGTTGCCGTCATCACATTGTGCGAGTCGAATCCCGGCGGCAGCGTCTCCAGGTGCGTCAAGGTGCGCACCAGCAGGCCGGATGCAGCCACCAGCACCACAGTCAGCGCGACCTCGGCGCTGATGAGCACCGCGCGCAGCCGCCGCGGGCCGCCCGCAACCGACTTGCTGTTGGCTGCGATCGCCGCGCGCAGGTCGATGCGTCGCGCCGCCAGCGCAGGCAGAGCACCGAAGAAGAGGCTGGTGAGCAGCATGGCGGCCAGGGTAAAGCCCAGCACGCGACCGTCCAGCGCGAATCCACCTAACGGGATCATCCATCCCGGTAAAAGCTGCGACAACCCGGCAAGAATCGCGTTGGCCAGCATCAGCCCCGCAGCCGCGCCGAGAAAGGCCAGTAACAGGCTCTCGACCCACACCTGCCGCAGCACATCGAACCGCGTTGCGCCCAGCGCCAGTCGCGTCGCCAGCTCCTGCGTGCGCCGCGAAATCCGCACCAGCGCCAGTCCAGCAAGATTGGCGCAGGCAATCAGCAGAATGAAACCCACGGCGAGCATCAGGATCAGCAGCTTCGGCTTCATGTCACTGCCCAGATATTGCTGCAGCGGTTGTGCGAACAGCCACGTCTTCGTATGCAGGCCGTAGTTTTCATTTGGAGGCCGATGCAGATGTCCCAGCTCCGCGTCCACCTGCTGCCAGGTCGCACCCGGCTTCAGCCGCAGCAGAATGTCGCAATCATATCCGCTGCATGCGCCGCCTTCGTCCGGCTGCAGCGTATCCCACAACTCGGCATTGCTGGGAGTAACCGCGTTGCGCGGCAGCACGCCGACAACGGTGTAGGGCGCACCCTTCACGTCGACGACGCGACCCAGCACGCCGCGATCACCGTGAAACATCGATTGCCACAGCCCATAGCTCAGAACAATGGCCTTAGGGCCGCCGACGCGGCTCTCGTCGTCTGTGAATCCGCGCCCCAGGTACGGCTGAATTCCCAGCACCTCAAAGTAGTGCGCAGTGACCGCCGTGGCATGCACAAAGCGCACCGCACCGCCGGCATCCGCGCCGGCTTTGAGATTCACGCCGCTCTGCCCTATCTCTACATCTCCCTCCGAGGCCGCTGCAATCACCGAAGGGACGTTCTGCGAGACCAGCCGCCAGTCCGATGTGTTATGGCTGTCGTCGTCTTCTTCAAAATAATGGCCGCTCTGGCCCGTACCTTGCGCATGCGTCATCAGCGCGGCAATGCGCTGCGGCTCGGGATACGGCAACCGGCGCAGCATGAATCCATCCACCATGCTGAAGACCGCCGCATTCACGCCAATGCCCAGCGCCAGCGTGACAATGACCGCAGCCGCAAACCCCGGAGACTTCCGCAACTGCCGCAGAGCAAACTTCAAATCATTCAGCATCTTTGTCACTCCAACAGTTATAAAAATTCAAGGCGTGAAGCGCGTGTGCCCGTGACGGCCAGTCACTCGTTCCGCAGCGCAATGATCGGATCGATGCTCGCGGCGCGCTGCGCTGGAATCCACGCCGCAGCGACGGCCACCAGCAGCATGAATACAGGCACGCTCACAAAGGTGACCGGGTCCAGCGGGCTTATGCCGAAGAGAAAGCTGTGCAGCAGGCGCGTAGATACTCCGGCGGCAACCAGCCCCAGCACCGACCCTCCGGCGGCCAGCGCCACACTGCGCACCACGATCTCGCGCACAATCGTCCATCGCTGCGCTCCCAGCGCGAGTCGAATCCCGATCTCCCGCGTCCTCCAGCTCACGATATAGGAGATCAGGCTATAGACCCCCACCGCGCCGATCACCAACGCCAGCACGCCAAAGCCAAGCAGCAAAACGGTCAGCGACCGCGAGCCAGATTCCGACGCTGCGACCACTTCATTCAGCGTGCGCACGCGCGTCACCGGGACCTGCGGGTCGATCTCTGCCACGGTCTGCCGCAGCGCATCGGCGGCCTGCTGCGTGCCCGCATGCGTGCGCAGCAGCACATACATTACAGGCTGCTCATTCGTGCTGCTCATGGGGAGAAAGACTTCGTCGCCGAAGTCGCCGGACAGGCTGACTTCATGCGCATTTGCAACCACACCCACAGCAATCGATGCGGTGTTCGGGTCCCATACGCCCGGTGTCAGCTCCTGGTCAACGCTGATGATGTGCCTACCGAGGGGATCCTGGTGCGGCCACAGGTGGTTCGCCGTATGTTCGTTGATGACTGCGGCGCGGCTTGAACCCGAAGCATCCTGATCATCCAGCAGCCGCCCGTGCATCAGTTGCATTCCAAGCGTCGCAAAATAGCCGGGCGAAACGGTTTGCTCCGCCGCCACAAAGGCCCGCATGCGCGCCTCCCGCGGATGGCCTTCGGCGTCGTAAACATAGTTGCCGTCGCGTCCGCTCAAAGGCAGAGAGTCGGTGAGGGCAACATTTTCCGTTCCTGGAATGCCGCGCGCATGGTCGAGCAGCGTCTCAAAGAACGCCAGGCAGCGCCCTTTCTGCGCGCAAGCATTTGAGTCCATCGAGACCTCCGCCGTAACGATGCGATCGGTCCTGAACCCCGGATTTACGCGTGACAGGCTGTACAGGCTGTGCAGCATCAGCCCTGCAGCGGTGATCACCACAACGGACAGCCCGATCTGCCCCATCACCAGGAGCATGGCCGTGCGGAAGTGCGAAGCGCTGCCCGCCGTGCCGCGGCTGCCCGATTGCAGTGTGCTCTGCAAATCAGGGGAAGCCATGCGCAGCGCCGGAACCAGCCCGAACAGCAGACCGGTCAGCACAGAGACTCCAGCCGCAAATAGAAACGCATGCCAGTGCAAGCCCAGTGCATTCAGCCTGGGCGTATCCGCCGGAAGCAGCTTCGCGAACAAGCGCAAACTCAGTGCAGCAGCCATCAATCCCGCACCACCGGCAAACAAGCCGATGAGTACGCTTTCTGACAAAAGCTGCCGGATCAGCCGCCCGCCGGACGCGCCCAGTGCGCCACGAATGGCAATTTCGCGCTCGCGGCTGGCGGCGCGCGCCAGCATCAGGTTGGCCACGTTCGCGCACGCAATCAGCAGCACCAGTCCCACCGCGCCGAAGAGCAGCAGCAGACGCGCCCGCATGTTGCCCACAATTGAATCCAGCAGCGGGACCGCTGTCATGTTCGACGCCCAATTATCCGGCATCCGCCACGGAAACATCGGAAGCAGCAGCTTCTGCATGCGATGCAATTCGCCCTGTGCCTGCGCGGGCGTCACTCCGTCCTTCAGGCGGCCAAAGGCGCGCAGGTTGAAATCCTTCCACGGATCAATCGGGTCGCCGCCCTTGAACGTCACAGGGGTCACAAATTGCGTATCCGAGTATGGAAAGTGCACGCCGGCGGGCATCACTCCGATGATCTGCCGGGAAATGCCGTCGATGCGGACCGACTGCCCGATCACAGCGGAGTTCGCCCCGAAGTGCTCCTTCCAGTATCCGTAGCTCAGCACCACCACCGGATCGTGTTCTGCCATGGCGTCATCTGCAGTGAAAAACCGGCCCAAGACCGGATGAAGATCGAGTGTGCTCAGCGCATTCGCCATCACCTCCGCGCCAAAAACGCGGTTTGGCGAATTCACCTCCCCCACGTTCGATTCAGCGTCCGCGCCAAAGCCGCTGATCGCTGCAAACGAGCCGGAGTGCTCGCCGAGCACGCGGATCCAGCCCTTGGGAAAGAGGCTGGCATCGCTTCCCGGCGTGCTGTAGCCAATAATGCTCATCAACTGGTCCTGCTGAGGAAAAGGCAGCGGCTGCAGCAGGATCGAGTCCACCAGCGAAAAGATCGCCGTATTCACCCCGATCCCCAGTGCCAGCGTCAAAACCGCGGTAATCGCAAACGCCGGAGACTTCCGCAACTGCCGCAGCGCGAACCGAAGGTCATTCAGCATACTCGTCCCTCCAAATCAACTAAATCTATTGCGCGAAGCGCGCGTGGTTAGGCTCTCACTCATT
The DNA here is from genome assembly GCA_049799415.1 of Silvibacterium sp. Lineage (GTDB taxonomy): Bacteria > Acidobacteriota > Terriglobia > Terriglobales > Acidobacteriaceae > Silvibacterium. The sequence goes on from JBARHV010000066.1 coordinate 8,499, forward strand.
CCGCAGCGTTTCTATTGGATCGATACCTGCCGCGCGCCGCGCTGGAAGATAAGCGGCCAGCAAAGCGATCCCCGCAATTGCAACCGAAGTGGTTACAAATACTGCAATATCATCCGGACGCACTCCATAGAGCAGATTCGCCACCCCGCGCGCCAGTCCCGCCGCCATCGGCACGCCGATCGCGAGACCAATCCCAGTCAGAACCGCGGCACGACGCAGGAACATCCGCAGTACATCCTTGCGGCTGGCTCCCATCGTCAGCCGAACGCCGATCTCGCGCCTGCGCTCGCCCACCAGGTTCGCCATCACGCCGAAGATGCCAATCCCCGCCAGCAGCAATGCGATCCCCGCATCCATAGCCAGCGTGGAAGCTGCGTTGGTGAGCCCGATCAATCCCTCGCGGATATATTCGGTGTAGGTCTCCATGGAATCGAGCGGCAGCGCCGCATCCATGGCCGCCAGAGTGCGGCGTACTTCGGGCGCTACGGTCAATGGATCGCCTTCGGTCACCACGACGTACTTCGCACCCGCCGGCGGAATCTGCGCCGCATCAAGATAAATTGCAGGCTCGGGCCCATTGTCCGTCCACAGGTACTGCACATCGGCGGCTATGCCCACCACAGTGACCTGGGGCTCATTGCCCTTTCGATCCACGCCGAAGCGGATTTTATGCCCCAGCGCGGTCGTTCCCGGAAAGTACTGCGCAGCAAACTTGCGGCTCACCAGCGCCACCCGAGTCGTATCCAGGCCGTCGCTGCCATTGAATGCGCGACCCTCCACCACGGAAATATGCAGATCGCTGAAGTATCCCGCGCTCACAGCGAGCCTTGCGGCATTCTGTATCTGCCCTTGAACGACCGGCCGGTGGTCGATTTGAAAGCTGTCGTTCCAGGTGCCGTCATTGCCCTCGGGCCGGGCGGTGGTAATTACGGCTGCCTTTACGCCGGGCAGCGATTGAATCTTGCTCAGGCTGTCTGCGTACCACGCTGCCTGCTTCTGCGGTGTACCGTAGCGGTGCGATGGGAGATCCACATTGAAGGTGAGTATCTGTTTCGGCCCGTACACGTCGGAGCGATGGAACATCGCATTCAGCCCCTTGGCCATCAGTGCCGCGCCAATTACAAGAGCGACAGCGAGGGAAATCTGGGCGACAGCAAATATGTTCCGCAGTCGATGACTACTACCGGAGCCCGTCGCCGTGCGTCCACCGGACTTAAGCTGATCCACAAGGTTTACGCGCAGCGCCTCGAGCGCGGGAGCGAGACCGGAGAGCGCGCCCGCGGCAATGGCCAGCAGGAGCGAAAGCGCCAGTGCCTGCCCGTTCAATGAAATGCTGTTCCAGCCGGCAATATAGCGGGCTATCTGCGGCGGCATGGTGTCAATCAATATCTGGAGATAGAGCTTTGCCACCAGCAGGCCACCCGCCGCGCCGGCCAGGCCCAGCAGAATGCTTTCAGCAAGCATCTGCCGCAGTAATCGAACCCGCTGCGCCCCGAGCGCGGCGCGCACCGCCATCTCGTTGCGACGGCCCAGCCCGCGTGCGAATTGCAGGTTGGCCAGGTTGGCGCAGACGATCAGCAGTACAAAAATGGTCGCCCCCATGATCATCCGCATGTAAAGCGGAGTCAGCGAGCCATTGATATTCTCAAGCAGGGGAGTGACCTTCACGCTCCATCCCAGGTTGGTTGCCGGATAGAGTTTCGCGAGCCGTGCTGCGATTCCATCTATCTCGGCCTGTGCCGCCTGCACGGTTACGCCGCGCTTGAGGCGGCCAATTACAAAATAATTGCGCGCGCTGCGGTCTTCCATCTGCTGCGGCGTGGACGCAAGCGGCAAAAAAACGTCTGTATCCGAGGGATAACCGAAATTCTTCGGCATAACCCCGACCACAACGCAGGCTCGATCATTTAACTCCACATGCCGCCCCACCACATCCTCGTCGCCGCCGAAATGCCTCTGCCAGAAGCCATAGCTCAGCAACACCTCTGCGTCGCGGCCCGGCTGCGCCTCTTCCGGACGAAAAACGCGGCCAAGGAAGGGATGGATACGCAGCAGGTCAAAAAAATTCGGTGAGACCGCGGACGCCTGCACATGGGCGGCATCCCCCGCTCCGCTGAGTGTGAGCGCCTCGTCTGTACGAACTGCCAGTTCTTCAAAGGAGCGGCTCTCACGCACCCAGTCCTCATATTTGCCGAGCGCCGTTGCCGGGTAGTCATCGGCGCGATTCTGCGCGTCGTAGACTGTCACCACGCGGCCCAGGTCGGGCACCGCCAGCGGGCGCAAAACAATGGCGTCCATTACGCTGAAAATCGCCGTGTTCGCCCCAATACCGATGGCCAGCGTCAAAATCGCTGCGAGCGCAAACGCCGGAGACTTCCGCAACTGCCGTAGAGCAAACCGAAGATCGTTCAGCACAGATCAACTCCCCTGGAACAAAGATTCCGCCTTATGAATTGCAAGTGACAGCCCACTCTTATGCATGGCTAACTCACTCAATCTACATGTTCTAGCATTCGCACATCGATGCGCCTGTGTCCATTCCCGAAACCCGCTGTTCGGAATCGAACACTTGGCCAGGGGTAAACTCCGAGCAAATTGGTCGTAGTTGCGCTATCATGATCCAAAGGCAGTGGAATTCACACGGAATTCATACGTTGAGCGCACTGAGTGAATTGAGCGTAGGCACGATAGCGGTCGTCGAATCGCTGGACTTGCCCGACGAGATTGGACACCACCTCATGCACATGGGCTTTGCTCCCGAAGCGCGCGTAGTGGTCATACGCCGCGCACCCGCCGGCGACCCCACCGTCTACTCCATCGATGGATTCGAGATCGCTCTGCGCCGCGAGACCGCCCGCTACATTCGCGTGCGTGCCCAGCAGGAAGGTGCGCAATGAGCGACTGCTGCTCTACCGATACAGGCGTTGCGCTTCTAGAATCTCCCGCCGCGCCGCGTGCCCCCGGAAAAATCCGCACCGTCGCTCTGGTCGGGCCGCCTAATTCCGGCAAGTCCACACTCTTCAACCGCCTCACCGGACTGCGCCAGAAGGTCGCCAACTATCCCGGCGTAACGGTAGAGCAGCACTTCGGCAAGCTCAGCGGCATTGGACGCAGCGACCTTGTGCTGATCGACCTGCCTGGCATCTATAGCCTCGATTCCTACTCCGAGGACGCGCGCGTCGCTGTAGACGTGCTCCACGGAACCATGCCCGGTACTCCCGCGCCCGACGCCGTTCTGTTGGTGCTTGATTCCCAGCACCTGCGCCGCCAGTTGATGCTGGCCGCGCCTGTCCTCTCGCTCGGCCTGCCCACGCTCGTGCTTCTGAACATGAGCGACCTGATGGAGATGCGCGGCGGCGAGGCCGATACCCTGGCGCTCGCGCAGGAGCTCGGCGTTCCCGTAGCCAAGATCAGTGCGACCCGCGGAACCGGACTCGACGCCATCACGCACTTCCTCGACCGCAAGAGCGATGCTCCGCAGGCGCACCCCTCCACGCGGCTTGAACTGCCCGTGGTCGGCAACGCCCGCTCCTATCGCCAGTGGGCCACCGGCATCAGCACGCGCACCAAGTACAAAGCGCCGTTCTCTTCGGAAGGAACGCGCAAGCTCGACGAGATTCTTCTGCACCGCATCTGGGGACCGCTGCTGTTCCTGGTCGTCGTCATCGCTGTCTTCCAGGTCGTGTTCACCATCGGGCAACCGCTGAGCGACGGTTTTGGCGCCATCCTCAATGCCTCCGGCGATGCGATCGGAAAATTCCTCGGCCACGGCTGGGTGGAATCGCTGCTCATCAACGGTATCTGGAGAGGCGTCGCCTCGGTCCTCGTCTTCCTGCCGCAGATTCTGCTGCTCTTTCTCTTTATCGGAGTGCTCGAAGATTCCGGTTATTTGGCTCGCGCCGCGCTGATCGCCGACCGCGTCATGCGCTCCATCGGATTGAACGGCAAGGCCTTCATCCCGCTGCTCTCCGCCTATGCCTGCGCCGTTCCGGCCATCATGGCCACGCGCACCATCGAGAACAAGCGCGACCGCTTCGCCACCATCCTCGTCGCGCCCTTCATGACCTGCTCCGCGCGCCTGCCCATCTATATCCTGATGATCGCCGCCTTCGTTCCCAACCGCCGCATTCTCGGCGACCTCTTCGGACTGCGCGCCGCCGTCATGCTCTCGCTCTACCTGCTCGGCTTTCTTGCCGCCTTCGGCACCGCATGGCTGCTCAAGTCCTCCATTCTCAAGACCGCCTCTGCGCCATTCATCCTGGAGCTGCCGCAGTACCGCATGCCTACCCTGCGCTCGCTCAGCCTCCGCGTCATCGACCGCGGCGCCGTGTTTCTCAAGACTGCCGGAACCATCATCCTCTCCGTCACCATCGTGCTCTGGATTCTCAGTCATGTCCCATACCACTCCAGCCTGCCGCAAAGCGTTATTGGGCATGTAGGCCTGTGGATTGAGCCGCTCATTCGCCCGCTCGGCTTCAACTGGAAGATCGGTATCGGCCTCTTAAGCTCAGTGGTCGCGCGAGAAGTAATCGTAGGCACGCTCGGCACGCTCTACGGAGCCGACCCCGCCACGCAGTCCCTCAGCCTGCAGGCCGCGCTGCGCCACGACCTCACGCTTGGCGGAGCCATGGCCCTGGTCGTCTTCTTCGCCTTCGCCATGCAGTGCACTTCGACGCTGGCCATTGTGAAACGCGAAACCAACAGTTGGAAGTGGCCGGCCCTGCAATTCACCTACATGAGCGTGCTGGCCTACGTCGCCGCGTTCGCAACCAATCAGATCATTACGCATCTCTTCTGAAGAACGCCGGAAACTCGTTTAAAATAGTCATACGGGCACACATCACAGCATCTGTCTCGCGTCTCCCAGGCGTTCGCGCAGCATCCTGTAGCCACAACACAGATACGGACCGGAAATGATCTCAGTCAGCAATGTAAGCATGCGCTACGGCGCAAAAATTCTATTTGAAGACGTCACTGTAACCTTCATCGCAGGCCGGCGCTACGGCCTCACCGGCCCCAACGGGTCCGGCAAATCGACTTTCATGAAGGTCCTCACCGGAGAACTTGACGCGCAGAAGGGCAACGTTGTCCGCCCGAAGAAAATCGGCGTCCTCAGCCAGGACCAGTTCGCCTTCGACGCCTATCGCGTCATCGACACCGTCATCATGGGCAACAAGCCCCTGTGGACCGCGCTCGAAGAGCGGGACGCGATTTACTCCAAGGCCGAACTCACCGACGCCGACGGCATGCGGTTGGGCGAGCTGGAAGGCATCGTCGGCGAAGAGGACGGATACACCGCCGAGAGCGACGCCGCCATCCTTCTTCAAGGTCTGGACATTCCCGACGAGCTGCACGAGCGCAAGATGAGCGAGTTGCAGGGCGGCCAGAAGGTCCGCGTGCTGCTCGCGCAGGCGCTGTTCGGCAAGCCGCAGGCGCTGTTGCTCGACGAGCCTACCAACCACCTCGATCTCGACTCCATCCACTGGCTGCAGGACTTTCTCACTCGTTTTGAAGGCACACTGATCACGATTTCGCATGATCGCCACTTCCTCAACAGCGTGACCACGCACACCGCTGACATCGACTACCAGACCATCATCACCTACACCGGCGGATACGACGACATGGTCGTCGCCAAAACTCAGATTCGCTCGCGCCTGGAATCGCAGAACGAGCAGCGCGAAAAGAAAATCGCGCAGCTCAACGAATTCATCGCGCGCTTCGCCGCCGGAACCCGCTCCAGCCAGGTCACCAGCCGCAAAAAAGAAGTCGAGCGGCTGCAAACTACCGAGCTGGCACGCTCCAACATTGCGCGCCCCTACATCCGCTTCGATCAAGTCCGCCCCTCCGGCAAAACCGCGCTCGAATTTGACGGCCTCAGCAAGAGCTACGGCGAGCAGAATGTCATCTCTGCCTTCGCGGCCAACGTCATGCGCGGCGAAAAAATCGGGCTTATGGGCCGCAACGGACTGGGCAAAACCACGCTGCTCAAGTCGCTGCTGTCTACTTCGCCCGACCTCGCCGAAAAAGATTTCACTCTCGACGTAGGCAATATCAAATGGGGACACGAAGCCCAGATCGGCTACTTCCCGCAGGACCATACCGGAGTCATCGAGCACGGCCTTAACGTCGCTGACTGGCTGCACCAGTTTGACCCTCGGGTGACCAAGGAAGAGATTCGCGGCATCCTCGGCCAGATGCTCTTCCGCGGCGAAGAGGGGTTGAAGCCTACGTCCGCGCTCTCCGGCGGCGAGGCCGCGCGCCTGCTCTTCTGCAAGCTCATGCTGCAGAAGCCGAATGTCCTGATCTTCGACGAGCCCACCAACCACCTCGACCTCGAATCCATCAACGCGCTCAACATCGCGCTGCAGAAGTACGAAGGGACGGTTCTTCTCGTCACCCACGACTACGACCTCATCGACGAAGTCGCCACCCGTATCTGGCACTTCGATAACGGAGCCATCGAAGACTTCAAGGGTCCCTACGAGGAATACCTCACCGCAACCGCGTCCGCGCGGTAGCAGGAGAACCACTTGGCTCTCCTGCTTAACGCGCAATCCGTAACCAAATCCTTCGGCGCAACCACGCTCTTCCGCCAAATCGCCTTCACCGTCAATGAAGGCGATCGCATCGGCCTCATTGGCCCCAATGGCAGCGGCAAGTCCACGCTGCTCAAAATGCTCGCCGGCGAAATCGACCCCGACTCCGGAGACATCACGCCCCGCAAAAACCTGCGCATGGCCTATGTCGAGCAGGACTCGCAGTTCCCTACCGAAACCACCATCCGCGGCATCATCGAAGCCGCGCTCCAGCGCGCCCGCGTTCCCGAACCCGACTGGGAGCAGCGCCTCCGCGCAACCCTCGGCATCGCCGGATTCACTGATTTTGAAGCCGAGGCCGCAACCCTCTCCGGCGGATGGAAGAAGCGTCTCGCCATTGCCGAAGCGCTCGTGCAGCACCCCGACCTGCTTCTGCTCGACGAACCGACCAATCACCTGGACCTCGCGGGCATTGAGTGGCTGGAAGACCTGCTCGCATCGGAATCCTTCGCCGCCGTCGTCATCAGTCACGACCGCTACTTCCTCGAAAACACCACCACGCAAATGGCCGAGCTGAACCGCGCTTACCCCAACGGCATGCTCCGCTCCAGCGGCAACTACAGCCAGTTTCTTGAGGCGAAAGAAGAATTCCTCCACGCCCAGGCACGCCATCAGGACGCGCTCGAAAACCGCGTCCGCATTGAGAAAGAGTGGCTGCGCCGCGGGCCAAAAGCCCGCGCTACGAAGGCCAAAGCCCGCATCGATAACGCCAACCGGCTTATCGCCGAGCTGGCCGATGTCAACGCCCGCACCCGCACGGTAAACGCCGACTTCGACTTCACCGCATCGGGCCGCCAGACCAAGCGACTTGTCGAGCTGGAAGACCTCAGCTATTCCTTCAACGAAGCACCGCTCTTCAAAAACCTCAGCTTCAACCTCACCGCCGGAATGCGCCTCGGCCTCGTCGGTCCGAACGGCAGCGGAAAAACCACCCTCATGCGCCTGCTCACCGGCGAGCTCGAGCCAACCTCCGGCAGCATCAAGCGCGCAAATCAACTCCGCACCACCTACTTCGAGCAGAACCGCCAGCTCGACGAAAACCAGACCCTCCGCCGCGCGCTCGCGCCTGACAGCGACGCCATCGTCTATCAGGACCGGGTCATCCACGTCGCATCCTGGGCTGCGCGCTTTCTCTTCACCGGCGAGCAGCTCAACCAGCCCGTCTCGCGCCTCTCCGGAGGCGAGCGTGCCCGCGTACTCATTGCACAGCTCATGCTGCAACCCGCCGACCTGCTCCTGCTCGATGAGCCCACCAACGACCTCGACATTCCTACGCTGGAAATTCTCGAAGAGACGCTGCTCGAATACCCCGGCTCGCTCGTCCTCGTCACCCACGATCGCTACATGCTCGACCGCATCGCCAACATCGTCATCGGACTCGACGGCGAGGGCAACGCGGCAACCTTCGCCGACTACGCGCAGTGGGAGGCATGGCTCGAAGAGCAGGAGCAGTCAAAGAAAACGAAACCCGCGCCGGAGCGCACAATCGCCGCAGCCCCACAACCGTCCGCAAAGAAAAAGCTCTCGTATTTGGAAGCGCGCGAATGGGCCACGCTCGAAGACCGCATCGCTACAGCCGAAGAAACCCTGAACCAGGCGCGCGCCACGCTTGAAGATCCATCCGTAACCACCGACGCCGCCCGTCTTCAAACCGCGCTGGCCCAGGCAGAATCCGCACAGCAGACCGTAGACGCACTCTTCACCCGCTGGGCCGAGCTCGAAGCTAAACAAGCGCTGTAGAAAATTCCCCACCCTCCGCAAAACTTGACAGGTATAGACAGCCATACAAAACTTGCAGGGGACTATCTTTGTCATCTGAGGGGAAACTCAACATGCTGCGACGGACTACGCTTGCCTTGTTTGCGGGTGCTCTATTGGGGAGCGCGTTGGTAGGAATAGGCGCTGTGAATGCAATGGCTCAAACTTCGAACGCCTTCGTCAACACACTCATGCCGGAACCAGCGCATCTGTCGGTTCAGACGGGCTCGCTGCCGCTCGCGACTTCGTTTACCGCAGCGACCGACGGTTTCCACGACGAGCGGCTCGACAACGCCATTGGGCGCATGCTGGCTCAGCTTGAGAACCACACCGGACTCCAGATCGCGACCACGTCCACAGGAGCAAAGACCGCAACCCTGCTCATCACTGTTGATGGCCCCGGCGAAGCTATTCAGAACGTCGATGAAAACGAATCGTATTCGCTCGACGTAACATCGACCGGCGCGCACCTGAAAGCGGCAACCGACGTAGGAGCCATGCACGGTCTCCAGACACTTTTGCAGCTCGTACAGACCGACGGCTCCAGCTACTTCCTGCCCGCTGTCTCGATTCAGGACTCGCCTCGCTTTCCCTGGCGCGGCCTCATGATCGATTGCAGCCGCCACTTCGAGCCCATCTCCGTCATCAAGCGCACGCTCGACGGAATGGCCGCCGTCAAGCTCAACGTCTTCCACTGGCATCTGTCTGACGATCAGGGCTTCCGCATCGAGAGCAAAGTCTTCCCCAAACTCACTGAAATGGGCTCTGACGGCGAGTTCTACACGCAGGACCAGGCACGCGAAATCGTCGCCTACGCCAGCGCGCGCGGCATTCGCGTGGTGCCCGAGTTTGATATCCCCGGTCACGCGCAATCCTGGTATGTGGGCTACCCTGATCTCGCCAGTGGCCCCGGGCCTTATCAGATCGAGCACCAGTATGGGATCTTCGATCCCGTCATGGACCCCACGCGCAAGAGCACTTACAAATTTCTCGACAAGTTCATCGGAGAGATGGCCACCATCTTCCCCGACCCCTACATGCACATTGGCGGCGACGAGAACAACGGCGTGCAGTGGAAGAACAACCCGAGCATCCAGGCCTTCATGAAGGCCCACAACCTCGTTGGCACCGCGGGACTCCAGACGTACTTCAACCAGCAGCTCATGCCCATCCTGAAGAAGCACGGCAAGCGCATGGTTGGATGGGATGAGATCTTCGCCCCCGGCCTCTCGAAGGACGCGGTCATCGAATCATGGCGCGGCTTTGACTCGCTCTCTGCCGGCGCCAAACAGGGTTATGAGGGCATTCTCGCCGCTGGATATTATCTCGACCAGATTCAGTCTGCCGGCGAGCACTATCTTGTCGATCCGCTGCCCGCCAACAGCGATCTCACATCGGATGAGAAGGCGCGCATCCTCGGCGGCGAAGCGGCCATGTGGGGCGAACACCTCTCGCCGCGCAGCATCGACTCGCGCATCTGGCCGCGGACGGCTGCCATCGCCGAACGTCTGTGGTCTCCGCAGAGCGTGAATAATGTGGACGATATGTACCGGCGTCTGTGGGTCGAAAACCTTCGCCTGGAAGCCGTTGGCCTCACGCAGATCTCCAATGAGGACGTGGGGCTGCGCCAGCTCGCGGGTACCTCGGCCATCGAACCGCTGCGTATTCTGGCCAGCGTTCTGCAGCCGGTCGGTTTCAGCGAGCGGTACGAGATGCAGCACACCTCGCAGCTCACGCCAATGGGTCATCTCATCGACGCCGTGCGGCCCGATCCTCCATCGCAGCACGGAATGCAGTTGCTGGTGCATGACTATCTGGCCAACCACGATGAGCAGACCGGAGAAACGCTTGAGGCCATCTTCGAACGCTGGATCGTCGCCGGTCCGCAGGCCGAAGCGCTCATGGCGAAAGCGCCGCTCCTCAACGAGGCAGAACCCCGCGCGCAGCAGCTTGCGGATTTAGGGACCACAGGCCAGCAGGCCCTGAATTATCTCTCGAAGCATGAGGCCGCGCCGGCAGGATGGGCACAGGCCAGACTCGCACTGATCGATCAGGCCGAGAAGCCGGCTGGACTGGTGCGCTTCACTGTCCTCGATCCGCTGCGCGACCTGGTGAAAGCAGTGCAACAGTAATACACGTGAGCCCGCGTCCGAGAAATCCGGATGCGGGCCCATGGCCTATCTTCTAATTTCTGCTCAACGCCGCTCTGCCTGTTGGCTCGGCAATGCGCGCTCCGCCTTCGGCACGGAAATAATCGTGTCGGGGGCGCGAATAATCTGGTAGACGGCCGCCGCCACCGCTCCGCCAATCAGCGGCGCGACAATAAACAGCCACAGCTGTTGCACCGCCCATCCGCCCACAAACAACGCCGGGCCAATGCTGCGCGCGGGGTTCACTGAAGTGTTCGTAACCGGAATGCTCACCAGATGGATCAGCGTAAGCACCAGGCCAATGGCGATCCCGGCAAAGCCCACCGGAGCTTTGACGTCCGTCGCACCCAGCACCACCAGCACCAGAAATGAAGTCATGACCACTTCGCACACAAACCCGGCGGCCATCGAATAGTGATCAGGCGAGTGCAGCCCGTAACCATCCGACCCCAGTCCGGAGACCGAAGCGCTGTATCCGCCCGCGATTCCATGCGCAATGAACAGAATGACCCCAGCCGCCAGAATTCCGCCGATGATCTGCGCAATCACATAACCAACCGCGTCCTTCACGCCGATCTTTTTGCTGAGCAATACCCCGAACGTGACCGCCGGGTTAACATGACATCCGGAGATAGGCCCGATCGTATAGCACATCACCAGGAGCGAAAGCCCGAACGCCAGCGCGATACCCGCAAAACCGATATGACTCCCGGCCAGCACCGCGCTGCCGACACCGCCGAACACCAGCACAAATGTACCCACTAATTCCGCAGCATATTTCTTCATTGCATACCTGCCTTTTTAGAAGGATTCTTGACTGCGAAGGCAAATATACGCTGAACAAAGAGTGCGTGAATATCAATATTTAGTGTAGTAATGCAAAAATTATCGGCTTCCGATACGTGCCAATCAGGCTCTACTTCGCGGCAGATTGTGCGTACTGTGCGCGATACCACTCGACGGTCCGCCGCAGGCCTTCTTCAAAGCCAATGAGCGGCTCATAGCCGAAGGCCTCGCGCGACGCGGAGATATCAGCAAGCGAATCTCGCACGTCGCCCGTGCGCGGCGGCCCATACAGCGGCTCCTGCTTGAAATCCAGCAGCCGCGCCAGCACCTCGAACGTCTCCTTCAGCGTATGCCGCTCGCCGCAGGCCACGTTGAACACCTGTCCCGCAACCTTCTCCGCGGCAGCGGCCATGGCGAGAAAGTTCGCCGACACCACGTTGTCGATATAGGTAAAGTCGCGTCCCTGTTCGCCGTCTCCGTTGATCGTGGGCCGTTCGCCGTGCATCATCTGCAGCGTAAATTTCGCCATCACACCGCTGTACGGCGAATCCGGGACCTGCCGCGGCCCGAAGATATTGAAGTAGCGCAGGCAAATGGTCTCCATTCCGTAAACCTGCCAGTAGCTCTTCATGTAAAGCTCGCCCGCCAGCTTCTGCACCGGGTACGGCGCAATCGGCATGGGAACCATCGTCTCCCGCCTCGGAAAACCCGGCTGGTTCCCATAGGCCGACGAAGACGCTGAATAAACAATCCGCTTCACACCCGCGGCCCGCGCGCCTTCCAGCAAGTTGAACGTCCCGTCGATGTTCGCCGTGTGGCTCGTGCGCGGGTCCTTTACCGAGCGCGGAACCGAAGGCAGCGCCGCGGTATGAAAAATAAAATCCACCCCACTGCAGGCCTTCGCAGTCGCATCGGCATTGCGCAGATCGCGCTCGACAAAATCCATCCGGTCGCGAAAACCAGTCAGGTTCTCGCGTTTGCCGGTCTCGAAGTTATCCAGCCCGCGCACCGTCTCTCCGCGCCGCACAAGCGCCTCGGCAATCGACGATCCAATAAATCCGGCACAGCCGGTCACCAGGTAAACAGACATTCTTCTTATGTTACCCGCAGCCGCGTGCGGCAGGAGCACTCTCTGAGGCATACTTGAACTTGCATGAGCAATCTATTTCCCTTCCGTCTCGAGCCCTGGTTCCGCACCCGTATCTGGGGCTTTCACGACCTCGCGCCCTGGTATGACTACAAGACCGACGGCGAGCCCATCGGCGAAGTCTGGCTCACCGGCGAAATGTGTGCTGCGGCCACCGGGCCGCTCGCTGGGAAGTCGCTGAAGGACATTACCGCGCAGCATGGCCGCGACCTCCTCGGCAACACTTACGGAGACGGCCAGTTCCCGCTGCTCATCAAACTGCTCTTTCCCAAGGAAAAACTCAGCGTGCAGGTGCATCCCGACGACGCCATGGCGCAGAAATACGGCGAGCCGCGCGGCAAGACCGAGTGCTGGTACGCGCTCAGCGCCGAACCCGGCGCGCACGTCGCACTCGGCATCAAGCCCGGAGTCACTCCAGATCAGGTTCGCGCTGGAATTGAATCCTCCAGCCTCGAAGACCTGCTCGAAATGGTGCCAGTGCAAAAGAACGACATGCTTTTCGTCGATGCGGGAACCGTTCACGCCATGGGCCCCGGCGTCGTCATCCTGGAAACGCAGCAGACCAGCGATCTGACCTATCGCATGTACGACTACGGCCGTCCGCGCGAGCTGCATCTGGAGAAATCCTTCGAGGCCATGCGGCTGAAGACGCGCGCCGGAAAGATTCCGCCGCACGCAGTGAACGGGCACTCGGTGTTGATTGACGAAAAGTATTTTGAGATCGAACGCTGGCCGCTTGCTCCAGATCACGCTGCGGCAAAAAATTCCTCAGCCATAGCTGCGAGCACCGGAGGAGTACAGATTTTGTTTGTGGCCGACGGCAAAATTCGCATCTCAGCCGAGGAAGGGGACAGCTTCCCCGTCAACCGTTGCGAGCTCGCAGTGATCCCGGCCTCCAGCCGCAACGTGCGCGTGGAAGCAGAGTCTGCGGCGACCGTGGTCCGCGTCCAGCCTCGCACAGCGTAATTCGCATCAAGCTGGCATGATCGAACGAAGAGGACGACTGATTTGAAGATCGATTTCCGCCCCATCATCCTTGCCGGAGGCAGTGGAACCCGCTTCTGGCCGCGCAGTCGCAAGGCGCGGGCCAAGCAGGTCCTCGCGCTCGACGGAGACCGGACGATGATTCAGCGCACCGTGGACCGCCTGGGGCCGCTGGCTGTGCCGCAGGACATCTGGGTGATCACCAACGATCTGCTCTCCGGAGCCATCTGCGGACAGCTCGATTGTGTTCCGGCGGATCAAGTCATCTGCGAGCCATCCGCCCGCAACACCGCGCCCGCGGCGGGTCTGGCGGCCTTCCTTGTTGAACGCATCGCGCCCAATGCCGTGCTCGGCATGTTCCCCGCCGACCATACCATCGCCAATGAGCCTGCATTTCTCTCCGTCATCGAGCAGGCCATCACCATCGCCGCCGCTGGAGAAAATATGGTAGTGCTCGGCGTAACGCCCATTCGCGCCGAAACCGGCTACGGCTACATCGAGACCGGAGAACAAGCCGCAAACGGAGCCGTGCGCGTGCGGAGATTCACCGAGAAGCCGAACCGCGAGCGCGCCCAGGAGTTCCTCACCGCCGGCAATTATCACTGGAACAGCGGCATCTTCATCTGGTCCGCGCGAACGCTGGCCAACGCGGTGCGCGAACATCTCCCGGAGACGGCTCCGCATCTTGAAGCCATTGCTGCTGCCTGGGGAACATCCGGGTTTACGCAGGTCTTCGCCGAGCTCTACCCGCAATGCGAAAACATCAGCCTCGATTACGCCATCCTCGAACCGCGCTCCGCCAAGGGCGAGCACCATTCGAACCTCTATTGCCTGCCTGCCGATTTTGGATGGAACGACCTCGGCTCGTGGGCCGCGCTCTATGAGCATCAGCTTGCGGCTAAGAGCGGCGCCGACAAGCACGAGAATGTAACGGAAGGCACAGGCTCGCTCGTAATCGACTCCAGCGGCAACTACGTTTACAGCCCGAAGAAGTTTGTGTCCCTCGTCGGTGTGGACAATCTGGTCGTTGTTGAAACGGAAGACGCCATCCTCATCACCACGCGCGACCGCTCGCAGGACGTAGGCAAAATCGTAAAAGAGCTCGCGGCAAACGGGCGCAAAGACCTCCTTTAAGAAAGAAGCGGAATGCCCAACACCTCGATTAAATTTGGAACCGACGGCTGGCGCGGCCTCATCGCCGACGACTTCACGTTTGAGAACGTGCGTATAGCCGCTGCCGCCATCGCCAATTACCTTCTCCATGCAACCGACCCGCGCGAAGCATACGCAAAGGGCGGCTGCATCGGCTATGACACGCGCTTCGCCTCCGACCGCTTCGCGCGCGCCGTTGCTGAGGTGATTGCCGCATCCGGAATCCCCGTCAAGCTGGCAAACAGCATCACCCCAACTCCCGCGCTCTCCTACGGAGTTCGCGAGCAGGGAGCCGCGGGCGGCGTCATGATCACCTCCAGCCACAATCCTTATCAGTGGAACGGAGTGAAGTACAAAGCTTTCTATGGAGGCTCCGGCAAACCCTCCATTATTTCCGCCATCGAAACCTTCCTCGACAAGCCGCTGCCCAAAATCGCAAAGCCGGCTGAAATGACTGACTTCGATTTTCTGCCACCGTATCTTGAAGCCATCCGTCGCTTTGCCGACCTCAATCTCATCGCAAAATCCGGCTTCAAGTTCGCCATCGACTGCATGTACGGAGCAGGCAGCGGCATCCTCGCTGGAATCTTCCAGAGCATCGGCGTCGATTACGTAGAGATTCGCGCCGAACACAACCCGCTCTTTCCCGGCATCAATCCCGAGCCCATCGAGCCGCACATCCGCGCCCTTCAGGAAGCCGTCGTCGCAAATCATTGCCACGCGGGCCTCGTCACCGACGGCGACGCCGACCGCATTGGAGCCGCCGACGAGCACGGCAACTTCGTCGATCCTCACAAGATCTACGCCGTCCTGCTCGAATGGCTGCTCACCCGCAAAAAATGGCCCGGCGACGTCACCCGCGCCTTCAACACCACCAGCATGCTCGACCGCATCTGCGCGCGCTACGGACGCACCCTCCACGAGCACGGCATCGGCTTCAAATACGTATGCGATCTGATGCTCGAAAAAGACATCCTCATCGGCGGAGAAGAATCCGGAGGCATCGGCATCGCGCGCCATCTGCCCGAGCGCGACGGCCTGCTCAATGCCCTGCTCATCGCCAATGTCATGGCCGAAGAAAACAAAACGCTCGGTCAGCTAGTCCAGCAGCTTCAGGACCAATACGGCGAGCACCAGTATGGACGCATCGACCTGCACATCAACGACGACTTGAAGAACGCCGCCATCGCCCGCGCGAAAGCTGGCGTAAAAGAATTCGCCGGAATGCCCGTCGAGCACGTCGAAACCATGGATGGAATTAAGTTCTTCCTCGACAATCCCGAAGCGAAGACCAAACCTAACGCCGCAAAAACCTGGCTGCTGCTACGCGCCTCCGGCACCGAGCCGTTGCTTCGTATCTACTCCGAGTCCTGCTCCAAAGAATCCGTGGCAAAACTGCTCGAATCCGCGCGTAACTTCGCCCTTACCAGCCTCGATTGAACACAACATAGAACCAACCGGGTAAAGCATAATAGAGCCATGAGTATTGAGAAGACGATTCGCCGGGTTACGCACCAACAGCAGCGGGCCGAAACCTACCGCTATTGGCAGAGTTTGCCCGTAGGCGATCGCATCAGCGCCGTGTGGGACGCAACCATAGCCGCATATGCCTTCAAAGGGGTACGTTTAGATGATCGACCCAGACATCAAAGAACTATTACTCGCGTTGAACGCTCACGAGGTTGAGTATTTAGTCGTGGGCGGCTATGCAGTCGGCGTTCACTCCGAGCCGCGCGCAACAAAAGACCTTGATATTTTCATCCGAGCCAATGAGAAGAATAGCGTGGCCGTTTACCACGCTCTTGCGGCCTATGGAGCGCCGCTGGGAGAACTGACACCGGACGATTTCAAGGACGAACCGGCCTCGATATTTCAAATCGGGATGCCGCCCAATCGAATTGATATTTTGCAGAGTATTGACGGCGTGAGCTTTGATGAGGCATGGCAAAGCAGGATCGAGGGCCTCGTAGATGGCGAAATTCCGGCACATGTCATCTCCAGAGACCATCTCATACAGAACAAGCTCACTATCGGACGCGCCCAGGACATCGCGGACGTCGAGGCGCTACGCAACGCTGCTAAAGAAGGAGATTTATGAGCACCGCAACCACCACTCCATTGACGCAACTTCCTGCATGGAAGGCCCTCGAAGCACACGCAAAGATCATCGGCGCACAATCTCTCCGCGACCTCTTCGCGAAAGACCCCGCCCGCGGCACGCGCCTCATCGCTGAGGCCGAAGGTGTCTACCTCGACTACTCCAAGCACCGCATTACTGACGAAACGCTCAAGCTCCTGCTCCAGCTCGCCGAGCAGAGCAACCTCAAGGCCCGCATCGACGCCATGTTTCGCGGCGAAAAAATTAACATCACCGAAGATCGCGCCGTGCTGCACGTCGCCCTCCGCGCGCCCAAAGGCGAGGTCATCAAGACCGACGGCAAAGACGTCGTCCCTGAAGTACATGAAGTCCTCGACCGCATGGCCGCGTTCTCCGACCGCATCCGCAGCGGCGCGTGGAAGGGTCACACCGGCAAGCCCATCAAAAACGTCATCAACATCGGTATCGGAGGCTCCGACCTCGGCCCGGTCATGGCCTACGAAGCACTGCGCCACTACAGCCGCCGCGACATGACCTTCCGCTTCGTCTCCAACGTCGACGGCACCGACTTTGCCGAAGCCACGCGCGATCTCGACCCGGAAGAAACGCTCTTCATCATCTCCTCAAAGACCTTCACCACGCTTGAAACTATGACCAACGCGCAGACCGCGCGCCAATGGAGCCTGGCCAAGCTCCGCGACGAGAAGGCCGTGGCCAAACACTTCGTGGCCGTCTCCACCAATGCCGAAGAGGTGAAAAAGTTCGGCATCGACACCGCCAATATGTTCGGCTTCTGGGACTGGGTCGGGGGCCGCTACTCCATGGACTCGGCCATCGGCCTCTCCACCATGCTGGCCATTGGCCCGGACAACTTCCACAAGCTCCTCGCCGGCTTCCACTCCATCGACGAGCACTTCCACACCACCCCCTTCGAGAGAAACCTGCCCGTACTCATGGGCCTGCTCACCCTCTGGTACACCGATTTCTTCGATGCGCAGACCGTGGCCGTGCTGCCCTACGATCAATACCTCAAGCGCTTCCCCGCCTATCTCCAGCAGCTCACCATGGAGAGCAACGGCAAGCATGTCACGCTCTCCGGCAACCGCGTCAACTACGAAACCGGACCCATCTTCTGGGGCGAACCCGGCACCAACGGCCAGCATTCTTTCTACCAGCTCATCCATCAGGGAACGCGCCTCATCCCCGCCGACTTCATCGGCTTTTCAAAAACGCTCAACCCGCTCGGCAACCACCACGATCTGCTCATGGCCAACGTCTTCGCGCAGACGGAAGCGCTGGCTTTCGGCAAGACCGCCGAGCAGGTGAAGGCCGAAGGCACACCCGACTGGCTCGTGCCGCACCGCGTCTTCGAAGGCAACCGCCCGTCCAACACCATCCTGCTCGAAGAGCTCACCCCGGAAGCTCTCGGTAAGCTCGTCGCCCTCTACGAGCACAGCGTCTTCACCCAGGGAGCCATCTGGCAGATCGACTCCTTCGATCAATGGGGAGTGGAGCTGGGCAAAGTGCTCGCGAAGAAGATCATCGGCGAGCTGGCGGCGAAAGACTTCGATCCCGGCAAACACGACAGCTCCACCAGTACCCTCATCGCCCGCTATCGGAAACAGCGCGGTTGAAAAATGGCCTTCTTC
>JBARHV010000067.1:0-14758 GCA_049799415.1 Silvibacterium sp.
GTGCGGTTCGGGGCA
This sequence comes from Silvibacterium sp., assembly GCA_049799415.1. Lineage (GTDB taxonomy): Bacteria > Acidobacteriota > Terriglobia > Terriglobales > Acidobacteriaceae > Silvibacterium. Next base: position 16 of record JBARHV010000067.1, read on the forward strand.
GAGAAGCTGCGCGTGGTGAAAGAGATCGATCCGCTCACTCTGGACCTGCCGGTTCCCAGCATGCTGCTGCAGCCGCTGGTTGAGAACAGCATCAAGCATGGACTGGAGCCACGCATCAGCGGCGGGACTATTACGCTGCGCAGCCGAATCGAGACGGGCCGGATGATGATTGAGGTTGAGGATGATGGTGTTGGGATTGCGCCGGGACGGTCGCACACAAGTGGAGTGCTACGCGGAACCGGCATCGGCATGAAGAATGTGCGCGAACGGCTGGAGGTGCTCTTTGGAGATGCAGCGCTCTTTGACGTCAGCAGCCGTCCGGGGCGGGGAACCAAGGTGACGCTGGCCATCCCGATACGCGAGGACAGCAACGGCGAGACTCAGGATGCGGCATCCAAGCTGAGCACGCGCTCGTAGTAGGCCTCGTACAAGGGAATGATCTTCGACGCGCAATAGCGTTTCTGGGCTGTCTGTCGCGCCGCGCTGGCCATGGCAGTGTACCGTGTGTCGTCGCTGAGCAGCTCGATCGATGCTCGCGCCATTCCCTCCACATCGCCTACTGCTAATAGCCGTCCATTCACGCCGTCCTCGATCAACTCGGGCACGCCTCCAACGGCGGTAGCAATGGCGGGCACGCGGCAGGCCATCGATTCGAGCGCTGCCAGGCCGAAGGATTCAAGCTCGCTTGGCATCACCATGAGGTCGGCAAGCGGCAGCAAGTCGCTTACCCCGGCCTGCTTGCCAAGAAAGTGGATGCGATCCTGAATCTTCAGGCGCCGCGCCAGCCACTCGGCCTGCGAGCGGTCAGGGCCATCGCCAACCAGCAAAAGCCGCGCGGGAATCTCTTTCGCGACGCGCGCGAATATTTCGACGACATCCACGGCCCGCTTGACCGGGCGGAAGTTCGAAAGGTGCAGGAGGATTTTCTCTCCGGGTGCGGCAAATTGCGATCGTCCTTCGCTGCGCGCCTCCTCGCTGAGCGGTGTGTAGACGTCGCAGTTCACAAAATTGGGAATGACTTCGATCTCGCGCTTTACGTGGAACTCCTGCACGGTTTTTTCGCGCAGGTAGTTTGAGATGGCCGTTACGCCGTTGCTCTCGTCGATGCCGAAGCGGGTGATCGGCAGATAGGAATGATCGAGTCCGACCAGCGTGATGTCTGTGCCATGTAGCGTGGTGACAAAGGGCAGGCGGTGATTGCGTTCGGCCAGCATCTGGCGCGCCAGATAGGCGGAGATGGAGTGCGGGATTGCGTAGTGAACATGCAGCAAATCGAGCTTGTAATACGCCGCAACCTCCGACATGCGGGTCGCCAGCGCAAGGTCGTAGGGAGGGTACTCAAACAGCGGGTAGTTTGAGACGGGAACTTCGTGGTAGAAGATGCCGTGCTCGCGCCCGGTCAGGCGAAAGGGCTGCGAGTAAGTGATGAAATGCACCTCATGGCCAGCGGCTGCCAGCTCAATGCCAAGCTCGGTGGCGACGACTCCGCTGCCGCCGTAGGTGGGATAACAGGTAATGCCAATCTTCATAGGATTGCAGCCGTTCTTGTTGGACGCAGGGCAGTGCGCGGAAGATTCATGCAATTTATTCCTGTATCTGGCCAAAGTGAATTAGCGTGGTGCTTGAATGCCCACTTAAAAACTGCGGGACAGTCTCCAGCAGGGCGGCGTGTTCGATGGCGCGGGACTCGCGCAGGCGGGTGTGCGCTTTGTTTAGGTCTTCATCAAAGTAGCCGGGATGGCACACCAGTTCCCAGGTGCCGTCGGGCATGGCTGTGAGGAGGGCCTGCAATGCCTCGGCGTTCAGGGTTCCGGTGGCGAGCACGCCTATGGCTCCGCTGGTGGTTGCGACGCCCGCCTGCTCCACCAGCTTGCGAAACTGCGACCTTTGGGTGCGAAGCAGGCGCACCTGCATCCGTCGCAGCGCAGGCGCGTGCGGCGTTGCCTGGAGCGCCCAGTCCGGCTCGAAGGGGTTGCGGACGGCATGGACTCCACATATAAGGGCGGCGCGCAGCAGCGGGCGCAGGACGCGCGGGAACATATGTGTGTGCTTGTGCGTGTCGAGGTGCGTTACACGGATGCCCAGGGACTGAAGGCGGCGTATCTGCGCGATGGCTTCGATCTCAATTTCGGACTCGGGGATGCTGCCGCGCACCAGGTCACGGACAAACCAGCCGAGGGTGGGACGAAAGGCTTCCGCAGACAGCGCGAGCGCAGGGATGCTGGGGTGGGGAAGCGCGGGTTTGCCGTCGACCAGGACCACGTGGCAGCCCACGCCGAGGCCTGGATGGGCAGCTGTGCTCGCGGCTGCAGCGCTGGTGTGGTCCGCCGTTGCCATCAGCGTTGCCGAGCTAAGTGCCCCATTGCGGTAGAGGTCGAGGATGGACTGGTTGACCCCGAGCGTAAGCCCGAAGTCATCGGCATTGATAATAAAGCGGATCACGAGCTTTTAGTCTATACAGGCCAGCGTTTTCTGGACAGATTAATGCCCCTAAAACGGTTCACGCTGGTAGAATAGCCAAGCACGGCCCCGGGGCGCAGGACAGCCAGCGCGACTCTGGGAGAATCCGGGCGGTTAGCTCAGCTGGTTAGAGCGCCTGCCTTACAAGCAGGATGTCGGGGGTTCGAGTCCCTCACTGCCCACCATGATTTACTTTCTGCCGGGTCTTTCGACGGGTCGGACCTGCGTCTGGACTCTTCTCTTGAAACATGATGCATTTTGAAGATAGTCTTCCGTTTCGAATGAGGGTATGTCCGCCCTTTGCCGATATAGGAATCGTCAAATTATGCAAAGTACACTGCTCGACATTCTGATTCTCGGACTGCTGGTGCTCCTGTTCGGTTCTATTTACCGAACGAGGCGTACGCTCCGTCTGCGTTACTGGATTGCGGGCTGGCTGTTCATTCTTGTGCACTTCACGCTGATGCTGCCGAACCCGGCGAGCAATCTCTGGTCCAATATTGTCGGTGCTTCGGGCGTGGCTGCGCTATTACTCGGCGGTTTGTGCTTCCTGCTGGCGTCTTCGACGATGTGCAACCCGATTGCGCCGAAGGCCTGGCTGCAGTTTGCTCTGGCGGTTCCGGCGATTCTATTCGTTTTTGTGGTTGCATTCGGCGTTCGGGATGTCGGGCTTTTGTCTGTTTTGTTTCTCCTGCTGGAAGGTTCCGTCTTATTTTATGTCTTCCACTGCTGGGGCAAGAAGCGGCAGCTTGTTTTGGCGTCCATTCTTTGCGCCGCAGCTGCGACGATCTGGGCAGGCCACGATATTTTTACGCATCAGGATTTCCCTGGCGTAAACCCGGCCCTGATGCAGGTTTACCTGCTGAACGCGATTGTTTACTGGTACGGCTTCCGTAGAAAATCAGCGGGGGTACTTACAGCGGTTGTGGGTCTGGTGGCCTGGGGAGCGGTGTTCCCGGTCTCAGTCGCGCTCGCAACATGGCTACCGAGCGCTCACTTTTCCCCGGAGTTATGGAACCTGCCAAAGTACTTTGTCGAGTTTGGCATGATCCTTACCCTGCTTGAGGATGAAGTGATCCAAATGGCCCGCCAGCGCGAAGAATACCGCGTACTTTTTGACGGCAACCCACATCCCATGTGGATCTTCGATAAGGAGACACTGGAATTTCTAAAAGTGAATGCCGCAGCGATCACGCACTACGGCTATTCGCAAGCGGAGTTCCTGGGCAAATCTCTGCGGGACATCAGGCCGGCGGAGGATGTTCCCAGGCTGGAACATCGCCTGAAGGATGCGGGCGAAAATACCCTCTATTCCGGGCCGTGGACACACATTCGTAAAGATGGGTCGAGGATCCAGGTGGAGGAAGCTTCGCACGGCATTGCGTTCGAGGGCCGGAACGCTCGCTTTTCGCTGGTGCAGGACATCACCGAACGGCAGCAGCTCTATGAGCGGCTGGTTTACCAGGCGCACCACGATATTCTTACCGGCCTGCCCAACCGGCTGCTGCTCAAAGACCGCATGGAGCAAATGCTGGCTGCTGCGGAACGACTTGGCCAGCAGGCTGCCATCCTGTGCATGGATCTGGACCGCTTCAAACAGGTGAACGATACCTATGGGCACCATGTTGGCGATGTCTGCCTCCAGCAGGTGGCCTCCACGCTGCGCGAGAGGCTGCGCATGACCGATACCATGGCCAGGTCAGGGGGCGAAGAGTTTATTGTGCTGCTGGGGCAGCTCAAGACTCCGGCAGATGCCAGCCGCGTGGCGCAGGTTCTGCTCGACAGCTTCCGTCAGTCGCTCATGATCGATGAGCATACGATCAGCCTGACGGCGAGCATCGGTATCGCGATATACCCCACAGACGGGACAGCAGCGCAGGACTTGTGGCGCCTGGCTGATTCCGCGATGTATCGCGCCAAGCGCGCGGGAGGAAATCAATATATTTTCGCCTCCAAGGACTACCCCGCGCCCGAGTTTGATGCGATGGAGCTGGAGATGGGCAGGATGCTCAGAGACTCCACACTCGGAAACCGGCAGAGCTGAGACTGATCCCTTCCGCGGCCTGCACTGTGGATTGCCGCATCTTCCGAATCATCCACAAGCGATCGAAAGTCCGCAGCCTTCTCTTCTGTTTATAATCCTCACATTATGTGCGGAGGTCCTGTTGTGAAGCGCTCTCTCACCTCTTTTTGCGTTTTTTCGGTATCGGTACTGGCCCTTTCCTTTCCCGTCGCGCTCTCTGCGCAGTCCGCGGACAGCATCATTCAATCGCTGCCGCCGGCCGATCAACAGGTGATTGTGCGCCTGGGCGAATTGAATACGCTGCCACCGGGCGATTGGCGATTTCATGCTGGTGACGTGCCGCACGGGGAGAACCCTTCACTGGATGACTCTGCGTGGGCCGTGGCTAAACCCGGCACCGAGGGCCCCAATGAGGCGGTGTGGTACCGCCAGTGGATCGAGGTTCCGAAGAGCCTGCACGGCTATGACCTGGCAGGCACGCGCATCTGGTTCCAGTTCCGCGCCTACGCAAACGGCCCAATGCCGCAGATTATCTACTTTAACGGGCGCCGCGTGGCGCTGGGCGACGATCTTGAGCCGATCGTGCTGTTTGACGACGCGAAGCCCGGCGATAAGGTGCTGGTTGCCGTGAAGCTGCTCGCTACCGTGGATAAGAAGCAGTTTGCGGGATCGGAGATGAAGATTGATTTTGCCCAGGACCGCCCCAATCCTGAAGACGAGCGCACGGAATTTCTTTCAGCGGCGCTGCTGGTTCCGAGCCTCTCGAAAGATGTTCCAGCCGACGAGGCTACGCTCGACAAAGCCATCTCCACGGTGGACCTGAAGGCATTGGACGCAGACGATCAGGCAAAGTTTGACGCCTCGCTCCAGGCATCGCAGCAAACACTTGAGGCCCTCAGGCCACTGTTGCAGCAGGCTACGTTTCATGTGACCGGGAACTCGCATATTGACGCTGCCTGGCTTTGGCCGAGGACCGAGACGGTGGATGTAGTGAAGCGCACCTTTGGGACCGCGCTCCAGTTGATGAATGAATATCCGGACTACACCTACACGCAATCGGCGGCGCAATACAACGCCTGGATGGCAGACAAGTATCCGGAGATGAACGACGAGATCAAGCAGCGCATCAAGGAAGGGCGCTGGGAGGTGGTCGGCGGCATGTGGGTCGAGCCGGATCTGAACCTGCCCGACGGTGAATCGACGGCGCGTTCCATCCTGATCGGCAAGCGCTGGTATGAGCAGCACTACGGAGTAGATGTTCGCATCGGGTGGAACCCGGATTCGTTCGGCTACAACTGGCAGCTGCCGCAAATCTACAAAAAGTCCGGCATCGATTACTTCGTCACGCAGAAGATGGCATGGAACGATACGAACCAGCTTCCGCTCAAGCTGTTCTGGTGGGAGTCACCGGACGGCAGCAAGGTGTTGACCTATTTCCCGCATGACTATGGAAACGACAACCTTAGCCCTATCCGGCTGTCTGCGGATTTGAAAAAGGCGCGCGAATATGCTCCCGGCATGCTGGAGATGATGGACCTGTACGGGGTCGGCGATCACGGCGGAGGGCCGACGCGCTCCATGCTGGACCAGGGCGTGCACTGGGAGAACAGTAACAAGGTTGTTCCGAAGATGCAGTTTGGAACGGCGCTGAGCTACTTTACGACGGTCGAGAAGCAGCTCGCTCCGGATTCGCAGACATGGAACTACAACTCGATCGCGAAGGGCTATCATCCGCCGCAACCGGTCGCGGGCGACATTGCTATTCCGACGTGGGACGATGAGATGTATCTCGAATTTCATCGCGGCGTTTACACCACGCAAGCCAATCAAAAGCGCAACCTGCGCGAGGCCCCTGAATGGACGCTCGATGCTGAGAAGGAAGCGTCGCTGGCATGGCTGGACGGTAACGCCTATCCGAACGACCGTTTCACCGATGCCTGGAAGAAGATCACGTTCAATGGCTTCCATGATCTTGCCGCTGGCTCCGGTATTGGAGTGATCTACAGAGATGCGCAAAAGGACTTTGATGTTGTGCGCTGGGAGACCAGTCAAATCTCATCCAATGCGCTGAACACCATCGATGCGCGTGTGAATACGAGCGGCGCAGGCGTTCCGCTGCTGGTCTTCAATCCACTGGCATGGCAGCGCTCCGGTCTGGTTACGGTAAGTGTGCAGATGCCACAGCCCGCGACGAGCGTCTCCGTACTTGACGATCAGAACCATGTGCTGCCGTCGGAGGTCCTGTCCTCGGATGCGCAGACGCACACCTTCAAACTGCTGATTGATGTGAAGGATGCGCCTTCGCTCGGCTATGAGGTTGTGCATGTGATTCCGGGCAAGCGGCCGTTTGCCAGCGACCTGCATGTTTCCGGGCTGACGCTGGAAAATGCCGCGCTGCGCGTGACTGTCGACAAGACCACGGGCTGCATCACCAGCCTCGTTGATAAGAAGAACGGGGATAAGAAGACGGGCTTTGAGTCGCTCGCCGCCCATAGCTGCGGCAATGAGCTGCAGCTTTACCATGACCTACCGAAGCAGTATGACGCATGGAACATTGATCCCGGCACGTACGACAAGCCTCCGGTGAACCTCGACACTGCCGACTCGGTTGAATTGATCGAAAAAGGCCCGCTGCGCGCGGTGGTTCGCGTTACGCATCACACTGAGAACTCAAAGTTCGTGCAGGACATTATTCTTACGGAAGGCTCGGACGAAGTCGTTGTCGCGAACGACATCGACTGGCATGAGACGCACGAGTTGCTGAAGGCAGCGTTCCCGCTGGCGGCTTCAAGTGACAAGGCTACATACGAGATCCCGTATGGAACCATCGAACGTCCAACTACGCGCAACAATAGCTGGGAAGATGCCAAGTTTGAGGTTCCGGCGCAGCGTTGGGCGGACCTGGGTGATGGGCAGCACGGCTTCAGCCTTATCAACGACTCGAAGTTTGGATATGACGCGCGCGGTAATGTGCTGCGGTTAACGCTGCTGCGTTCGCCGACGTGGCCCGACCCCAACGCCGACCGCGGACATCAGCATTTCAGCTACGCTCTGTATCCGCATGGCGGCGGCTGGAAACAGGCGCTGACGGTACGCCACGGTTTCGACTTCAACTACCAGCTCAGCGCAACACAGGTTGAGCCGCATATGGGCGAGATGGCAGCGCGGCATTCATTCGTCTCCGTTGAACCGCAGAATGTGGTGTTGACGGCGATGAAGAAGGCCGAAGACTCGAACGCGCTGATCTTCCATCTGTATGAGTGGGCAGGGAAGTCAGGCAACATCGAAATTTCTCTGCCGCCAGGCGCAACGGGTGCGACAGAGACAAACCTGATGGAGCAGCCGCAGGGGGCGGCTTTGTCTGTTGCGGGCAATAAAGTTACGGTGCCGGTGCATCCGTATGAAATTGTGGCGGTGAGGGTGGATTATCCGCACGGAGAGTAGGGCATAGAGCGCGGAGCACAGGGCTCAACGTACAGCGTAGAGCGGGTTGCTGGCTGATTCCCGTATGCCGGATATCCGCCCTGAGCTCTGAATCCTGAATCCTGTGCTCTGAATTCTGTGCTCTAGTTTGCCGGTAACTCGATCGTCAGGCGCGTGCCGTGCGTGCCGTCGATTGCAAAGTGTCCGCCGAGGCCTTCGATGCGCTCGCGCATTCCGCGCAGCCCGTTGCCCTCTTCGCGCGCACCGCCGCGCCCGTTATCTTCGACAACGAGCGCGGTTTTTCCATCCCGCGTCGCGAAGCGCATAATGCATTGGCTGGCCTGTGCGTGGCGCACAACATTGGTGACGGCTTCGCGCAGGACGAGCGACATCACGGTCTCGTCCGTCGGATTCAGGGCCGGAGGCTTCTCATCGCAGATCAGCGTTACGCCTGCCGCGTCGAGCGTGCTGTGAGCACGCTTGATCTCGGCGGCCAACCCTTCAGTCCGGTAACCACGAATGGCCTCGCGGACTTCGCTGAGCGCCTTGCGGGCAATCTGCTCGACATCGGCGATCTCGGAAGCGGCGCGCGCGGGGTCGCCCGGAATGAGGCGTCCGGCCAGCTCCGACTTGAGCACAACCACCGAGAGCGTGTGCCCGAGCACGTCGTGCAGGTCGCGGGCAATGCGCTCGCGTTCCGCAACCTTGGCCAGCTGTTCAATCTCCTCATGCGCGAGCTGCAGTTTAGAGTTGGCGCGGACCTTCTGCGCCATAAATAAATTTGTCCCGCCCACGATAAAGGTAAAGAGCGCTCCCATGGCCCATGACCAGGGAGTCGTATGCAGCAGAATTCCTTCCGTGATGAGAGTGATGCACAGGAGTGCGAAGCCGCTGATACTGACGACAAGCGATTCGGTAATGAAAGGAAGGAATGCGGCGGCAAAGATGAAGCAGCCGAACGCGGCGTTGTTCTGCGGGAAGTAGATGGCTCCCAGGACGGCGAGTGAGACGAGGCAGAGATAACTTTGCCAGTGGTGGCGAGCGAGGATGATTCCCGAATAAAGCGCCAGAAAGAGGGTGTAAAAGGCCACGAATACGAGCCAGTAATGGCGGTCATGCCGGGAGATAGGCTCAATGAAGAAAAAGATAGAGTAGACAAGCCAGATGAAGTCCCAGTAGTCAGCGCGTTTGCTTCTGGTGCCGTAGTTCAGCCGTTCAGCAAGGCCTTTCATTCGCCGGGAATCGTCCGCGGGCGCAGCCAGACTTAGGGCGCGCCCGTGAGCTTCGATTTTGTCGTGAACGTTCAAGCCTTCGCCTCACTCAGCGTAAACACCAGCCATGCCGCTCCCAGCAACAGGCAAGTAAAGCCTACCAGAGCCTCCCAATGTGTGAGCATGGATGTTCCGGCTTGAGCGTAACCGAAGATGTTCAGCGCAAGCTGTGCGTAATGGTAGGTGGGCAGTGCGGGTGCGAACCTCTGTATCCAGTGCGGCAGCAGGTCAATCGGCATCCACATTCCCGATGCAAAGGACATGGGCAGATAAATGATATTGATCATGCCGGCGCCTGCGTTCGGCGGCAGGATGAATGAGATCAGCAGGCCCATTGCGGCAAAGGGGACCGTTCCCGCAAGGGTGACTCCGATGAGCTTGACCACTTCGAGCACGGTCATCGTGACTCCGCCCAAAGTAAGGCCGAGCACCAGCAGCAGCGCCACCGTGATCATCGCGATCGCGGCGCAGGTAATCGTCTTTGCCACCAGGTACACGATGCGTGGCATGGGCGAGGCCTGCTTCAGCTCCAGCCATCCCTGCGCACGCTCCATGGCAACGCCTGCTCCCAGGCCGAAGAGCGCCGAGCCGAACATGCCAAAGCAGCTATAGCTTGCGAGCAGGTAGCGCGCATATTCAACGTGATGGTTGGTCAGGCCGAAGATCATGTAGAACATCACTGGAAAGCCGATGACCGAGAACGAAAATGCCTTGGCGCGCAGCATTTTCAGAAATTCGTAGCGCGTCTCCTGTGCTGTAACGCGCGCGTAATAGCGCAGGCCCAGCGGCTGAGGGCGGCGAACGGCGATGACGGCGGTAGCCATAATTGAATCTCCTTGAATAGCAAATCAGTTTGCGTTTGGGCTGGTGAGCGCGAGGAATGCGTCTTCCAGGCCGGGCGCTGAAATTTCAAGGCCGTGGAGTGTTGGGTCTTCGCGCAGGAGAACCCGTACCACCCGTTCTGACTCGGTTGCTGTGATCACTACGGCTTCACGGTCCTGCTCCACGCTAAGGACGGACGGCAGTTCGCGCATAAAGTCCATGTCAAGCTGGGTGATGCAGCGGATTCTGCGTCCGGCCACGCGGTGCTTGATTTCGGAAGACGTTCCTTCGGCGAGAATTTTGCCTTTGCCGATCACGATGATGCGGCTGGCGAGCGCGTCGGCCTCTTCCAGATAGTGCGTTGTGAGCAGAACGGTTTTATCATGTGCGGCCAGCGACCGAATCTGGTCCCACAGAGCGCGGCGAGACTCGATGTCCATGCCTACCGTCGGCTCATCGAGAAAGACCAGGCTGGGGTCCCCGGCGAGTGCAAGGCCGAAGAGCACGCGCTGCTTCTGGCCCCCGGACAACTTGCCGTAGAAGGTATTTTCCAGGCCTTCGAGGCGCGCGATGCGCACAATTTCGGCGGCGGGAAGCGGGTTGGGGTAATAGCTGCGGAAGAGATCGATGTGCTCGCAGACGCGCAGAGTCTCCGGCACGCGCGTGACCTGGAGCATCGCTCCAAAGCCGGTGCGCGTCTCCGAGTCGCGGGGATCGCCGCCCATTACGCGCACGCTGCCGAAATTGGGCGCGATGAGCCCGAGCAGCAGCTTTACCGCTGTGGTCTTGCCGGCTCCGTTTGGCCCCAGCAGCGCAACCACTTCGCCGGGATAGAGAGACAAGTTCAGATTCTCAAGCGCTGTGACCTGCCCGTAGCGCTTGGTTACCGAATGCAGGCGAGCGATGGGCTGCGCTGTCGGCGCTTGGAGGGGAACGGTGAGCGGCTCAACCTGAAATCCGGATGCGAATGCAGTTGCGGCCATGGGTGCATGTCTCCTTTACCAAAGACAGGATCGCTCAGGAAGGAGGGCCGAGATCAGTGGAGGTTGTCACCAATCGGAGATGACAGATGTCATGAGTGGCGAGTCAGCTTACGGAGATCAAATGGCTGGTACACAGGCACAAACGCTTAGTTCTGATAGCTCCATAATGCAACGCCGCCCAGGAGTCCATCTTCATTGGAGATGATCGAGACGCTTTCGGGCAACTTGAAGTTGATCAGCCTGGCATTGCCTCCACCAATGTAGAGATGGTCCCAGTTGAAGGTGTGGGCAGTCTGCTCAATGGCTTTGGCCAGCAGGCGGTTCCAGTGTTTCTTGCCGTACTTTTCCAAACCCTTTCGCCCGAAGTAATCCTCGTAGGTCTTGCCCTTGCGCCAGGGATGATGGCCGAGCTCAAGACCTGGGCAAAGATGCCCGTTGGTGAAGAGAGCCGAACCCATTCCGGTGCCCAGCGTGAGCACCAGTTCAACGTCCTTGCCCCGGATAGCTCCATAGCCCTGCACAGCGGCGTCATTCGCCAGGTGTACTGGAATCTTCCATTGCTTTTCGAGCGTAGCTTCGAGCGGAAAGCCGATCCAGCGAGGATGAAGATTGGCTGCGGTCAGAATCTTTCCGCGTTTGATGACCCCGGGAAAACCCACGGAAGCGCGATCGCATGCCGGCATCTGCTCCCGCATTTTTTCGAGCGCGGCCAGCATTCGCGCTGGCATAGCGGGATCAGGCGTGGGTGTGCGCAAGCGCTCGGTGAGCGGATTCCCTTTGGCGTCAAGCGCCATCACCTTTAAGCCGGAGCCGCCAATATCGACGGCGAGGGTGATGGGGTGAGGAAACCCCGGGTTTGGCCGCGCTTGGCCGGAAGATGCCAGGGTGGTATTCTTTGCAGCTTTTTTAGTTTTCATCCTGCTCGCGAGTATTCTTTCCGTTCGCAGGTAGTTTCGTCAATGCCTGACCGCGACGGGGCCTCGCCAGGCAGAATTATTGTCCGGCCATTACGATCGGCAGCGTCGGCGTGGCCGAGCCCTGGGCCTCTTCCACCGTTACACCGAAGGCCTTGGCGTCCACGCCCGCAGGCAGCGGCGGCAGTACCACGGAGGCGCTGCCGGTGGAGTCAGGGCGGAACAATCCGGCTGGAATCGGGGCCTTGCCGTTGGCGGGAATCAGCCAGAGTTCGTAGGTCTTGTTCTGCGGGACAGGGTGCAGGTTGCTGGCGACAAAGATGAGTGCGCCGCTCTTCTGCAGATAGGTTGCATGGCCTACCGGCTGCGCGGGCTGTTTCGTCTCAGTCAACGTTACCTGCTTTGCCTGCGGAGAGGTCAGGGCATCCATCAACTCCTGCGCGTGCGCGGCCTGCGCCGAGAGCTGCGCAATCTGTCCACGGTTTGCGTCGAGCTGCTGTTGAAGATCAAAGCTGTGATAACCCAGATAGCACGCAACGGCAATGGCAGCAATCGCTGTGACCCATCCAAACCAGCCGAGGCCGCCTTTGTGTCTCTGCTCGGGTATGGTGCGCGCAGCCGGGGTCGCGCCGGCAGTGGATGTTGAAGCCTGCGGCGTATTGGCGACGGTTGCTAGGAAACGTTGGCGGGCGCCGTCAGGAATCGCCTTCTGCTGCACGCTCAGGCCAATCAGGGAGAGATCCGCGAGCACATCGGCAAGCGCACTACGGCAGTCGGCGCACGTACCCAGATGCGCCCGCGCCTCAGCATACTCCGCAGGCGTAAGCGCCTGTATGGAGTACAGTGTGAGGTCTTCCTGCGAAATGTGCTGCGTGCTGCTCAAACGCTGAATCCCTTTCTGATTGCAATCAACGCCAGACGTATCCTCGTCTTTATGGTTCCCAGCGGCTCGCCCGTTTTTTCGGCGATCTCCGAGTGGCTCAGGCCTTCAAAGAACGCGAGTTCGACAGATTTCCTTTGCTCCTCTGGCAGATTGGCCATAGCAGCTTGTATTTTTTCCAACAGGATGGCCTGTTCCGATTCCTGCGCAAGATTTGTAGAAGAGGGCAGTGCAAACAATTCCACGGGGTCTGATGGTTTGCGACGGCGTAGTTTATCAATGGCCCGGTTTCGGGCTACAACTACCAACCATCCTCCCAGCGATCCCCGGCCTGAAACAAAGGCTCCGGGATTTTGCCACACCTGGATGAAGATCTCTTGCATTACATCTTCAGCTTCACCTGAATCATTCAGCACTCGCAGAGCGACGGAATACACCATTCTGGAATAGCGGTCGAAGAATGCAGTCATGGCATCCTGGCTGCCAGACCGAATCTCCGACAGCAAGCCTAAATCCTCCAAGCTGCCTCCGCCGGTTCTGTCAAAGGAACGCGGCGCGGGCGTATTTGGATTGGAGGGGGCTTCCGACATGCTGTTGATCCAACGGTATTCTATTCCAACTCCATCGATGTTACACAATAAGAAGCAATGCACCTCTTCGGCGTATAGCTTGCGGACAGAAATATTAACGATGAAGCACTCCTCAGACGACCCGGGCACGGGCAAAGCGAGTTCCGGTGAAGCGCGTCCGGATACATCGCGGCCAGGAAGGGCACGATTAGACAGATTGCTTGTGGATCGTGGCCTGGTGCCTAGCAGGGAACGGGCGCAGGCCCTGATATTGGCTGGACGGGTCCTGGTGGATGAACAGAAGGTCGAAAAGCCGGGCCATGCTGTTGCGGTGACCGCAGCCGTGCGTCTGCTGGGTGAGGATTTGCGTTATGTGGGCCGGGGCGGGCTCAAGCTCGAGGCTGCGATCGAGCACTGGAAGATTGATCTGAACGGCAAATTCTGCCTTGACGTAGGCGCGTCGACTGGAGGTTTTACCGATTGCATGCTTCAGCACGGAGCCGGGCGTGTGCTGGCCATTGATACCGGATATGGCCAGATTGCCGACAGGTTGCGCCGCGACCCTCGGGTTGCTCTTATGGAGCGAACGAATGCGCGCAAGCTTACGCCGGGCGAGCTGGCCGCCGGGATTGAGTTCCTTGCGATGGATGTATCCTTCATTTCCGCGACCCTGGTGCTGCCGGCGGTGCTGGCAGCCATCGGCGGCGACAGCCTGCTGGAGGCTGTGATTCTGGTAAAGCCACAGTTTGAGGCGGGCCGCGAGAACGTCGGCAAGGGAGGAATTGTCCGCGATCCAGCGGCGCACCGGCTGGCCATCGAGCGGGTTCGAGCCTGTGCCGCGAAGGCCGGCGGGCGCAACCTTGAGATGATCGATTCACCGATTCTGGGGGCCGAGGGCAATAAGGAATTTCTGCTGCACGCAGTCATGAGGCAATCGCCTCAGGAAACCTGATCCCGGCGCTGACCACTTGTAACAGATTCGGAATGGCGCATCCGTTACACTGATACTTCATGCGCCCTGTAGCCATTGTCTCCAAACCGCAGAAGGAAGAGTTGTCGACGCTGCTGCCCGAGCTTGTGCTCTGGATGAAGGCGCACGACCTGGACCCCATTCTGGACCCCGTAAGCGGGAACTATACGCAGGAGGCCCGCATCGTTGCACGGCATCTGATGCCTGCAGAGGACCCCGAGCTGGTGATCGTGCTGGGCGGCGACGGCACACTTCTCTCGGCTGCCCGCGTCTTTGCCAAGACGAACATTCCCATCCTTAGCGTCAACCTGGGTTCGCTGGGTTTTCTTACCGAGGTTCGACTCTCCGACCTCTATTCCACGCTTGAGGGCTGGTGCAGTGACTGCTTCACCGTGGATGTGCGCTTTATGCTGCACAGTGAGCTGTGG
>JBARHV010000068.1:0-4056 GCA_049799415.1 Silvibacterium sp.
TGCGCCCTGAGCCCTGTACCCTGTGCCCTGATGCCTGCGCTCTGATCCCTGAGCCCTGAGCCCTGATCCCTGCGCTCTGATCCCTGAGCCCTGAGCCCTGAGCCCTGTACCCTGTGCTCTGATACCCTGTGCTCTGATCCCTGCGCTCTGATCCCTGTGCCCTGAGCCCTGTGCCCTGAGCCCTGTTTCGCTACAATCAACCCATGCTGCTCGAAGGCATCTTTCCCGCCGCAACCACGCCGTTCTATCCTGACGGACGCCTCTATTTCAAGAAGCTCGAACACAATGTGGAGCGCTACTCCCGCACTCCCGTCGCCGGAATCGTCATCCTCGGCTCCACCGGAGAAGCCGTCATGCTCGGTGACGACGAGTCGCGCCACGTCCTGCGTACCGCCCGTGGCGTCGCCGCGCCGGACAAGGTCCTTCTCGCCGGAGTCGCGCGGGAAAGCGTCTCGGAAACCCTTCACCTCGCCGAGTACGCAGCCGAGCAGCAGTACGATGCGGTCCTCGCCCGCACGCCCAGCTACTATCCCTATAGCGCCTCCAACATTCTCACCTGGTACCGCGCTCTCGCCGACCGTTCGCCGCTGCCCGTCGTCATCTACAGCATCCCCAAATTCACGCACTACGAGATTCCCGTCGAAGTCGTCGCCGAGCTCGCGCAGCACCCCAATATCATCGGCATCAAGGATTCCAACGGCGGCGTGGAGCGCATCGCCGCGCTCGCCGCCGCTACCCGCCATGCGCCGCGCCGCCAGGCTTCCGTTACCAATTTCTTTACCGCCTTCACCGCGCGCATGATGCTCGCCCAGACCATGATCCAAAGCAACTTCATCTCCGCGGAATCTCTCGGTGGAGCACCCGCTCTGCCGCAGTCTGCGGTCCTTGCCAAGGTCATGCGGACCAAGGAAGTCGGCTTCCAGATCCTCGCCGGCTCCGCCAGCCAGCTCGTGGAATCACTCAATGCCGGAGCCTCCGGCGGCATCCTGGCCCTCGCCGCGCCCGCTCCGCAGGCTTGCCAGGAGATTTACACCGCATGGAAGGACAACGACACCGCGCTCGCCGCCAACAAGCAGCAGCGCGTCGTCGAAGCCTCCGCAACCGTGCTCGGCAAACTCGGCATCCCCGGCATCAAGCACGCCTGCGACCTCAACGGATACTACGGAGGCCGTCCGCGGCTGCCCCTGCTGCCGCTCGACGCCGAGCAGCAGGCGGAGGTCGCGCGCATCATGGCCGATCTCCGCAATTAGTCCGCAATTTCAAGCGCAGTCTGCCTGGATAGCCAGTCCCGAATCCTTCCGGTAACTCCCGGATCGAGGAAAACCACGCTGCACGCGACTATAATGAAGAGGAAAGAACCAGAAAAGTTCGTTCAATTTAATACTGAAGGGGATCCCGCCACATGGCGACAGGACACGTTGCCCTCGACAGCGCCGGCATAGAAGCTGGACAGCACGTCTCAGGCACGAAAGAAGATTCATCCGGGGCCGCTGCGAAGCCCGTTATCAACGATTTCAGCATCCAGGTAGCAACCGTAAACGGATCGGGCTCGCAGTCCGCCAACAGCGTTCTGCTGCGCAGCATCTTCGGAATGGGCATTCCGGTCAGCGGCAAGAACCTCTTCCCGTCAAACATCGCGGGCCTGCCCACCTGGTTTACCATCCGCGTCAGCAAGCAGGGCTATGTCGCGCGCAAGCAGGAGATCGACATCCTGGTCGCCATGAATGCTGAGACGGCGAAGGAAGACATCCTCTCGCTGCCGGCGGGCGCAGTCGCGATCTATGAAGATTCCGCGAACCTCAAGCAGTATCGCGATGACGTCATCTGCTATCCGGTTCCCTTCGACAAGCTCACGGCCGCCGCGTGCCCCGAGGCCAAGCTGCGCAAGCTGGTCAAGAACATGATCTACGTCGGCGTGATGGCCAAGCTCATCTCGCTCGACATGAAGGTGGTCGAGACCGCGCTGCGCCGCCAGTTCGCCAAGAAGCAGAAGGCCGCCGACCTGAACTGGTCCGCAATCGAGGCCGGATACAACTACGCCGCCGAGTCGCTCACCAAGCACGATCCCTTCATGCTTGAGCGCATGCACGCCACCGACGGCAAAATCATCATCGACGGCAACGCCGCCGCCGCGCTCGGCGCCATGTTCGCCGGAGTCACCGTCGTCACCTGGTATCCCATCACGCCCTCTTCGTCCGTCGTCGAGCAGCTCATCGACTACCTCAAGAAGTACCGCATCGAGCCGGACGGCAAGGCCTCCTTCGCCGTCGTGCAGGCTGAGGATGAGCTGGCTGCGGTGGGCATGGTGCTTGGCGCAGGCTGGGCAGGCGCTCGATCCATGACCGCAACCTCCGGCCCCGGCATCTCGCTGATGGCCGAGTTTGTCGGCCTCGGCTACTTCACAGAACTCCCCGGCGTCATCTTCGACATCCAGCGCGTCGGCCCCTCAACCGGATTGCCCACGCGCACCTCGCAGGCCGACCTGCTCTCCATCGCCTACCTTTCGCATGGAGACACCAAGCACGTCATGCTGCTCCCCGCCAATGTCAAGGAATGCTTCGAGTTCTCCGGAGCGGCCTTCGATCTCACCGAGCGCCTGCAGACACCGGTCTTCGTCCTCTCCGATCTCGATCTCGGCATGAACAACTGGATGTCCGAGCCTTTCGATTACCCGGAGAAACCGCTCGACCGCGGCAAAGTGCTCACCGCCGAAGACCTCACCCGCCTAGGCGGCTTCGCCCGCTACAAGGACGTGGACGGCGACGGCATTCCCTATCGCACGATCCCCGGAACCGACCACCCCCAGGCCGCCTACTTCGTGCGCGGCAGCGGACACAACGAAAAAGCCCAGTACACCGAAAAGCCCGATGACTATCAGAACCTGATGGAGCGGCTGGCCCGCAAGTTTGAGACCGCGCGCACTCTGGTTCCCAAACCGGTCATCGTGCAGAACGGAAAGTCGAAGATCGGCCTCATCGCCTTCGGCACCTCAGACTTCGCCGTGCTCGAAAGCCGCGACCAATTGAAGAAGGAATACGGGATCGAGACCGACTATCTCCGCATCCGCGCCTTCCCTTTCACCAGCGAGATTCACGACTTCGTCGCCTCGCACGATCGCGTCTACATCATCGAGCAGAACCGCGATGCGCAGATGCTCAGCCTGCTCAAGCTCGACCTGCCGGCCGCTGAGACGCTGAAACTGCGCAGCATCCGCCACTTCAACGGCCTGCCCATCGACGCGCGCTCCGTCACCGAAGCGCTGATCCAGCAGGAGGAGATCTAAATGGCAACCACCACCGCTCCCACCCCCCCGGCGAACCCCAAAGTCAACCGCATCGGACTTCCGATGCTGGATTATCGCGGCGGCAAGACCACACTTTGCGCCGGATGCGGCCACAACGCCATCTCCGAGCGCATCATTGATGCCTTCTACGAGATGGGCGTCAAGTCCGAGCGCATTATCAAGCTCTCCGGAATCGGCTGCTCCTCCAAGAGTCCGGCCTACTTCCTGTCGCGCTCCCACGGCTTCAACAGCGTGCTCGGCCGCATGCCCTCCGTCGCCACCGGCGCCCTGCTGGCCAACAAAACCATGATGGGCATCGGCGTCTCCGGCGATGGCGACACCGCCTCCATCGGCGTCGGCCAGTTCGTCCACCTCATGCGCCGCAATCTGCCCATGATCTACATCATCGAGGACAACGGCGTGTACGGCCTCACCAAAGGCCAGTTCTCCGCCACTGCCGACATCGGCTCAAAGCTCAAGACCGGCGTCATCAACGATCTCCCTGCCATCGACACTTGCTCGCTGGCCATCCAGCTCGGCGCCACCTTCGTCGGCCGCTCCTTCTCCGGTGACAAAAAGCAGTTGCTCACCATGCTCAAGGCGGCCATCGCCCACCGGGGCACGGTCATGCTCGACGTCATCTCTCCCTGCGTCACCTTCAACGACCATGAAGGTTCCACGCGCAGTTACAAATACATGCAGGAACACGAAGAAGCGGTCAGCGAAGTCGGCTTTGTCCCCAGCTTCGAAGAGATTGACGTCGAATACGATCC
>JBARHV010000069.1:0-1626 GCA_049799415.1 Silvibacterium sp.
GTCATTACCAACCGCGAACCAATGCGACGTGCAGCGTCCGCCAACGCTTTCGCCAGCTCAAGTTCACTGATTGCGATTTTGCCGACGTACCGCTCAACGGTCTTTGGGGAACGATAGTTTGAGGCGAGCTCGTCCAACAGCAGGGCAATTGCGTGTAGCCGAAGTTTAGGTTGCGGCGACTTTTAGGAGATAGTCGTTGTCCCAACCGCAGATTTTGCGTTTGGTGGCGATGCCGACCTTCTGGCTCGACTCCCGTTTCAGTAGATTCAAGGCAAGACGGCTGAGCCGACTGGCGTTCTCGGCGCCATGCCCCTTGCGAACCCGCCGCTGATCCTCGTTGAAGCTCACGTCCAGTTGCCAGTGCAAATTGTTTTCAACGCTCCAGTGTCCTCGAACATAATCAGCCATTTGACGGGCCGTGCGTCGGGCATCCAGCGAACTGATGTAATAGTGCCACTCCTTACTGGTGTGACCGTTGATCTGGCGTTCCCGCTGGACGGCGATGATGCTTTTGAGGTCCGGCCACTTCTCGGCGATCGAGCCGAGGATTTCCACGTTCCAGGTCACGTGCACGGTCCGTGTTTCGATCCGGCCATGATCGGCGTCGGTCTGTTGATCGCTGTCGCTGCACAATCCGTTGAATCCGTCCCGCGCCGCGTCGGCGATGGCGGTGGCGATCACCTTCTGCAATCGGGACTGGTTGCCTTTGACCTGCAAGACGTAATGGGCCTTGGCGGCCCGGATTTTCCTGGCGATTTTGCGTTGGCAGCCAATGGCGTCGATAGTCACCACCGCGCCTTCCAGGTCGAGCAGGTCCAGTAGTTTTTCAATGGCAGACAGTTCCTTGCCCTTGCCGTCGGTCGCTTCCTGCGCGAAGACCATTTTGTTGGCCGCCACGAACGCGCTGACCAGGTGAGCCATGCCGCTCTTGTCCCAGGCGTGCTCGAAGCTGCGGCGAATGCTTTTGCCGTCGATGGCCACCAGCTTGCCGTCGGACAGTTCAACCATCGATTGCATCCAGGCGCGGAAACACGCTTCAAAGGCGTCGGGATTCAAGCGGGCAAACAGATCGTTGAAGGTGTCGTGGCTGGGGATGCCATTGGGCAGTTCGAGAAACGTGGCCAGCCAGGCGTGCTTGCTCCGTCCGTAGGCGGCCACCGCACACCAGTCGTCACAGCCACAGAGGACGGCGAAGAGCGCGATGGTGAAGATGTCGAGGAATTTATGTCGGATGTTGTGGCGTCGCGGGTCGGGCATCGCTTCAAAAGCGCGGGGAATCCGCGCGGTCGCTTGGGCGTCCATACCAAAGCTCCTTTCGAGTGCTGTCAATTGTTCAAACCAGCGAAGCTTCGCGACCAGAGAGGAAAGCTACCGTGAGACGGGCAAAGGCGCAAGCGCAAGATTCTGTAATTAGGCGACTACACGCAATTGCCCTGGGAAGGCAAGTGATCGCCTAACTTCATCGTTCGCAAAACGGATCCGGACGTGGTAAAATCACAGTATATGAACGCGCTGCGAACACCCAAGCGGAGCCGAAGGAATTGGTCGGCCAAGGAACTGCGGGGAATGCCTGCGGCGGGGCGAGCCGCGATCCTCCGGGCCGCCGCGAAGCGGGCGGAATCCGAT
>JBARHV010000070.1:0-1757 GCA_049799415.1 Silvibacterium sp.
GTGGATGTGGTTGAGTTAGGAGCGAGAAAGATTGGTGACGCGTTGTGATCCGCAGGCCGCCGCATTTTGTACGTATCAATATCCTGATATAATACGTACGGATGTCGAAGCTCACACTCAGCGTGGATGACGCGGTTATTTCTCGGGCGAAGCACTATGCCAAGAAGCAAGGCGTCTCCATATCGAAAATGGTGGAGGCGTACCTCGCCGCGGTGGCTGAACCGTCAACTGGCGTGATCGAAGACGCGCCAATCTTGCGTTCGGTTCGAGGCGTCCTCAAGAATGCGGATGTGAAGGACTACAAACGGCACCTGACGCGCAAATACCGCTGAAGCGGATGCTGGTGGATACCAACGTTGTCCTGGACGTTCTGCTGGACCGGCAGCCTCATGCGGAGGCTAGCGGTGCGATCTGGGCTTCTGTTGAAACCGGCCGCTCGGAAGGTTTCCTGGCGGCCCACGCAATTACAACCATCCATTATCTGGTTCAAAGGGAGCTTGGTGCTGTCAGGGCGAGGCAACTGATCGGCCTGATTCTGCGAGTTTTTCGCGTCGCGCCGGTGGACGGCGCCGTAATCGAAGAAGCTTTGCGGTTGCCGCTGGTGGATTTCGAGGACGCGGTGACGGCTGCCTCGGCGCTTGCGTCAGAATGCGAATATATTGTGACGCGGGATCCGAAGGGGTTTCGTGGCTCGCCGGTTCGCGCACTCGGGCCGGCAGCGGCGCTGCCGATTTTGCGTTGACCTAGCCGCCGTGCGGCATAGATGTCGAGCCTTGGGTATTCTAAGGTCATGAGTTGATGTTCGAAATTCGCGACGCGGACGAAGGCGGCTTTTTCGCGCGGGCGTTAGGCTACGCGATTTTCACGGAAGCCGAGACTTGGGAAGAACTTCGAACCAATGTTCTGGAGGCGGTCGCGCTGCATTTTGAAGACGTCCGGGAGCGCCCCCGGCTGGTGCAAATGCACTACGGTAAAGATGAGCTGATTCCGTTTGAAGCGGCATGAAATTGCCGCGCGGCGTATCCGCTAACCGTCTGATTCGCGCATTGGAACAACTGAGGCATGAAGATCCTCCGGTCCATATGATTACAGTGCCACTTCACAACTCGCTGAAGACCGGGACGCTGCATGGAATTCTCTCCGAGGTTGCGCTGATGCGGTCGGTCGAGGTGGAATCGCTCGCGGAATTGCTTTGAGGATGTCGGCTTTCTAGCTCAATAAGGACGCTCGCCGATCCAGTTGCCGGGCGGGTCGTAATTGCAGACCCAGACTTCCTCGCGGGCATCGCGGGCGACGGCGCAGCCCACTTCGCGAGTGTGGCTCCAGATAAGCTGGGTGTAGTGGCCGCAAACGCCCGAGCAGGTGTTGCTGGAATTGCTGTAATCGCGGGCTTCGGACGCCCAGACGCCCACAACATCGAAGGGTAAAGCGTGACTGCCGGTGATCTCAAAGAGATTTTCGCCGTAGGCGGGATGCGGGCGGTGGTAGAACTGCTTTTCTTGTAGCAAATGGATGGCCCACTCCTGCGCGTGGACGGCCAGGCGGTCCGACCAGGCCAGCGGCGGCACGTGGACGCTGGCCCGGATCTGGTTGTGCGCCGCGAGCATATCACGGGCTAGCGCGGCCTCGGGCTCCGGAAAAGTGTTCCTAACGGGGCGCCACTGCGCGCGGACCGTCCCAGCCAAAGCGACGAAAATACAACACCTGACGACGAAATTGCGACGCAAAATTGTCACGAAAGGAAAGTGTAAGGAAGG
>JBARHV010000071.1:0-65209 GCA_049799415.1 Silvibacterium sp.
GAAGGCCCGCGATCGAGATATTCGTCCGGTCCAGAAACGCCACTCCGCTCAATACAAACAGCCAGAACGATAAAAAATATCGCACCCGCATCCCTTGCTCTCTCAACATCTCAACTCCTGCTCCTGATGACACGATGAAGGCCTGGGGAAAGAACGCCCACTAAAAATGACGATTCTGTGTGGTGATTCTATTCTCCCCACCAGCGGCGTCAAATCAGCCTCCGCCACGATTGCCTGGAGTAGTCTGCGCGACGCTTTTCATTCAGCGGATCCACTGTTGTGTGATACGAACCGCCCGCTAACCTCCTCATTCTTGTCGCGATCCTGCACACCAGAGCCGGACTCTTCATGCTGCAGATAGCCAAGCGTTGCGGTATTGCAGGAGAGATCACCCGGGCCCTCGTCCCATGCAGTGTGGAGATGATCTAACGTATAATTCGCGCAAGAGGAACCAGTGAGACACATACTTCGGGCCCAGATTGCAACTGTTTTCCTCTCCCTGCTAGCCTGCGCCCTACTCGTCCATGCGTCGACACCCAACGCTGCCACGCCGGATTCCGGTCCCTGTTCGTCGCTTCCGCATCCGGATCATCCGCACGTGATGCTTACCAATGGGGACCTTCACGTTGTTGTCTTCCTTCCCGATGCAAAAGAGGGTTATTACCGGGCTGAACGCTTTGACTGGTCGGGTGTGATCGGCTGTGCGTCCTATCATGGACATACTTACTGGGGAGAATGGTTCCATAACTACGATCCGCTGGTGAACGACTCTATTACTGGCCCGGTGGAAGAGTTTCGTCCTGCGGAAGGCGCGCAGGGTTATAGCTCTGCCCCGGCTGGCGGTGTCTTCGTCAAGATCGGAGTGGGAGTGCTCCGTAAGGTGGCTGACGTTCCGTACCATTTCGGAGACAGCTATCCGATCGTCGACACGGGCCGTTGGAGCATACATACCGGAAAGCGCTCCATCACCTTTCAGCAGCGCCTTCGCGCGCCTGACGGGATAAGCTACATCTACACCAAAAAGCTTGTCCTGAATCACACTGGTTTGGTGCTCACCCATTCGCTGAAGAACCTGGGTGCAGCCTCCATCGTGACCGACGTCTATGATCACGACTTTTTCATGCTCGACGGACAGCCCACGGGGCCCGGTTTTGAGCTCCATTTGCCCTTTGCCCCTGTGCCAGATACACCGCTGCTACCCGGCGCGGTTGTGAGGGGGCACGACATCGCATATCTAAAGGAGCTGCAACCGAAGGAAACAGTAGCAGCCTATCTCAGCGGCTATGGAAGCAGTGCATCCGACTATTCGATTCTTCTGGAGAATACGCGGACTCATACAGGGATCGAACAAACAGGCGACATGCCGATTTCGCGTTTCTACTTATGGTCGATCCGCAGCACAATTTGCCCGGAAGCCTATATCCATCTTGATATCGCGCCCGGCCATACCGGAAAGTGGGCTATCCACTATCGCTTTCTGACCAATGTCCGCTGACCGCCATACCTCGGCCCGGAGAATGTCACTCTAATATTGTTAACGAGTTGTTATGGCGTCGCCATCTCTGCGCTTGAGAACCCACTTCATGAGGTTCCTGGCATCACAACCGGCAGTTCGCTTCCATGATGACTGGGCGATCTCTGGGCATCACGAAGACGCACTGTCGGTGATGATCAAATTACGGCAACGCTTCGCGGGAAGTTTTCAGCAGACCTTTAATTTGGCAGCGACCATATCTGGCTTGGCAAATTGTATCCGCACGCTTGCACGCTCAGGCTTTGCGGCTCATTCGCCGGGTTGCTGGTGAGGCATTTCTTGTCACTGGAATTGACCAGGTTACCGGCCAAGTTATAGTCCCAGCGCTGGGCCTCGTCGGCGGAACACCCTTGCATCATTACCTTGCCGTCAGTAACCGCCAGGCAACTCCCTGCAGCCTTCAAAGCACCACTGGCAGAAACAGTCCACGTCTCTGCTGAACTTCCCTTGCAAGGCGCGATGTGCCCTGGAGCCACCAGGCAACGACTATAGCTTTCGATGTCGCGATATTTTCCGGTAGAGATCATCGTGATCGTGCCGGTACGCGTAGGGATGCTACAGGAGGCCATCGGGCGGATCTTCCAGATTGCAGTATCGTGAGCACCAATCTCAGCCTGTAACACAGAGATTCGCGATTGACGTTCCCCGTTCCAGAGGTCCCATGCGTCTAAACGGCATCCGGCATTCGCTGCAAAACCAAAATCGGCTGGGCGCAATTCTGTATGCACGAGCTGACTGCTGCGATTCAGGACGGCGACCGCATAATTTCCATCGCTTAACGATTTGAATAATATGTCTTCGTCCGGGCTGCGCCGTACCAGAGTCGCCATTCGGCCAAGCGCGTCCTGATCAATTGAGATCACTGCGTTGTTGCCGAGAATGGCAACTGCCGCAGGGTTGAGCTTGTCCAGATCGGAGCTGAGGATCAGCGGTGCTGACATCATCGACCAAAGGGCTAATTGGCTGCGGGTTTCGGCTAAACTCACGCCGTCATCCCCGCCGATGATGAAGTCCGAGTCATTCCAGTTACCGGGTTTTTGAAATCGGCCCAGCGGCAGGTTATAAGCGTAATTCCAAAGCACGCTGTGGAATCGTGGTGTACCTGGTTTCCCTTTATCAAAGATTGCTATATCCGTACCTTCGCGCCATAGCTGACCATAACTGCGGACCCAACTGAGCACGTTGTACCAGCCGGGTGTTCCCTGGAAATACGCTGGAGCTGATTCCGAGAAAACGATGGGCCGGCCTACAGCTTTCAACGCCGCGCTCTGCGCCGCATAGGCCTTACGATAGGCTGCATCATCACCGCCGCCTTTCGGAACATATACGTTGCAACCATCCAGCTTCAGGTAATCCACGCCCCAGGACGCGAACAGCCTGGCATCCTGGAGGAAGTGGTCCTTGCCTCCTCCATCGGATTCGCCGCTGCCAGCAAATCCACCGCAAGTTTCATAGCCGGCATCTTCATAAATGCCGAACTTGAGACCAAGAGCATGGACAGCCTGTGCGACCGGCTTGATTCCCTGGGGAAAGCGTTGCGGGTCGGCCTGTAGATTTCCGTGAGCATCGCGATCTTTCTGCATCCAGCAATCGTCAATCGTTACGGTGTTGTATCCACGCGCGGCCAGCCCAGTCTTTACGAGCGCCCTGGCATTGGCAAGAATAGTCTGCGCTGTGAAACCGCACTGATAATGTGCCCAGTCATTCCACCCCATCGGTGGAACGGCCGCCAGCTGCCGCACACTTACAGATGTTGTAGCGGCAAAACTAAAAACCGATGCGCTCCCAAAGAACGCCAGCAGGAGTGCCGGTAATATAACAAGCGATCGCCGAATCACAGCGAGATCAAAGATGGACAACCAGGCCTCCGGCCCTTGAAAAACCTCTCGCCGAGAGTCCAGCAGCCCATGAGACTTGTTTTCAGGTTCAGGCGAGAAAAACAGCGCGGCAAACAGGTTCAGCAAGGGTTACTCCTTTTCGTTACGAAACTAAATTGTAGTCTAGTAGGAAACTTTCGGAATTAAAAGTAAATAAAAAGTATGAATAGCTACAATAAAATGCACGACCGCTGAATTGGTAACGCGTGTATCACATCGGTGTTGTGGAATTTGCACCCTGCGCGTATCGACGGACGATTTCGTGGATAGCCCCGCCCTCGTAGAGACGATGAAAGCCTGCGTAGGGATTGGCCCGCAATGCGCCTTAGAAGGCCTCCAGATATTCTCTGGAGATTTGTTCTTGGGCCGAACAATGATACGACGTGTAAAACAGCCCCAATTAATTGAACTTCATGCCAATACCGCGCATGCATTTCATCTTGCTCCATTTCAAGTGCTGACTCTAGAAATGACTCCGAGGTAAAACAACTATATTCACATTCGGCATCGCTTAAAAAGGATGGCGATACTTCTATGGATGTAGGGCATAAACATGATGCGTTTTCCCGGTGATTTCGGGGTTATCTTCATCTTCAAGATCGAAGACGGTCACCGTGTTGCGCCCTTTGTGCAGCCAGCATCCGGGCACATAGTCCGATTGCTGCGGGCCGATATTCCAGACGCGGCCTATCGCGTGCGCATTGACCCAGATCAGTCCCTTGCCGAGGGCACTCACATCGAGATAGGTGTCGCCGACGGCGTTGAGGTTGAACGTTCCCCGATGAAAAGCAGGATCTGAGATTCTGGCCTTAGACCAATGCTGAACGGGAGCACTGGCCATGCGCAGAGGGTAGTTGTCCCATCCTTCAAGCTTCACTCCGTTCAGCAGGACAGGAAAGATCAGCCCTTTGCGGTCGGTGGCAAACTGACGTCCATAGTTGATGCGCCCGGTATCTTCTACAAGAATATCCAGCTGCACGGACTTCCGATTTACAACGAGATTCGTTTCGTGCTGTCCAAGACGCCGGTCCAGTGTGGCAATCTGTTTTCCGTCCAGATATACCACGGCGTAGTCGCGCGCTCCTCCAATGTCGAGTGTTCCTTTTATTGGGCCGTGGATTTCGGTACGGTACAGCATGTAGCCCGTTTCCATCTCGAAGTCTTCAAAATGCATCGGGTCTTCACTGTGACGCGCCGCCGGAAGATTCTTCCAAAGCGATGTGGACTGTTTCAGCGTGAAAGGCGCAACAGAAATTAAAGGCATGGATGCCGGAATTGCAGGTAGTTTCACCGAGGGCTGGAATTTCTGAAACAGATTGCGCAGCGCATAGTAGTTCGGCGTTGGGTTTCCCGCTTCATCGAGCGGCGCTGCATAGTCATAGCTGGTTGTTTGCGGTTCAAAGCTCTTGCCGCTGGCGTTCGCGCCGTTCATGAAGCCCCAGTCCGTGCCGCCATGAAACATATACAGGCTGACGGAGTAACCCTGGGAAAGGATCCAATTCAAATCCTTCAGTTGCTCTGCGATGGGCGCGCCTGTCGCGTGCGCCTTGCCCCATTGATCGAACCACCCCGGATAAAATTCTGCGGCATACATCAGTTGTGAATTCGGCCTGAACTTCAAGAGCTCCTTGAAGCCATCATGCGCATCTCCGGGACCGATGTCGATTGCAGCTGGCAGCTCGGGTAGTGTGCCGCCCCAAAGACCAGGGCCGTCTCCTGTATACATCACCACACTGCCCAGGCCGGCGTTCACATCCATCCGCTTCATCGCCTCAAGATAGGCCTTGTCTTTGCCATACGATCCATATTCGTTTTCCACCTGAACCGCAATAATCGGACCGCCATTGGTCCACAACAGCGGCTTTAGTTGCTGACCCAAATGATTCATATACGCTTCAGCTGCGCGCATGTACTTTGGATCGAGACTGCGGACCTGAATTGTCGGATCCTTCAGCAGCCAGTTAGGATACCCGCCGAAACTCCACTCGCCGCAGGAGTATGGGCCGGGGCGCAAAATCACATACAAGCCGACTTGCTGGGCATCGCGTATAAACTGCGCAACGTCATATTGCCCGGAAAAATCCCATTGTCCCGGATGCGGCTCATGCATGTTCCAGAACGCATAGACAGTGACCGCATTGAGCCCCATGGCCTTGGCCTTTAACAAACGGTCGCGCCAGTATGCCGGCGGGATGCGCGAGTAGTGCATCTCTCCGGAGATAATCTGCACAGGCTTGCCATCCACCACAAAATGGCCATCGCTCACAGTAACGGTATGCGCGGGGGCAGAGGCGCTGCTGGCATCTGTGGGGCGCGCTCCGAAAAACACAGCCAGCACAAGAACAGCAAGTGGAAAATAGGCAATTCGGCTCCATTTCAATGGCAACAAGCGCGCAGATTGTCCTTGATGCATCCTGCATCTGCGATTTATCTCATCTGCAAAGGCGCTGCGCACATTTTGGATTGCTGGAATCATGAAAGGCATTTTGGCCAACCCTGGAGGATCTTTCGTTTAGATTTTGCGTTGGGTCAATGAAGTGTTTGATAGTATCGTTTTGTTACTTTTATAAGTGCATTGATTCTGTTGTATTTTTGAATCGATCGTGTGCCACAGTCAAGACATCCGTTTAGCTTAAAGAGTAAACATAAGCTTTGTGAAAGAAAATTCTCTGCCGATGAAAAACTTTGACGTAACAATTGCCGGTGAAATCAATCTTGACCTCATTTTGCATGGATTTCCGCAGGATATGCCGGTTGAGAGAGAATTGCTCGCCACTGGCTTTCAGGCTACGCTTGGCAGTTCGTCGGCGATCCTGGCTCACAATCTTGCCGTCCTTGGCGCGCGCGTAGGGTTTATTACCTGTTCAGGCAATGACGGCCTGGGGAAGATGGCCCTCGACAAGGTAGCCGAAGGCGGAGTGGATCTTACCAGGGTTCTAACGAACGACTCAATCTGCACAGGCGTTACCGTCCTGCTTCCTCATGACGAAGTTCGGCATATCCTTACCTATCCTGGAACGATTGCCACGATGAAGGTCAGCGACCTTGATATTGGCTACCTGAAGTCGTCGCGTCATTTTCACCTCTCGTCACTGTATCTGCAACGTGCGCTGACGCCCGGCCTGCCGGAGCTTTTTAAGGAACTCAAGCTTGCAGGCCTCACCATTTCGCTGGATACGAACGATGATCCTGACGATCGCTGGGGTCCACCTCTCGATGCGCTCCTACCCTTTGTCGATGTTCTCCTGCCCAACGAGGACGAAGCCTTCCGCATGACGGGAAAGGACAATCTCGACGATGCGCTCCAGGTGCTCGCAGCCCGGGTTCCGTGCGTCGCGGTTAAATGCGGTCGTCGGGGATCCATTGTTCAGGCGAAAGGCCAGCGCATTTCTGCCGCGCCGGTTACAGTTACTCCGGTCGACACTATCGGAGCAGGTGACAGTTTCAATGCAGGCTTCTTATTCGCCTGGCTGAATGGCCTTAGCCATGGCGATTGCGCTCGCGCGGGAAATATTACCGGAGCGCTCTCTACGCTCCGCTCCGGCGGCACTGAAGCGTTTCGCGACCCCGCTCTGGTATCGGCATTCCTGAGCGAGCACTACTTCCCGGCAGTTTTCGCGAAGAGAGGTTAAAAGATGACCGGCACCGCAAATTCAGAGCAGGATAAATTCGTCGCGATGGTGACCGCCAAAGCGGAGATCACACTTCCGTTGGGGCAGTTCCAGCCGGAGTCCACGCTTGTTGCTGACGCGCATACCCCGCAGCAGGCGCGCTTTCCGGCCATTGATTATCACAATCATCTTGATGCGCTGAACCCGGACGACGTCCTGCGTGTGATGGATGCGTGCGGCATTGAGCACATCGTCAACATCACAATGAAGACCGGAGATGAAGCGCTTCGTATGATCGAAAAATTTCATGCTGCGGACGCGAGCCGGTTTTCGGCGATTGGATGGATGGACTGGTCTGATGTAACACATCCGGACTTTGTTAAGCGCACGCTTGACCGGCTGGAACGGCTCGTCTCTCACGGAGCCAGGGGAATCAAGTTCTGGAAAGACTTCGGGCTGACCGTTCGCGACGCCGACGGCAACTTATTGCGCATTGACGACGAGCGTTACGCCCCCATCTTCGATAAGGCAGCCGCGCTTGGCATTCCCGTTATGTTCCACACGGCCGACCCTGACGCATTTTTTCTGCCAATCGACGCGCGCAATGAACGTTATGAAGAACTGGCCGCACATCCGGAATGGGGCTTCGCAGGCTCTCATTTCTCCAAGCGGGAGTTGCTGGATCAGCGGGACCGCGTCTTTGCCCGTCACCCGGCTACGACTTTTGTTGCTGCCCATGTTGCGGAATGCGGCGAGAATCTGTCCCGCGTTGCGAATATGCTGGGAACATATCCTAATGTATTCATCGATATCAGTGCGCGGGCGTCCGAACTTGGCCGTCAGCCCTACACCGCGCGCGAGTTATTCCTGAAGTTTGCCGACCGAATCCTTTTTGGGGCCGATCTCTTGCCGGAAGAATCCATGTATCGACTTTATTTTCGATTCCTGGAAACAGCTGACGAATACTTCGAATACCCCTCTCACGCTTCACGACAGGGGCGATGGAACATCTATGGACTGTTTCTTCCCGATGAAGTGCTTCGCAAACTCTACCGCGAAAATGCGCTGAAACTGCTGCATCTTTCGCGCCCATGAGAGATACTGAATGCCGATGAGAGATAACGAGCGAGCCATGCACCGCAGATCAGCCGCAGACGGTGGTTCATTAATGGCAGAAGAGCGTCGCCAAAGGATTCTTGCTCTTTTGCAAAGCGAAGGCCGAGTGATTGTCGGCAGCCTCTCTAAAATCTTTGGCGTCTCCCAAATCACAATCCGGAAAGATCTGGACTCTCTGCAAGAGCGCGGTTTGGTTCAGCGCAGCCATGGGGGTGCATTACCACCCGCATCGAGTGCCCTCTTCGACCCGTCGCTCCAGGAGAAGCAGCAGCAGCACGCGCCGGAAAAACAGCGCATTGCCGCGGCCGCCGTCAAATTAGTGAGCGATGGCTGCTGCGTGATGCTCGATTCCGGAACCACAACTGCGGCTATAGCCCAGTGCCTTAAGAATTTCTCGTCGCTGACTATCATTACGAATGCAATCAATATCGCATCGGAATTTGGCGCAACCAACTTTGAAGTGATCCTTACCGGCGGCAGCCTTCGTAAGAATTCCTTTTCCATGGTCGGCCCAATCGCGGAAGACGTTCTCAAAGAGATGCACGCGGATATTCTCTTTCTTGGCGTCGACGGTTTTGATCTCGAAGCAGGCCTTACCACACCCAACGTTCTTGAAGCGCGCGTCAATCGGGTTATGGTTGCATCTGCGAGAAAGGTCGTGGCCGTTTGTGACTCGACAAAATTCTCGCGCCGCAGCCTGTCTCGGATCGTCCCGGTGTCGGCGTTGCACCATATCATTACAGATCGCAACCTGCCGGACTCGATCGCCGAAGCCCTCAGAAATCTAAATATCGAAGTCACCTTAGTTTAAGAACTCCGTCAGCGCTTCACCGACACATTATGCAGAGGCTTAAAACAGGGCGAGACAAATCTGGAGGGAAGTTCATTAAGAAATCATCGTCAGGTGAATGGGCGCTTGCTGAGCACAAACGCCGCACCACACGGGGGCCAAGATCGCATCAAGCCACGAACGGGCGCGGTTTTATGCCCAGCGACGCAATCGACAACATCGCAGGCGTCAGATCCGCTCTCTGCTCTCCGACCTTTGCCTCAACCACAATCTGACCCGGCGTCTTCGTACCTTGCACGATCAACTGGGCCAGTCCGTTGAACAGGCTGCGCTTTGATCCCTTGTCGGACTCGTGGCAATTGGGATCGCCATTGCCTACGCCGAGCAACGCTCCCGGCCCGGAAACCGTGAACTCGATCAGGTCGTCCGCAATAGGAACTAATCTGCCGTCACTATCCAGAGCCTCTACGCGCAGCACGGCAACATCCTCTCCGTCAGCGTTGATGGTGTTGCGATCCGCCGTGAGGCGAATCGACGCAGGCTTGCCCGTTGTCTCCCGCTTCTCGGTCATCACGACTTTGCCATCTTTGGTTCCGCGTGCTTCGAGCACACCCGGCTCGTAGTTCACCTTCCATTCGAGGTGCGTCAACGGCTGGACTTTCTGGCTGCCTACGCTCTTTCCGTTGACGAACAACTCGACGGAGTCGAGATTGGAATGCACCCAAACCGAAATCGGCTCGCCTTCCTCACCCGCCCAGTTCCAGTGCGGAAACAGATGCAGCACCGGCTCGTTGCCCCACCACGACTTGTAATAGAAAAATGTATCTTTCGGAAATCCGCACGTATCCACGATGCCGAATTGCGAGCTGATGGAAGGCCATCCATACGGCGTGGGTTCACCGCGATAGTCGAAGCCGGTCCATGCAAAGCCGCCCGCGAGCCACTTGCGCGCTGAATAGAACTTCCACCACACTTCCGCAACCTCGCCCCATCCGGGCTGGTTCACGTCGTATGCACTCATCCAGTTGCGCATTTCGTCGGTTCTGTAGATGCCCCGTGTCGCTATAGCGCTCGCCGTCTCCGATCCAATCATGGGCTGCGTGGGATGCGACTGGTGATATTCATCCGGAACATTCAGGTTGTAGTTGATTCCTTCCACATCGAGCGCTTTTGAAATTCCTGTACCATAGCTGCCGTTCACCGCGGCAGTGCACAAGCGCGTTGGGTCCAGCTCGTGGCTATGCCGCACCATATCCGCCATCACCAGCGCACCCGACTCGTCCTTCTGCAGATACCATTCCTCGTTCCCCATCGACCACAGAATGATCGAAGGCGAGTTGCGATAACGCTTGATCATCACAGCGAGCTGCGCAAGCCCCTCCGGATTTGAACTCATCTGCCGTGTCTCGCACATCATCATCATGCCCATCCGGTCGCAAGCGTCCACCCACTCCGGTGTCGGCATATTGTGCGAGGTGCGCACCCCATTCGAGCCCATCTCCTTCAACACCGCCACGCGGTAGTACTGCAACCGGTCAGGAAGCGCGGCACCCACGCCGGCATGGTCCTGGTGGTTGCAGGTTCCCTTCACCTTCACCGGCTCACCGTTGAGAAAGAATCCGTTGTCGACATCGAAGCGTATTGTTCGCACCCCGAATGTCACTCGCTCCGCATCCCTCGCCGTGCCGTCCGACTCGACCGTTACCAGCGCGGTATAAAGTTTCGGATTCTCCGGTGTCCACAGCGATGGATTCGCAAGCCTCGCCTTTGCCGTGAATGTCGCCGAGCCATCCGATTCCACGGTCTGCGCCGGAGAATCTGCGGTTGCAAGGGAATTGCCCTCCATGTCGAAAATTTGCCAGCGAACCCGCGCGTTCTCCGCGCTGGCGCCCACATTCTGGACAACCGTGCCGAGGTCCAGCGTTGCAGTTTTGCCATCCACACTGGTGCGAACATAGCTCTCCCACTGCCCCAGATGCAGCGGGGCCTGCTTCACCAGCCACACATGCCGGTAGAGTCCCGCGCCCTCATAGAACCATCCGTCACCGAAGCTTGCGCCCATGCGTACCACTACATAATTTTTCTCGCCGTAATGAAGGAAGTCGGAAATGTCAAAGCGGAAGGGTGCGTAGCCGTTGTCGTTGCGGCCAATAAAGCAACCGTTTACAAAGACCAGCGCACTACGGAAGGCCCCGTCGAACTCCAGCGTAATCCGCTTGCCCAGATCGCTTGCGGGAACGTCGAACGTGCGCCGATACCAGCCCACACTTGTTTCCGGGTAGCGCCGTCCCAGTGGCTTATACCCGTGCGACTTCTGCTCCTCGTCCCAGACAAACGGCAGCTCCACCGCCCAGTCATGCGGCAAATTCAGCAACCGCCAGTTCGAGTCGTCGAACTTTGCCGTCGCAAACTCAAAATCGCCAGTCTTGGCGAAGTCGCCCTGGTCGTTTCCAAATCCGAGGTCCTTTGCAGGATCGTTCCCATTGCCGAATTTGAACTTCCATCCGAAATCAAAGAGTAATTTTTCCCTCGGTGTTATTGGCTCGGATGTTTGCCGGGCCATCTGCTCCAGCAAGGCATTGGTCCTGGCAAAGGCATTTGAGCTGATAGCGGAAGACGCGGAAAGCGCCAACCCAGAGAGAATCAAATCGCGACGATTGAGAATCGACATTGTTCAACCTTCAGATACGTGAGTTGGGGTTTCGTGAACCCCCCGAAGTATAGCCCAAAAGCAGCTTGTGGCCCCTTACACCTGCCGAAAAATGCTTCAGGCTCCCAGCAAGTGCAACACCAGCCCCGCCGCGCTGGCTCCGATGATTGGGCCGAGAATTGGAACCCAGGCATAGCTCCAGTCAGAATGCGTTTTGCCCGCTATGGGTAGAAGGGAATGCGCGATGCGCGGGCCGAGGTCGCGGGCCGGGTTGATCGCATAGCCGGTGGTTCCACCGAGCGAAAGTCCGATCCCCCATACGAGGCAGCTCACGAGGTAAGGACCGAGCCCGTAGGCCGCGCCGGTGGAAAGAACCAGCTTCGAGGTCATCGCGCCCGCCACGATCACCAGCACAAACGTGGCCACGCACTCGGAAAACAGGTTCGCGCCATAACTCCGGACCGCTGGAGCAGTGCAGAAAATCACTCGCTTTATCTCCGCGTCATCCGTCAACTTCCAGTGGGGCAGGTAAAACAGCCACACCAGCACCGCGCCGCAGAAAGCTCCGGCCACCTGCGCCACGGCATAAGGCAGGATCTTAGCGTAGCTTCCTGTGTCGATTGCGAAGGCCACGGTAATGCCCGGATTCAGATGTCCGTCTTGGCTGCCGAACAGCATCGCCGTAAAAATACCGCAGAGCACGGCGAAGGCCCAGCCCGCCGTAATCACGATCCAGCCTGAGTTCTCAGACTTGCTGCGCTTCAGCAGCACGCCCGCGACTACGCCGTCGCCTAGCAGCATCATGATCAGCGTGCCCATAAATTCCCCAAGCATCGGTGAACGCATCATGTCAGGTTCCTATTCTGGTCATTGCGATTGAGATTTGAATCCATCCAGGGTATAGCGTATTGCGAGCGCGTTGAATCGCTCGATCTCTGCCTCCGCCCAGTCCGGCTCGATGTCGCCTCCCCGAAGTCCTCACGCTCAAGCAGCAGAGCCGTAAAGCCTCGCGTAGCCGCGTCCATCACGACACCAGCTCCCGTCGCGCATCCGCCAATCACAATCACATCCCATGGCTCGGTGTGCTCGCGGATCCGCGCCACCATCTCTCCGCGGTTCATGCCTGCGCGCTCTCCTTATTCCATCCGCCCGCGCGCTTTACCGCATCGCGCCATTTCTTCTGTCGCTGCTCCATCTCGTTTCGTCCGGCTTTGGGTTCAAATACCGTATCAGGGCCGCGCAGTTGCGCAATCTCTTCCGTGCCACTCCAGAAATTTACCGCCAGCCCAGCAAGATAAGCCGCTCCTAGCGCCGTCGTTTCCAGCGAAGCCGGGCGCCGCACCGGTAGTTGCAGCAGATCAGACTGGAACTGCATGAGCATATCGTTCGCCGCCGCACCGCCATCCACGCGTAGTTCATGGAACGGCTGCCGTGTATCCCGTTTCATCGCGTTCAGCACGTCTGTGACTTGAAACGCAATGCTCTCCAGCGCCGCTCGCGCGATATGGCCGATCTGCGTGCTGCGCTGGATGCCGATGATCATGCCGCTCGCGTATGGATCCCAGTGCGGCGCACCCAATCCCGTGAACGCCGGGACGAAGACTACGCCCTCCGAGGACGCCACTGAGGCAGCCACGCTCTCTACATCCGGCGACTCCGAGAAAAACCGCATGTTGTCACGAAGCCACTGCACCACCGCGCCACCCACAAAGATGCTGCCTTCTAGGGCATACTCCAACTTCCTGCAAGGACTGCATGCCAACGTCGTGATGAGCCGCTGCTGCGAAAGCGTAAATTTATCTCCAATGTGCTGTAGCAGAAAGCACCCGGTTCCGTAGGTATTCTTCGCATCACCCGAAGAAACGCATAGCTGCCCGAACAGTGCCGACTGCTGATCCCCCGCGATGCCCGCAATCTCCACATCGCCGAGCCCCAGAGAGGTAGTCACCGGGCCGATGGCTTCGCTCGACCAGCAGACCTCCGGCATCATGCTCACAGGAATGTTGAACAGCTTCAGCAACTCAGCATCCCAGCAGTCCTCGACAACGTTGTAGAGCAGGGTGCGGCTCGCATTGGTACGGTCGGTGATGTGCCGTTTGCCACTGGTCAGGTTCCACACCAGCCAGGAGTCGACCGTGCCGAATGCCAGCTTGCCCTGCTCAGCCAATACCCGCGCACCGTCTACGTTGTCCAGAATCCACGCAACTTTGGTTGCGGAGAAATACGGATCGATCAGCAGCCCGGTCTTTTGCCGGAGCATATCCTCGGCGCCGTCGTCGGCCAGTTTTCTGCACAGCGGCGCTCCGCGGCGGTCCTGCCACACGATAGCGTTGTACACCGGCCTGCCTGTGTCGCGATTCCATACAATAGTTGTCTCGCGCTGATTCGTAATGCCCAACGCCTTTACGTCTCGCGGACGCGCTCCCGCTTTGCCCAGCGCCTCGACCGCCGATGCCAGCTGCGAGGTCAAAATGTCATAAGGATCGTGCTCGACCCATCCGACCCCGGTGTAAATCTGCCGAAACTCATGCTGGGCCGCGCCGGCGATCTTCCCGTCACGTTCGAACAGGATCGCCCGCGAACTGGTCGTGCCCTGATCAAGAGCAAGTATGTATGTCACCGCTTCTGCAACCCCCGATCTGCCTTGCGGCAGGCTCTCATTCGCTCACTGTGCCTTCTTTAACAGAAACGCCGCTGCCTGGAAGTCCCCACGCAGATTCGGGCTTAAGCCCTTCTCCATCCAATACGCGCCGCTGGCGGAAGCCGGAGTCTCGGGATACGCGTTGCCATCCAGTGCCTGCATCGTATACGTCGCATTTGGATCGAGGCCGCGCAGAAAAATCTGCGGAAACGGAACTCCCATCTGGCTGGAATGCAGGAACGCAAACACGACAGCCTCGCTGCCATCCTGAGCGACGGATTCGGTTGCAGAAGCCTCGCTGCCATTCAGTGGAGAGATCAGCCGGTAAAGCGAACCTCGCTGCACTGTCTCCCGGATCATTTTGTATTGCGCGATCATCTTCTTCGCTGTTGCAAAGTCCTCCGGCGTCCAGTTGTTCAGGTTTGCGCCGACACCCAGCGAACCTTGCATGGACGACAGAAAGCGGTACTCGAGGGATGTGGAACGATGATTGACCCAGTTGGGAGAATCCGTCACCCACGCCATCATGATTCCCGGCGTGTAGGCGTAGGTGAATCCATTCTGGATGCTGAGTCGGTCGAACGGATCAGTATTGTCAGAGGGCCACACTTCGTCCGTGTAGCGCAAAATGCCGAGGTCTACACGGCCACCGCCGCCCGAGCATGATTCGATCTCCACGTTCGGATGCTTTGCGCGCAGTTCAGCGAGAATCGAGTAAAGATTCTGAACGAATTTTACGTAAACCTGCTTCTCCTCATCGGGAGTAACCGCGGGCCAGCCCGGCTCCGACCAGTTCCGGTTGTAGTCCCACTTGAGAAATGCAATATCGTTGTCAGTCAGCAGCTTGTCCAAAAAACCAAACACATAGGCACGCACGTCCGGCCGCGCCAGGTTCAGCACCAGTTGATTTCGCCCTTCTGTGCGCGGTCTGTCCGGAAAATTCAGCACCCAGTCCGGATGCTTCCGATAGAGATCGCTATTCGGGTTCACCATCTCCGGCTCAACCCACAGCCCGAAGTCCATGCCCAGCGAATGCACTTTATCGATCAACGGCTTGAGCCCGTGCGGGAATTTCACTGGATTCACATACCAGTCGCCGAGTCCCGCATGATCGTCGTTTCTTTCGCCGAACCAGCCGTCATCCATTACGAAGCGTTCCACTCCGATACTTGCGGCTTTTTCCGCGAGCGCTTCCTGGCCAGCCTCGTTTACATTGAAGCCGGTTGCCTCCCAGGAGTCGTACAGAACTGGGCGTAGCTTCGGATGAGGACTGTGGGGAAGAATTGAGTCAGTCTCGAAGCGATGCAACAGCCTTGAAGCTCCACCGATTCCGTCGTGCGAATAGCCGCCGTAAAAATACGGCGTCCGCAGCGTCTCTCCCGGAGCCAGCCGGTATCCGAAATCAAATGAATTGTATCCGCCCGTCACTCGAACCTGCTGCTCTTCGTTTTGCTCCACTGCAATCTGCCACGAACCGCTCCACCCCAGCGCGCCGAACCATACGTCGCCGTGATCCTCGTCCTGCTGCTTGCCGCGCTGAATCGCAAACCACGGGTTGTTCTGGTGCCCGGTCGATCCTCTCCGGCTTTCCAGTACCGTCTTTCCTTCGTGAATCGTCTGTTCCTGGAGATTCCACTCCCCCGCCCAGCGCCCCGTGAGGTAACGCAGCTGGTAGTCGGTGCCTCGGGGAAGATTCCACGTCCCCGAGTAGGCCTCCTCGACGGTGAACGGCGCTTGTGTCTTGTTCTCAATCGTCGCTCTGCGCCGCAGAATCCCCGTTTCAGCATCCATGTGATATTCCAGCGTCACATAAACATCGAGCGCGATATCCTTCATCACAATCGTCAGTGTGTCGTTGTTGATTGTGTTCGAGACATAATGCAGCACCAGGTCGCGGTTGCCGCTGGCAAACATAATCTTCAAATCCGGAGTGTAGTAGAGCCCGGCCCCCCATCCCACAAACTCCTGCGGAGTCGAATTCACTGGCAGATCGAACGATGCGACCCCAGGCCTCGAATGAGGAGTAGGAAAGGGGTCGTCGGCGCTCAGTTCCCGCCCCCAGTACATCGACTGCAACTCGCCCTTGTCGTTGACACCGAAAATATAGGAGACTCCAGCCGCATCGATGCGGAACACATGGCTCTGCGCATCGAAGCGGATCATCGGCTTCGCGTCCGCTGCGCGCGCCACGCCGGGCGCGATCAGGCAGAATGCAGCAAGGCATGCAAGCGGTTTCAAGAGCAGGCGAGAAAGACGTTTCGCGGCGTCGTTCGGAGTTTTATCGCAGAGATCGTGAGGATATGTCATGGGGTAACCCAAGAAACCTTATCACACTGACATTCCTTATAAAGCCCTGTCCGCGAGAAGCAGGGCTAGGTGCAGCAGATTCTCCCGCTCCCCACATCCCCGATGTGCGACGGAGAAACCGCTAAAGACTTTCTGTATAGCTTAGTAAACATCCCGTTGATAGCGGTGATCGTCCTTCAGCGCCTGCAGATATAGCTCAGCAACTTCCTTCGACATGCTGCCCTGTTCCCGAACGATTTTAAGCAGTGTCTTATCGACGTCCTTTGCCATGCGTAAAGCGTCGCCACAAATATAAACAAACGCCCCCTCTTCCATCCAGGCCCAAAACTGCTCTGCATTCTGCACCATCAGGTCCTGCACATAGATTTTCCCTTCCTGATCGCGCGAAAATGCGGTGCTAAGCTGCGTGAGGTGACCATCGGTCAGCATCGTTTCCAGCTCCTCACGATAAAGAAAGTCGGTCGTTGCGCTGCGTTCTCCAAAGAACAGCCAATTCCTTCCGGGTGCGCCTGTCACGCGGCGCTCGTGCAGAAAACCACGGAAGGGAGCAATGCCTGTGCCGGGGCCAATCATGATGATGGGCGCGGTAGAGTCCTGTGGTAGGCTAAATTTTTTATTTGGTTGAATGTAGATCGGCAACCTGTCTCCAACTTCAATGCGGTCCGAAAGCAGCGTGGAGCAGACTCCGCCGCGCTCGCGGCCATGCGAGCGATAACGCAGGACGGATACAGTTGTATGAACCTGCCCCGGATGCGCCGCCGGGCTGGATGAAATTGAATAAAGCCTCGGCGCCAGCCGAGGCAGCATCTTCACAAGTTGTTCCGGTGTTTGCAGCACGCCTGGGCACTGCTGGAGCAGGTCCACCAGATCGCGTCCGTAGAGATATTGCTTCAGTTCCTCCTGCTGCTCCGGCGCAAGCAATGCCCCCAGTCGAGAACATTGTGCCAGAGCCGCGTAATCGGCAACCATTTTGCGGGTGAGGCGAGTGATGGCGAAGTGCCGAAATAGTCCCTCACGCAATGCCACACTACCGGTTTGGGGAATTTCCACCGGCTCGTTGCCGCTGAAAGGCAACAAACTCAGGACAGTATCGACAAGATCGGGTGGGTTCTGCGGAAGCACACCGCAAGCATCGCCCGCCTCATATCGGATGGCCGAATCCCCAATCGCAAAATCCAGATGGATGGTCAGCTTGCTCGAAGAGGGGTGTGTGAGCACGCGTTTTTCCGTCAGAGGCGATAGATACGGATTGTCGCGACTATGAGCCGGCTCTGCGGCCTTAAGCATTGGAACCGACGAGCCTGTTGCAGCTATGTTCCGGACATCTGTGGAAGCTCCAGCAGCAACGTTAGACGGAGATGAGAGTTCGCGAAGTCTTTTGCCAACCGCTTCCTTCCATGCACTATAGGGAGCATTCACATCCACATCGCTATCAACGCGGGCCAGCATCCGCGTGCCGCCAAGGATATCGAGTTTTATATCAAGCTCTTTTCCAAACTGGCAGAAGTGCTCATAGTGCGAATCTCCCAGCGCCAGCACAGCGTAGGAGAGATTTCCCAGCAGCGGAAAATGTTCGACACAGAGCTGCTGGTAGAACGGCTGGACCCCATCCGGCGCTTCTCCTTCACCGTAGGTCGAGACAATGAAAAGAGCGTGTGTCTCTGCTGCAAGCGTAGCCGGAACATAGCCCTCAAGCGAGCTCAGCAAAACTGTATAGCCAGCTGCTTTGAGCTCCTTCGATAATTTACGCGACAACCCCTCAGCCGTTCCCGTCTGAGAGCCATAGAGCACAGCTATGCGCAGGGTTTGCGACATTTCCGCCTGCTGCGCCGGAGCATACGAGTAGAGACCCGCTAGATAGCCGTTCAGCCATTTGCGCTGTGTAGGTGTGAAGGGAGCATCTTCAGGAATGCAAGGAATGAGAGAGACGGGCATAGCTATGCACACTCCTTAACGCGAAGCATCTCTTTCAATTGCTCGATTTCGTGCCTGCGGGCGAATGCAAGGAACGATTCGTTCTCACAACGTTTTTCCTCGAAAGACTGAAAGAGCCGCTCCATGACCGGGGGCAGGTCAGCAAAGCGAATCGCCGGGATGAGCTCTCGGCCAAGCCCCTGACGCTCGTCCGAGCCGCCGCCGATGAGCACCTGATAACCCTCTTCACCGCCTACCTTAACGCCCAACAATCCAATGTCTCCTATGTAATGCTGCGCGCAGGAATGGGGACAGCCTGTGATATGCAGATTGAGTGGCTGCTGTATCTGAAAACGCTTATCCAGAAAGTCAGCGAGGTGCAACGCGTGGGCTTTGGTGTCTGTTGCGGCGTAGCGGCAACCTTTGTTACCAGTGCAGGCGACCGCACCAGCTGCAAATGTGCTGGCGGAATCGCTAAGGCCCGCATCGACAATGGCCAGCCGCGCTGCTACCAATTTCTCTGCAGGGATATTCGGCAAAATGAGGTTCTGCCAAACGGTAAGACGAATCTCGCTGGAGCCAAATGTGTCGGCGATTCTGGCGATGATGCGCATCTGTGCTGCGCTCAACCGTCCAACTGGCACGGCGACACCGATGTAGAACAAACCAGCTTGCTGTTGTGGGTGAACGCCGATGTGTCCGTGCTGATCAATCGATACGCGCGGCTCGCACTCCGCAAGCGGAAAGCGCATCAGCGGGAAGTTCAGCCGTTTCTCGGTCTCCTCCAGAAATTTCTCAACGCCCCAACGATCGATTAGATATTTCAGCCGCGCCTTTTTACGGGCCGTGCGGTCACCATGCTCGCTGAAGACGCGAATCATGGCGGCAGCCACAGCGACTGTCTGGCCGGGGGTTAGCAGTATGCCGCAGTCGCTTCCAAACTGACGATGGCCGGTGATTCCACAAAGCTGCACGCGGAAGTAAACACCCGCGGGAACGCTACGCCCCTCAGCGATGCGGGTTGCGATAAAGGCGACGTCATTGGTGTCGGCCACTACGCTCACGGCTCCGCCACTGTCAAAAGCCACATTGAACTTGCGCGGCAACCCATAAAGATCGCGTGAATTGAGGATGTAGAAGTCCAGGGCCCGCGCCATAGGAGCGACGTCGAAAAGCTCCATTGAGTCGATGCCGCTTGTCGGCGTTGCCGTAATGTTGCGGATATTGTCCGCGCCCGAACCACGCGAGCTCATGCCGAGGCTCTGCACCTTCATCAGAACGTTGATGATGTCCTTCGGTTGAAACTCGCGAATCTGGATGTTGCCCCGTGTTGTGACATGCGCCTCGCCAGCTCCCCAGTCCTCGGCCATCTCCGCAAGCCCCCACAGCTGGTGCGCGCTCAGGATGCAGCCCGGCACGCGCAGCCTCAGCATGA
Source organism: Silvibacterium sp. (assembly GCA_049799415.1). Classification (GTDB taxonomy): domain Bacteria; phylum Acidobacteriota; class Terriglobia; order Terriglobales; family Acidobacteriaceae; genus Silvibacterium. The sequence continues at coordinate 19,876 of JBARHV010000071.1, forward strand.
AGGAGTTCTGCGCAGGCGCAACATAGAACAGGCCATGATATTTGAACCTGAAAACATCACCACGATCAGGAAAGCGATTCTCACTGGCATGAGCCAGCAGCTTGTTCCACAGGTCGAGTGGATTTTCCTCAAGCTTCCAGCGCTCTTCTTTGCAGATTTCATCGATCGGCGTGCCAAACCAGGTTTCTCCCTTGAGTTCAGACGCAGCGTTCCCAACGCCAGAGCCGGCGTCTGCAGCGATGCGCCCATCTGCGGTGTTCCCCACAAAGAATGTTTCGCCGCGCTTTGCCACGGCCAGCAGAAAACCTGCCAGATACTCTTTCTGCTCGGACGTGAATGTATCCTGCATCTCCTTCAATGCGATGCCGCCTGGTGTCTCCATCTCCGAAACCCTCCTAAGCGAAAAGGAAACCGGTTAAAATACCGATCTCTGTTTCGCTATATGCAGCGGGAATATGCCACATGCTCAAAATGAGCGTGATTTGAATTGTTCGTGATTGCTCACCAGGGAGCGGTTATCGATCCATCGCATCTGATCGGCGCGAGGGATCTATGACACGGAGACGGGGTGCCAACGCAGCGAAGAAAGAAATCACGATACTGAGTTAAAGGACCGTATCTGTGCAGATCTTCGCTGCTATTGCAATTAAGAATACTTCGCTGCACTGCCTAGTACAAGAGAGAGTTGATGCAAAGTGAATAAAGTTTCCGCGGAATAAAATCCTTTGACTGCGGTCATTAGAAATATTTATGCGCAGGACAGCATGAGCACATGTGCGACAGAATTTTCTGCCGCACCATGCGATTTCGGTAAAGAATAGAGAATGGCGACTCGCAGTTTTAATGGATTGAGAATTTTGGCGCTGGAGACCCGTCGCGCCACGGAAATCGCAAAGCTGATCCGCGCCTACAGCGGCGAACCGACGGTCGTTTCCGCCATGCGCGAGGTCCCGCTCCAATCCAACTACGAGGCCTTTGAGTTTGCAAGACGTCTGCTCCATGGAGAATTTGACCTGGTTATTTTTTTGACCGGCGTAGGCGTCCGCAGACTTATGGACATTATCGAATCGCGCTATGAGCGCGCGCGGATCATCGAATCGCTGCGGCGTGTGAAACTGGTGGCGCGCGGACCCAAATCCAGTGCGGTGCTGCGCGAGATGGGCCTTCCCGTCGCGGTTACAGCTCCAGAACCCTGTACCTGGCACGAGGTCATTGGCGCCCTCGATGAAGCATTCGGTCCATCACTTGATGGCCTGCATGCCGCAGTGCAGGAGTATGGCGCAACAAATCCTGATCTGCTGGATGCTCTCAGCCAACATCACGTGGACTGGACGCGGGTTCCTGTTTACCAGTGGGCACTGCCCGATGATCTTGAGCCTTTGCGCGACGCCGTCCGCGCCATTGTCGCTGGAAAATTTGATGTCATCCTTTTCCTCACCGCTGTTCAGGTGATTCACCTCTTCCGTGTCGCTGAAATGGTCGATGCAACCAGCGCGTTGCTCGCGGGCCTGCGACAGACAGTTGTGCTCTCGATCGGACCAAGCACATCGGAAGAGTTATCGCGGCATGGCGTTGAACCCGACTTTGAACCGTCGCATCCCAAGATGGGCTTCCTGATGAATGAAGCTGCGGAATGCGCTGGAAGGCTGCTAGAAGAAAAGCGCAGGTCCGTCTCGCAAGCTGCCGCGCCGGCTCTGCAAGAGGGTGCAACGCTGGCAATCGGGAGGACGATTGAAGCCGCACGCCCGCTCGATACGCGCCATCTGAATGCCATCCAGCTTATGCATGACATAGGCCGCCGGATGGCTTCGTCCGATCCATTCCATGCAGTGCTTAATCAGATTGTGAGCTTTATTGAAACGCTCCTGAGCTGCGACTCATGCTTTATCTATGTGCTTGAGGACAGTCAGCTCGTGCTGCGTGCCTCGAAAAACCCTCACCCCGATGTTATCGATCACCTCGGCCTGAAGATCGGCCAGGGAATCACCGGATGGGTCGCCGAGCACCGGGAGCCGGTCTTCATTGATTCCGGCGCGCTGCATGACCCACGCTTTACGCTGTTCACGAATCTCCCGGAAGACTCTTTCGAGGCTTTTTTATCCGTGCCTATTCTTGCCCGCGGAGGCCTCGTCGGCGTCATCAACGTGCAGCACCGCCAACCGCACCACTACACGCCGTGGGAGGTGCAGACCATCTCGATGGTTGGATTCCTGGTAGGCGCAGAGATTGAAATGGCGCGATTGGAAAGCGAGAAGGACGCCCTCACAGGTCAACTTGAGTCGCGCAAGTTGATCGAGCGCGCAAAGGGACTTTTGCAGCGCGACCATGGCATCAAAGAAGAAGAAGCTTATCGCATGATGCAGAAGGAAAGCCGCCAGCGCAGAAAGAGCATGCGCGAGATTTCCGAAGCTGTCATCCTCAGCGAAGAGCTTCGCCGCGCTGCGGCAATCAAACCATCCTGATGGTTGGTGCGCCGCTCAATGCTCATTTCTGCGCGGTTGAGGATCGTTCCACGTGTACAGCACATTGCTTGTAATTTGGCTCGCGCGCAATTGGATCGAATATGCCCTGTGTCGCCTCATTGATGTTCCACTCCGCAAAGTGAGCCTGCGCAAACACCTTTGTTACCTGCGGCTCGACACGGCACTCCGCCTACCAGGAAGCGTCTGCGCGCATCGGCGATTGCCCCGGGTTGTCACGGCAGGCGGTCGTTTGTTCGCTCCTACTTCTTGTCGATCAATCGTTCCTGCGTCTCTTCTTCCATCAGCCAGCGACGTAACTGCAAAATGTCATTGGCGCGGGCGATGCCAATGGGTTTGCGCGCGCCGTTTGACTGAACGATAACGACGTTTTCGGTATTTTTCAGCATCATGTCTCGATGGACCTGATCGACGGACTCGCCGGGATATGCAAGAACAAAGTCTTTCCGGGCCAGCTCCCTCATCTTGAAATGTTGATCCGGCAGCTCCGTTCTCAGAAGGTCGTGCGGCTCCACAATTCCGACTAACCCGTCGTCTTTGTCCACAACCGGAATCAATGCCACATCTCCCGGCACAAAGTTCTTGAGCACTGTTCGCAGCTCATCTTCAGCATGAACAATATTGAATTCTTTCCGCATCACCTGATCAATGCGCGCTCGCATCAGAACCGGCACGGAATAATCCTGCAGCACGATCAGACCACGCTTCACTAGCTTGATGGTCATAATAGAGTCCCGGCTGCAGAGGCGCACAAATCCGTCGGAGATCATAACGCAAACGATCAGGGGCAACAGCGCGTTCGGATTGTGGCTGAGCTCGAAGAGAAATACGATGCTCGTGAACGGGGCCCTGGCAATGCCGCCAAACACCGCTGCCATAGCGACCAGCGCATAAAATGCAGGGTCGCTCACAACGGTGGGAAAAAAGTGACGAGCACCCATGGCGAAAGTGGCACCCAGCCCCCCGCCGACTACCAGCGAGGGAGCGAAGACTCCTCCGGTCGTGCCCGAGCCGAGAGAAATCACCAGCGCCCAGAACTTTGCGACCGAGATCCCCACCAGGTGTCCGACGGTCAGACGGTCATTCAACATGTCGCGGATCGTATCGTAGCTGGTGCCGAATACCTGCGGATAAAAGTACCCGATGATGCCCAGAATCAGTGCGCCGATGGCCGGGGACCATATAAGCGCACGCTTGATCGGAAGATTATCAAAGAAGTCTTCCAGCCATGAAAGTACGCGAATCATTGCTATGCCGACCATCCCCATAAGGATACCGAGCAGCGCAAACAGCCACAGTTCCTTCATCCCGGTCAGCTTGAATGCCGGCGTGGGAAACAGCGGGGCCCAGCCGACGAAATGAATTCGGACGCCCGTTGCGACTGCCGAGGCAAGTGCAACGGGAATAAAAGATCGGGCGCGAAGCTCAAAGAGCAGCAATTCCACAGCAACCAGAATTCCCGCGAGCGGTGCGGTAAAGGTTGCCGCCATCCCTGCTGCGGCGCCCGAAGCCAGCAGGACTCGACGATAATAAGGAGTGAGCCCGACAGCCTGACCAAGGAGTGATCCGAGAGCCGCGCCGGTCTGAATGATGGGGCCTTCCGCTCCGAACGGGCCGCCGGTTCCGATGGCAAATGCGGTCGCCAGCGGCTTGAGAATCGCCACCCTGATCCGCATGCGACTGTGGCCGAATAGAACGGACTCCATGGCCTCTGGAATGCCGTGCCCCTTCAGTGTGGGCTCCCAGTAATGGACCATCACGCCTACCAGCAGTCCGCCGATCGGCGGAATCAGGATTACCCAGAGCCCCAAATGATGATGGGCGGGACTGGTAATGGCGAACGACAGCTTGCCGTAGAAAAATATGTTGGTGAAGAGATAGATCAGTTCAAGCAGCGCTTGAGCTACAAGCCCCGCGACTAACCCTACAATAAGAGCATACGCACAGATCCGTATAACCTCCGGTTCGAGCGCAACACCGAACTGACCCTTCTTGCTTGACTGGGCCTCAGGGGTGGTGGCGATCTCTGGAACAGGAAAATCAACCATCATGCACCTCCATATCGTTCTTTCCGCTTACTGCGGGTACTGCTGACTGATCGAAGCACGCCTCTTCAACCTGCAAAGAGGCGATCATCGTGTTTTAGAGGCACTCGCGATTTCGATCAGCTAGGCGAGACGGGAATGCTCAGACCCAGTCTTAAAGCCTTCTCCATTTGTATCTCCTCTTCGCGTCCTCAATGCGTGCAGGATGTCTGTCTTAGTGACAATTCCCTGAATCTTTCCTTGCTCCGAAACCACCAACAGCATAGGTTGCTTATGTTCGCCGAGTAGCAAGCGGAGAGCCTCTGTAACGTCACAGTCCGGCGAGATTCGGCCGATCCGCGCATCCATAAGATCTCGAATCGTGACTGTTCTCCATTTATCGGGAGGGGTTCGTAGAATTGACCAGAGAGTCACGGCACCGAGCAGCTGATCACCGTCAAAGACCGGAAAAGCCTCGTGATGCGAATGAGGGGAGAGCATGCTGACAAACTCACGCACTGTCAGAGATGCTTGTGCCGATATCAACTGTTGCTGCATTACTTCGCTTACGGGAGTTTCCACCAGCTCCTGCAGCTTTACGCCCTCGTGCAGCCGCTGGTCTCCAGACGCTGACGCATCTCCGGAAATGGCATAGGCAACGGCTGCTCCGATCAGTGCGGGAATGATGAAGGCGTGAGCTCCTGTCGCCTCCGCCACAAATACCACCGCAGCAAGAGGTGTTTTATAGCCGGCGGAGATGAACGAGGCCATACCAACAGCGGCATACAGACCAAGATTGGGGCTGTGGACAATGGACTGGGCGAAGGCCGTTCCCAGAGAGCCTCCCGTGAGAAACAACGGAACGAACATGGCGCTCACGCCTCCCGAAGCAAGCGTGAAGATCGTGGCCGCAAGTTTGAACCCGCTGAAGGCGAGAAGCTCAGGAGTGCCATGGTGCCCACTCAGGATTATCCCGACCGCCTCGTAATTGGGGCCAAGCGGTACCAGCGTTCCATGATAGATCAGCAAAAAAACGAGTCCGCAAAGCCCCGTAAACAGGCCTCCGACTGCCAATTTTGCCCAGTGCGGGATCGACCATTTGACGAAGAAAGTGCGCGCTCGCCGGAAGGTAACAGCAAACGCCATCGCGATCACTCCTATGATCAGACCGAGCAGGGCGCACCAGTACAGATCGTGACGATCGAATGATGTGGCGCCGACAAAATCGAAGAGTGGCTTCGCCCCGAGAAACGAGCTGAGCGTCATGAAAGCGACCACTGACGCGATCAGGGATGGCACCAAGGCTTCATGAGCAAGATCGTCCCGGTATGGCATCTCCAGCGCAAACACAATGCCCGTCAACGGCGCGCGAAAGACGGCTGACATTCCAGCCGCCGCACCGCAGATCAGCATGATGCGGCGATCGCGATCATCGAGGTGGAAATGCCGCAGCTTTGTCCAGAGCCATGAGCCAATGGCCCCGCCACCATAGATGCTTGGCCCCTCCAGCGCGGCGCTTCCGCCGAAGCCCACTGTGGTAATCGCAGCAAGCAGCTTGGGCAGGAACGGGCGCATATCGATATCGCCCTGATGCTCGTGGTAGGAGCGAATGATTTCTTCGGTGGAGTGTTCGTCCGGATCGGGGGTCATAAACTGCATAATGGCCCCCGTAACCGCAAAGGCCAGAACCAGCCCTGGAACGATGGCCCAGTGGTGGTGCAGGTAATACCCGAGAACGGCCGGCCACAATTTCCCCAGAATAATGACAACGATGCCTGTAATCGTCAGCCCGGTAAGCACCCCAATTAAAGGAGAAATAATGAGCCACTTGCGCAGGTCACGCGCATAGACCTCCGTCAGGTCCTCATGAACGAGTGGCAGATACTTACGCAGCAGCGGATGCTTTAGAAATCGATTCAGCCTTCGCCTCGGCCCTGCTGCCTCTTTACTCAACATCCTCAGTCTTCCCTTTCGCCGGCAAAAATGCTCCGGTCTGTCAGCGGATTCATCTCGCTGTAGTTTTTCCCTTCAGATCAGTTCGCTTGGCGCTTGCAAGGAATCGCGACTGCAGCTTCCTGTTGGTCAGAAATCCAGCCTGGACGCGCTGTACCTCTTCCTGATGGAGCATGGTGAGCCGGGACAGAATGTCCTCTCCTCCCGGCGTTAGCGAAACAACGACGAGTCGCTTGTCCGATTTGTCATTCTGCCTATGCACAAGCCCGCTCTGTACCGCGCGCTCTACCAGGCCCACGGCTGAGTTGTTCCTCTCCTGAAGAAACTCAGCCAGCTCCGAAATTGTAGCGTTGCCCCGCCCAGTAAATCCGGCTATGCCAAGCATTAGTTGATGCTGCTGCGGGGTGATGCCGCATTTTCTTGCGGCGTTTTCGCTGAAGCGGAGAAACCGGCGCAGGGTATAGCGAAACCAGGCAAGATCCCGAATGGCTTCGTGATCGATCAATGGTTTCAATTTGCGAAGCCCCGACCGGAAAGCATTGTGTACACATACCAAATAGATCGCATTACGATCTATTTTACATCTTGATGCGATCTTTCTCAATAGGTGCGGCAACAACATTATTTCACCGGCTCTTCAGGACAAACCTTGCCAAATCCCGGATTACTCATAATCCAAAGGCAGTTAATTCAGGCCAAGAATTTGGGCAGGTCAACCAGACGCTTGATTCAGCGCAAAGATTGAGCCCGCGCTGAAGAATCCGCGCGGGCCTGGAATAAAGCTTGTTCGATGGCATTTCTCGTCTAAAAATCGTAGCGCAGGGAGAATTGCATCCGACGGGGAGATGAGAGTTCAGCGCTTGCAACCCCGAGGTTTCCATCAGTCAGCCCTGAACCGATGCTGCTCGGATCAAAGCGCACCGTATTGGTCACGTTGTAGACTTCCCATGCAAATTTGAGCGCGCCGTAGTCGGCCAGTTTCCCCAGCTTCCAGGATTTCGTCAGACCAGAGTCCATGTCGAAGTAGCCATCTCCCCGGAAGTTGTTACGTTCGCCGGCCTCACCAGGGTATGGAAGACGAACTGGAGATCCTGTGTTCACGCCTGAGTTAATTGCCGTGGGGTTGTCAAAGAACTGAGGGTTGCCATTCTGATCAAAGTGACGTCGCATTTTGACCTGTCCGGTAACCACGGCATAGCTTTCCTCCTGCCAGTTGGTGGTCCAGCCGGGTTCAAAGAACGAAAAGGGCAGGCCGCTGGTCGCTCGCGTTATCCCTGACGATTGCCACCCTCCAATCAACGCGTTCATTAAGCCATTGACGCCCCCGAGGTAATGCTGGCCGCGCCCAAAGGGAAGCTGATAAACCCAGTCGACCGTCAACAAATGCGTGGTGTCAAAGTCAGAAGGCCCGCGATTCAGGTACGGCTTCCAGGTGTTGAGGATCGCGCTGAACGATGTCTCCGCGAGTTCGTTCTGGCGTTCCGCGTCGGAACCCATGTCAATTGAACGCGAGTAGGTATAGCTGATATCGGTCTGCAGACCATGGCTGCTGGGATGACGCAGCGTGATCTGCCCAGCGTTGTAATAGCTCATGCCGATAGAGGACTGAGCATAAAGCGAAGAGAACTGCTGTTGCCAGAACTTGGACTGGTAACCTGCAGGGCAGGCGTAATAACAGTAGAAGTCGATATCGGATAATGAGGTTGTCGCGCCAAGGTTGGAGCGGTACGGGGCCCATTCATCGGAATAGATGGCCTGGGTTGCGCTCTCGCCCGGATAGTCGGTTCCAGCCATGAAGGGGAAGACATCCTCAAAATACGGGATAGGAGATACAGTGGCGTTGGGGTTGCCTCCATTCATGTCCACCAAGCGGGAGAGCTTGCTTCCGTTCGAGAAGTAGTCTCCACCTCCCTGGGGATCGACATAGTCCACCGGTTCGGCCAGATCCAACTGCTGCAGAAGGTGACGGCCCAAACGCCCTACGTATGCCGTTTCCAGAGTGAAGCCCCCCGGCAGCTCGCGCTGAACAGAGAGATCAAACGCTTCGGAGTAAGGGGTCTTTATCTTATTGTCGAGTCCCCAGGTAATGGCAAAGCCGTCAGCAGCTCCAGCGGGAGGTGAATACGGAAAGGTAGCTGTAGCGGGAGGTGTTCCATTATTAAACGGCAAAGTGCGACGATCTATGAATCGCGGCGACGTTTCATAGCCGTATACACCCGCTGGGTTCGTGATCGAACTGCTGATTCCAAAAGATCCCTGCTGGTCGAAGGTATTGATCAAGCCTTCACCATAATGATCGTAATAAATACCAGCGCCCATGCGGATCGACGTCTTGGCATTCGGGGAGTACGCGACAGCAAAACGCGGCGCGATATTGTTTTTCGATTTCGCCCAGTAGCCTGGTTTGTTGTAAAAGGGGCCGGCCGGTGCGAAGGTCAGATTCGGCTCGTAGATCTGACCGCTCAGGGCGGCCGCCTCGCGCTGCTGATACCACGCGTGGGTGTCGATAGTCGGAGCAACCTCCTGACCATGGGTCTCCCACGGAGTCTGCAGAATGGTGTGCCGAATACCGAAGGTTAAAGTCAGGTTCGGCATAGGACGCCATGAATCCTGGAGATAATACTCAAACTCGTTCGCGCTGAAAGCCCGTGTCAGAGGGGTGCCGTCGGCGAGCAGGGTTCCCGACGTGGGACTGGTAATTTGGTAGTTATAGTTATTGGTCACGGAGGGAATTGTTCCAACCAGGTTGGCGTAAGCAATGCCATAGGAGTTGGTAAATCCAGCATCGACGGGATCCATTCCCAAGGTCGACGGATCTGGCGGGTTGCCGCCGACCCAATAGGGGTTGGAACTTGCGCCATTGTAGGAAGTGGCGTCCGATGTGCGATTCTGGTGGATAAGCCGCCAGTTGCCGCCTATCTGAAAATTGTGCTTCCCCTTGTTCCAGTTGAAATTGTCAATAATGTTATTGACGGGCACACTTGCGATCGTAGTGCGCGTCTCGGCCGTCGTCGTTGAAATGAAGCGGAAGTCGACATAGTCGCCCGAGCCGATCCCACGGTTGCTATTACCCTGGCGAATATAGCCATAGCGAATATCGTTGACCAGGTTTGGAGAGATTGCCCAGGTCTCTCCAAAGGTCATGCCCTTGGTGTTGTCCTCGAGAACGTCCTGAGGTCCCTGGCCGGGAAATTGTTCTGTTCCGTCGGTAATGTCTTTTTGAAGGTTGCCGCGCGCAAAGATGTGATTGCTCTCTGAAGGTGAGTAGTCGAGCCGGACAATCGTTGTATTCAAACGTATAGGATTGGGTGAAGAGAATGAATACGAGCCAGTATTCAATCCATCTCCTTCGGTGGTGCCATTGGCGGCCGGCATGGAATTGAAGTATGCGAGCGCATTGGGATTGGGACCGGGTCCCGGAGTATAAGCCGCTGTATTGCAGACCTGACAACCGGCATCCAGCGTAGTGACTTGCGCGGGGCTCAGGCTCTGGTTTTCCAGTCCTCCGGACGCGTTGTCTCCCTGGTAGATGAGAATGCCTTGCTGATAGCTGGCTGTTGGAACTGTCTCGGTAACCTCAGCATTTTCCGCCTGACGGCTACCTTCATAGTTGGCAAAGAAGAAGAGCTTATCTTTAATAATCGGCCCACCGACTGCCACGCCGAAGATGTTGCGAATAAGTTTGCCCGGGATGTTGGGAAGTCCACTATTGAGTTGGGCCTGCTTGTTAAACCAATCGTTGGCCACAGTAAAGGTCGGACGGTAATACTCGTAGGCCGCGCCGTGGAAGCTGTTCGTTCCCGATTTCGTGACCAGGCTGACCTGCGCACCAGACGAACGGCCAGCGTCGGCATTTGCGAGGCCGGTGGTAACGCGGAATTCTTCAATCGAGTCCTGGGTTTCGCGCAGAACCCCGGTGAAGGCGAAACCATTCACCTGATCGTTGTCATCCATGCCGTCAAGGGTGATATTGCCCTGGTCAGAGCGGCCGCCGTTGACTGCGCCGCTGCGGCTATCTGCCATTTCGTTGGACGCAGTTGTGGGCAAATAGAGTACACCCGGCTGAAGGGAGAGCAGATCAGGCACGTTGCGCGTTTCGCTGGGAAGCGCCTGGATCAGAGCATTGTTGACGGAATTGCCTATCGAGGCATCTGTGGTATTGAGGGTCTGCGCCTCGGCAGAGACATTGACCACTTGATTTGATGCTTGCACCGTGAGGGAAAAATCAATGGTCGCCGGTTGGTTCACCAGCAGTTCGGCAGACTTGACCTGTTTGCCGAAGCCGGCGGATTGAACCGTGATGGTGTACTTGGCAGGAGGAATCTGGATGAGACTATACTCGCCACTCGCACCTGAAGTTGTGCTGTATTTTTGGCCGGTTGCGGCAACGGTCAGGGTGATGGTGGCTCCGGGAACGACCGCACCGCTTGGATCTTTGATTACTCCTCGGAGAGAGGTCGTCGCATTCTGCGAGAAGCCAACAGGAACAACGACTACTAGAACCAACAGTACTGCTAGATACCAACTACGTCTCATCACCATTTCCTCCCAAAGAACGTGCTGCGAAAATGCCATGGAGGTGTGTTGGAACCACACTCTTCGTTTAAGATTTTGACACGAGACCGAGGTTCGGTTAGAACCGGCCGAATTAACTGGTAATTGTGGAGCAGATTGTGAGCGATTTGCAAGAAAAATCTTCTCGAGTTTGAACAACTTTACTCTTTTCCGGTGGAAACTTTACAGAAAACCGGATGGTTTCCATCAAATCTATTCCGCAAATAAGTTCTTTTTATAAGTCGATGATTAAAACAGTATCCGACTGGCCATCTATCCTGACTACACAGGAGGTAGTTCACGCATGAACACCTACACTCCGGTTCGCGCACCTCGCGGCAATACCCGCACTGCTCCTGGATGGATCCAGGAAGCGGCCAAGCGTATGCTGATGAACAATCTCGACCCTGAAGTTGCTGAGAAGCCGGAAGAGTTGATCGTTTATGGAGGCCGCGGCAAGGCTGCGCGCAACTGGGACGCCTACCACACCATCGTCCGCACGCTCGACCGGCTCAAGAACCATGAAACCCTGCTGGTGCAATCCGGGAAGGCAGTTGCTGTCCTTGAAACCCACCCATTCGCTCCAAGGGTGCTGATTGCCAACTCAAATCTTGTTCCTCACTGGGCCACCTGGGATGAGTTTGACCGGCTGGATCGCGCGGGCCTGATGATGTATGGCCAGATGACCGCCGGATCATGGATTTACATCGGAACCCAGGGCATTCTCCAGGGTACCTACGAGACATTTCTCGGAGCCGCGCAGAAATACTTCCATGGCTCGCTCAAGGGAACGATCACCCTTACCGCCGGGCTCGGCGGCATGGGCGGCGCACAGCCGCTCGCGGTCAAGCTGGCTGGCGGGGTGAGCATCTGTATCGAAGCGGACGAAGCTCGCATCGCGCGCCGCATCACGACCCGCTATCTCGATGAAGCGGCGACTTCGCTAGAGGACGCCATGGCCCGCGCGGTTGCAGCCCGGAATGACGGCCGTGCCGTATCAATCGGCCTGCTCGGAAATGCTGCAGCCATATTACCCCAGGTTGTACGCAGTGGATTCGTGCCGGACATCGTTACCGACCAGACCAGCGCTCACGACCCGCTCTATGGGTATTGGCCGATCGCCGTGGCTGACGAGGACCTGTCCATGCAGCGCGCCCGCGATCCGGAGCGTTATCTTCAGCGGGTGCGCGCCGACATGGGCCAGCATGTACAAGCGATTCTGGAATTGCAGCGCCGCGGCGCGATCTGTTTCGACTATGGCAACAACCTGCGCGCACAGGCGAAGATTGCAGGTGTGGCAGATGCCTTCGACTATCCCGGCTTTGTTCCCGCATTTATCCGCGATTCTTTCTGCGAAGGGCGAGGCCCGTTTCGATGGGTTGCGCTCTCGGGTGACCCTGCCGACATCGCGGCCACCGATGCTGCGCTGCTGGAGCTATTTCCAGAAGATTCCCGGCTCCATCAATGGCTTCCCTGGGCTGGCCAGCACGTCGCATTCCAGGGGCTTCCAGCGCGCATTTGCTGGCTTGGTTATCGCGAGCGCGATCGCGCAGGCTTGCTGTTCAATCAGATGGTGCGGGATGGCCGCCTGAAGGCGCCGATCGTCATTGGCCGCGATCATCTGGATGCAGGCTCTGTCGCCAGCCCTTACCGCGAGACCGAAGCCATGCTGGATGGTTCGGATGCTGTCTCCGACTGGGCGTTGCTTAATTTTGCAACCGGTATTGCCAGCGGAGCAGGATGGATGAGCTTTCATCATGGCGGCGGCGTCGGCATGGGATACAGTCAACACGCAGGCCTGGTGGCCGTCGCCGATGGAAGCGAGGAAGCCGACCAGCGGCTGCGTCTCTGCCTTACGAATGATCCTGCGATGGGGGTTATCCGTCATGCTGATGCCGGGTATGAAAAAGCCCGCGAAACAGCAGCACAGCGCGGCCTTGACATGCCGAGCATCGACGCACCTGGCAGCGGAACAAAATGAGCGAATTGCTTCTTACCGGTATCTCCCAACTCGTAACGCCGGATGGTCCGGGACCAAAGCACGGTGCGGCCATGAAGCATCTGCGCATTGTGCCGCAGGCGGCAATGGCCATCGACGCGGGCTGCATCGCCTGGGTCGGACCGGAACAGGAGTGGAAGGGCCACGCTAAAGAAACAGTGGACCTCAGCGGACGCGCCGTTATACCCGGCTTGATCGATCCGCATACGCATGCAATCTGGGCGGGCGACCGGCTCGCCGACTTCGAAGCCCGCAGTGCGGGCGCGACCTACGAACAGATCCTTTCTGCCGGCGGCGGCATCTGGCACACGATCCGTGAGACCTCCGGCAAGACCTGTTCGGAGATGGCGGCGCTTGCACTGCCGCGCATTCAGGCTCTCATGCGTTCGGGCGCTACGACGATCGAGGTAAAGTCCGGCTATGGATACGATCTCGAGCCAGAGGTTCGCATGCTGGAAGCAATTCAGCGATTGCAGACCCAGACGCGAGCCCGACTGATTCCGACACTGCTGATCCATATCTGCCCGGAAGATGCCGCTACGCGCCGGGATTATCGCGAGATGGTATGCCGCGACATGATCCCAACGGTGTCCCGACGGAGTCTCGCATCTGCCGTCGATATTTTCGTCGAGTGCCATGCCTGGAGCGCGGAGGATGCCGGGATAATCCTGACGTGCGCGCGCACACACGGTTTCGATATCAAGCTGCACACCGAACAGTTCCAGCGTGTGGGTGGCCTTGAACTCGGTGTAAAGATGGAAGCGTTGAGCGTCGATCATCTTGAGGCTTGCGCGCCTACGCAATATCCTCTCATCGCAGATTCCAAGACGATCGCCACGATCCTTCCCGGAGTGACTCTCCATCTTGGCCTTCCCGCAGCGCCGGGCCGCGCCCTCATTGATGCCGGAGCTGCTGTCGCCATTGGCACCGACCTCAATCCGGGCTCAAGCCCGCTCTTCTCCACCGCTGCGGCGATGGGTTTGGCCGTGCGACTCAACGGATTGACTGCAGCCGAGGCATTGACCGCTTCGACCGTCAACGCAGCCGCAGCTCTCGGTCTCTTGAATGCGGGATGCCTGCAGGTGGGCCTGCCTGCGGACCTGCTGGTACTGGCAACGGCCAACTGGAGAGACCTTCCGTATACACTCGGACAGACAATGGTCAGTGAAGTCTGGATTGCGGGTCAAAGGCAGGCGTTATGAGCATCTCCTACCAACCTGATCTTCTTTTTGTCGACGGCCGATTCCGCAGCGGCTATGCCCTCGAAGTCGCGACGGATGGGACCATCATCTCTGTAGGTCCCGTGACTCAGGCAAGAGACGCATCCCCAGTCCACCGCATGAGCGGCTGCGCACTGCTGCCCGGCATGATCGACGTTCATTCGCACTCCTTTCAGCGAGCCCTGCGGGGCAAAGCGGAGTCGCGACGCAGAAGCGGTCCCGATTTCTGGTCATGGCGCAACATTATGTACCGCTGCGCGCTCGCTTTGACGCCGGAGGAAATCTACGACGTTGCCCGCATGGCCTTTCTCGAGATGGCGCTCGCGGGGATCACGACCGTGGGAGAATTCCATTACCTGCATCGCACTCCGACAGGCGCACCCTATGACGATCCAAACCTGCTGGCAAAACAAGTGATTCGCGCTGCCGAGAGCGTCGGAGTGCGCATCACCCTGCTCCGCTGCGCCTATGTGCGGGCCGGCTTCGGACTTCCGCCCGATCCGGGTCAGATTCGTTTTCTTGAGCCTTCCGTAGACAGATTCCTGCGCGATGCGGAAGCGCTCAAAAACGAGATAGCCGCGATGCCTGCGACGGTGAGCTTCGGCGTAGCTCCGCACAGCCTTCGCGCCGTTCCTCGCGAGTATCTCCAAGCTATCTCAGGCTGGACGCAGGCCCAGGCGCTGCCGCTGCATATGCACGTTGCCGAGCAACCTGCCGAGATTGAGGCTTGCGTGGCTGAATACGGCGCGACGCCTTTCAAATTTCTCGACCAGCTTGGCCTGCTGACTCCGGATTTCACTGCCATCCACGCAATTCATTTGCAGCCCGGAGAAATCGAATGCATGGCGTGCGGAGAGATCACAGTGGGCGCATGCCCCACGACTGAGCGTAATCTCGGTGACGGTATTCTCTGTGCTGACAGGTTGATTGATGCGGGCGTCGCTATCGCCTTCGGAACTGACAGCCACACCCAGACCGATGCGCTTGAAAACGCCCGGGAGCTGGAGTCGAACCTGCGCCTGCAGCAGTTGCAGCGTGCAGTTCTTGACGGCAAGCACGGTGAATCCTTGCCTGCTCTCCTCTTCGACTTCGCTACGCGGAACGGCGCCAGGTCGCTTCACATTGAGGCCGGATCGCTGCAGCCCGGCAAGCCCGCGGATTTCTTCACCGTAGATCTTTTTGATTGTTCGATTGCCGGAAGCCTGCCCGAAGAATTGCTGACGAACATGGTCTTCAGCATGTCACGAAGAGCAGTGCGCGACGTTGCCGTTGCCGGAAGAATGATCCTCGATCATGGACAGCATGCGATGCAGGGCGAAATCGTTCAGGCGTTCCGTGAAGTGCAGCTGCGGCTCGGGACAGAACTATGATCTCTGCGAGATCGCTGCTTGAAGAGCTGGTGGCGATCCCAAGCGTCTCCAGCCAAAGCAATCAACCGCTCATCGAATGTATCCAGAAATTCTTTGAGCCGCTTGGCTGGCATCAACGCCTCTTTTGTTACAAGGACGCGGCGGGTATCGAGAAGAAGAATCTCATCGTGTCGCCATGGCCTTTGGGCGAGACACCGATCAAGGCAGAGTTGGCGATTGTCTGCCATACAGACACCGTTCCATTCAGCGCAGAGTGGCCGGAGGCAACGCAGCTTCGCGAACACGAAGGCATGCTCCATGGTTGCGGAGCCTGCGATGTGAAGGGGTTTCTGGCTTGCATGCTGGCGACTGTGCCTACACTCGATACAACGCGGCTCAGGTACCCGCTCTGCCTGGTTTTTACTGCGGATGAGGAGATCGGGTGCCGGGGAGCTCGCTTTCTCGTTGAACAACATGCGCTTCAGGCGCGATATGCCATCGTCGGCGAACCAACTTCGTTGGTTCCCGCACGGGCGGGCAAGGGCTATTGCCTAGCGAAAATTCACGTCAAAGGAAAGGCCGCTCACAGTGCCTTTCCAGAAGCCGGCTGTTCTGCAATTTTTGCCGCTGCCCGACTCCTCTGCGAAATCGAAACACTGGCGCAAGAGATGATGCAGGACCGCAACGATGCATTCCTTCCTCCGTGGACGACGCTGAACGTCGGCGAGATTCATGGCGGCACCGCGAAGAACATTATCCCAGCGGATTGCTCTTTCCTGCTCGAATGGAGACCGATCCCAAATCAAAAACCAGAGCATGTGCTCGAACAATTACAAAAGCTTATCGACCAGCTTTCAGAGAATGCATTCGAGACGGAAATTGAAGTCCTGCGAATGGATGCGGGATTTGAGACCAGTGCAGAAAACGCTGTAATTCAATCTGTCTTAACGCAGCGCAATACACCTGCCAGAACCATTTCGTTCGGCACGGAAGCTCCATGGCTTGCTCAGATGGGCGCAGAAGCAGTTGTGATTGGGCCGGGATCGATGCTGACGGCGCACAGTCCGCGCGAGTGTGTGCCAGCTGCGGAACTCGATGACTGTGTGCATCTATTACGCACAGCCATCGAGCGTATCTGCGGTTGACGGCGGAGCTGCTCCGCCAATGAAGCGGGGAGACGAAGGTTCAACCCTCGGCTCACTGCTCAGAAATCAGAACCGAGAAAATAAATTATTTCAATTGTTCAAAATTGAGGATTGCGTTGAAAACCAGCGCATAGCTCCCAATTGTTTCTCCGCGATAGATCGGGTTGATGCCGAACAGAAGCACATTTCCTGTACCCACATGCGCATCCACAACAGCTGCATGTTCGGCCACTGGTGCCGGGTTGTCGAGCAATCCTGAGAGAAGAAGCTGTTTGCTGCCTGTAAAGCGCACCAAAACATCGGGGCGCATCGCCTCAGGAATGAGGTAAGGATTGTTCCGCGCCTGGTCTTCATTGAGCGGCACAGGCTGCCAGGGCTTCACATCGGGCAACGCAGGCGGAGTCACAGACTTGCGGTCTTCCGGCATGTCCACATCGTTCGGGCCGCCGCGCCCTGTTACCCGATGGGTGTTCTCCACAGTCGAGAGATGGCGGCCGCCCGCGATCAGGTCACTGACGTCAAAAGCCATGCCCGACTCGCTGTAGACGGGAAGATGATCTCCATATCCATAGGTAACCGGGTCTTTGCCGGGCGCAGTGATCACAGCGCCAAGAATACTGCCGACGACGCGGGCGTTGCCAATCGGGGCGACGGAAACACCTGGAGCAAGTCCAATGCTGATAGCGAACCTGGCAGTATCTTCGGCTGTGATGAGCAGGCCTCCCGCTTCAACAAAGCTGTGCAGGTGATCGGCGCCTGCATATCCGAGGCCCGGACGCATGTCAGACGTGGAGTCGATCCGGCCCAGGTTTGGAGTGAGCGCAGTTTTTTCCCACGGTAGTGCGTTGCCCCACATCGGCAGTCCCGAAATGATCTGCGATGCTGAGACGCCTTCACCGATCGGCGCAAAGATGATCACATCGTATTTCGCCCGCAGGTCTGCTTCCCTGCTGACCGTCTGCGTACTGATGTAACTGTATGGGATACCCAAAGAATCGAATGCCTCGCGCCACCAGCCCTCGGTTTGCGTCGAGATCCAGGTGTGCATGAATGCGATTCGCGGCAGAGAATGGAGAGTGTGCATATGCGCCGATGGAAGCGCGCCTAGCTGCACTGCGCGAAGATCGAGCTTGCGCAAGGCTGCGGTCATTTTGTCTGCATCCACACCCTCTATCAGCAGCGAACCCGAGGCGAAATGTTGGCCGCCAGCATCAGTGGGCTCGTCCAGCACGTGCAGCTGCGCCCCAGGAAGCGCGTAAGCGAGCGCAAGCAGCCCGATCTGGGCTGTGTTGTCGACCGCATAGATAGTTCCCGAACCAGAGAGAGGCGACTCACTGCTGTTCTCCAGGTCCTTAACCTGCTCCATCTTCGCCGAAAGGATTGCGTCGTCAGTGACCCGCGTGACCTTTGCGTTGAAAAGCTCGCTGAAACACCATGCAGTATCGTCATACGGATGTTTCTGCGGGTCGTCAGGCGCCCAATACTGGCGGTCGAGCAAAGCGTCTGCGACGCGTGAAAATGGTTGATCCATGCGAATGAGATAAGAACCGGCTGGGAATGTCTCCGGCTGCGGCGCCGCTGCCTTGCCAGTGTCACTACCGTCCGTAACGCTGGACTTATTTTCACCAGCCGCTGCTTTCTGCACGTCTTCTCCTTCGGCGGCGGCGCGGTCGCTGGCACTTACCTCAGCCGTGAAGGGCTCGGTCAGACGAGAGATTTCGACGTGCTGTAATTGAAGAACATGCAGCAACTGCATCTGCCGGTTGCGGTACGCAGAATCGGCGGCAAAGACGTATGCGGCAGGCCCCGCATTATCAGGTTTCTCAACCGACCGCTTGGCTTTCACATAATAGTCGCTGAGAAAATGGCTGCCGTGCTGAGCAAAGTAGGAGAGCGTCGAGAGCAGCGCGCTCTCTTCGTAGTTGTTGTTGTCGCGTTGTGACCAGAGGACGCTCGGCAGCGGCGGATTCTGCTTGTACCAGGTGCGGGCATACTCGTCCGGAGCCAAAATGCGACGTTCTGTGTCCGCTCCTCCGTTGCCAAAGGTTTCATAGAGCCGGCTGATGCCGTTGTGCAGACCGGCCAGAAACATCAGATAACCCGGACTCCAGGTATCAAACTCTCCATGCGTGAATACGCCCGGCATGCCGAAATTCTGCATGGCAGCAACATTGTTCCACCCCAGCGCCGCCCATTCATCGGCAAGCATTGGGTCTATCCATGCGTTGTAGGGGCCATCGCCCACGGTGTTGTCGTAGAGAAACGGTACGGACTCGTGCAGGTCGTGCAGAACCTGCGCGTGGAAGTGCAGATAGGTGTCGAGCACGTTGCGCGTCAGGTCGAGCGTCATCCCCATCGCGTCGCGGTTGTTGTCATGCGCCACG
Source organism: Silvibacterium sp. (assembly GCA_049799415.1). GTDB lineage: Bacteria > Acidobacteriota > Terriglobia > Terriglobales > Acidobacteriaceae > Silvibacterium. The sequence goes on from JBARHV010000071.1 coordinate 38,984, forward strand.
TAGTGGCCCCAGTAGAGCAGGTGCGGCCATTTTTCATCGGGGTGCGCAAGGTGCCATTTGTAAATGTCCACCATGCGGTCGCGCCCATCCACCTCGACCACTGGCGTAATCAGCACGACCATGTGCTGGCGGATGTACTGAATGTAGGGAGAATCATCGACAGCAAGCCGATAGGCCAGCTCCATGAGCGCAGTCGGCGCGCCGGTTTCGGTTGAGTGGATGGTACCAGTGATGTAGTAGACAGGGAAAGATTGCGCGACAAGCTGGGCGGCCTTTGCGTCGGTCATCCCCGGAGTGCGCGGGTCGGCAAGCTGCGCCAGGCGCGCATTGTTTGCATCAAGCTGGTTCAGCAGCGATGCGTCGCCGATGGCAGCCGCAATCATCTCGCGGCCTTCCTCGCTGTGGCCGATGGTAAAGACGCGCACCCGCGGCGAGCTCTCCTGCAACATGCGGAAGTATTTGTACACATCCTCCGCATAGGGCAGAATGCCGGGCGCGCCTGAGACATCACCCAGCACCGCCGCAGGCGTCGGCACCGTCTTCGATGCTGGCAAATAGTCGGTGAGAGGCGAATTGAAGAACGACTCGGTCGTATATTTGGCAATGCCTTCTGTGTATTTGACATCCACGGCCTGGTGCGGATCACGGGCAAATTGCGTGTCCATTGCCGCGGGAACCTGGGCGCTCAAGATGTGGAAGCTTGAGACAAACAGCGCGGAAACAAAGAGAATACGTCGGGTCATAGAGCGCTCCGCAAATCGAAATAAGCAGCTTTGGTTTTCTTGTACCGCTGTCGCAGCACTACATCGCTTTTGCCGCAACCGCAGCGGGCTTTGTAGCAGTTGAAGTGTCTGAAAGATATTTGTCGTACCAGCTAAACCAGCGTTGGTAACGGTCGCGGATAAAGCTGGGCCGAGTGAAGCCATGAAATTGACCGGGGTAGACGATCAACTCAGCAGGAGTGCCAATATCGCGGAGGGCCTGATACATCTGCTCTCCGCCGACCAGCGGCACATTGAAGTCCAGAGTGCCGCCCATAAACAGCGTAGGGGTCTTGATCTTCTCCACATGAAAAAACGGATACGAAAGCTTCATCCAGAGTGCGGAGTTTTTCCAGGGTTGTCCAAGCTCATTGTCGTATTGCAAAACATACTCGTCGACGCCATACATACCGAACAGATTGCCTGTCCCCGCTCCGCTGGATGCGGCCTTAAACCGCGTCGTGCTGGCAATCATGTAGTCGGTCAGGATTCCTCCGTAGCTCCAACCGCCGACCACAAGCTTGTCCGGATCGATCTTGCCGGTAGCAATGGCGGCATCGACCACAGCGAGCAGATCCGTGACCTCCTTGTTACCCCAATCTGCGTTGATGGCGCGACTATACTCGAGGCCTCTACCGGTAGAACCGCGATAATTTACATTGAGCACCGCATAGCCGTGCGCGGCAAAGAGCTGACGCTCGACATCGAACGTATGCGCATCCTGCGCAGTCGGTCCGCCGTGGATGAACAGCAGCATCGGCGTTTTGGCGCCCGCCTTGTAGCCGATCGGCATGGTGAGCAGACCGTGGACCTCGTTGCCATCTTTCGTCTTTGCTGCGATCTCCTGCGCAGGAGCCAGTTCGAGCGTTGCCAGCAATGCGTCATTGTGATGGGTGAGCCTGCGCAGGCTACCGCTTTCAAGCGCGTAAAGACCGGGCGTCTCATCGTCGGTAGACCACTCCACTACGGTATGGCCAGCGCGCGTCGTAATCCTGCTGGCAACGCCCATACCGGTGGTGATGCGCTGGGGCGAGCCTCCCGCAAGCGGCACCTCCTCGACATACTCATTCCGGTCATTACTCACCGTGGTCAGCAACGCAGACCCGTCGTCAGTGAAGACCGGCGCTCCGACGGCGCGGTCAAGTGCCGTCGCGAACAACTGCGGTGCGCCGCCATCGGCAGATACAACAGCAAGCTGGCTCTGGTTATAGATGGAGTATCCGGGAATCCTGGCCTGGCGGTATGCGATGCGCTTGCTATCGGGGCTCCACGCCAGCGGTCCTGTGTCCGGGCCAAGAAACGTTGTCAGTTGACGCGGAGTGCTTCCGGGGATTGCGCGCACGACAAAAACATCCGGGTTGTCTACGCGATCCGGGTCGGGAAGGCTCTGCTCGCTTACATAGGCGATCGATTTGCCGTCGGGCGACCATTCGGCTTCGCGTTCTTCATGCACTTTATCGTTTGTCAGCTTGGTGAGCTTTGCAGTGGCAACATCAAAGAGGAAGAGCTGGTCACGTTTGTCCGTCAGATACCCCTGGACATCCTCTTTGAAGCGAAAACGATCGATGACGATGGGCTTGGGAGACTTAGGCTTCGCCGCATCTTTTGCTTCCTCCCCATCCGGCTCATCCTTGGGGCGCAGCGTAAGCAAGAGCTGTTTAGAGTCGGGCGACCAGCGATAATCCGACAAGTCTTCTTTCACGTTCGTCAGCTGGTGTGCTTCGCCACCTCGCCGGTCGAGCATCCATACCTGCGTGCCTTTCGCCTCGCCTGTACGACTCGAAAGAAATGCCAGCCAGCGTCCATCCGGGCTCCAGCGCGGGTCGCTGGCCGAATCAGGTCCGTAGGTGAGCTGCACATCCTCTGTGCCGTCCCAGCTAACCATCCATAGATCGGTCTCGTTCTTGTCTGCTTTCACGTCAACATGGCTGACCGTATAGGCAACCCACTTGCCATCGGGCGAGACGATTGGATTGCTCACGCGATGCAGTCTGGCAAGATCGTCGAGTGTCATGGAATGCTTTGCCATCGGTTGCGCGCCCGCTGCAAAAGAGAGCAGGGGCGAAAGAGCGAACAATGTAATAGTGACGAGCCTCGGCATGGCGGCATTGTAGCACTCAGTGTTTCGCGCGCTATGGCCGGAGGGAAACCACCTTTCTCCCAGTACTCTGGAGCAAATTCTTCTACCTGTCACAAAGTAACTCGGCAACTGCGGTATCAAACTAAGCCATGTCGCCCACGGGTACATGCGGAGACAAAAGGTCTTTTCGGTTGATTTATTAACTCCCCTTTCACTCACAAGGTGACGAATGCCTTTATCGATAATTTTTTCAGACAAATTCACAAAACTCTGGCCTTTGAGTGAGTCTGGGATATATATTGGTTCAACATATAAAACATGACTTTGTGCGATGATTTCCGATTTAGCTCATAGAGCCTGTACGTCATAGTCCTAAGGTTCCTCATATCAATATCACTATGCTCTTTGCGGCATGGCGACAGTTCGCCGTACTGCATTGATAACTCCCCTGGCTACGCGGAAAGCGAGCAGACGCCCGCGTGCGGACGTGTGCTGTTATGCCGGCCCTTGCGGCTTTGTGTTGATCTGTAAAAGTTTTGCTGGAGACGACATGAATTCTTCCACCCCTTCGTATCCTTTCATTCGCATGAACGCCCGTTCACTCTCACGCTGGCTCCTCTGCGTTCTGCTGGTCTGCGCCTGCGGAGTTGCTTCTGCAACACAGGCGACCCTCACCGGCGATACTTTCGTGAATTCCTCGCGGCCATCTACGAATTTCGGCAACCTGTCGAATATATACGTGGGGAATGGCAATACGGGCCTGCTGCAGTTTGACCTTTCCAATCTCCCTGCCGGGACAACCGCCAGCCAGGTGGCGAAGGCAACACTGTATCTGTATGTGAACCGCATTTTTACGCAAGGAATGGTAAGCCTGCAGCCGGCGACAAGCGCATGGACAGAACTGGGAGCCACATACAGCAGCGCGCCGTCTTACGGCGGTGTGGCAGGAACCTTCTCAACCGCAACGAGCGGCGCGTACATTGCCGTTGACGTGACGTCTCTGGTGCAGTCCTGGATCACGATCCCATCCACAAACTATGGCCTGGCTCTTACCGCCTCGTCCGCATCTGTTTTGTTTGACAGCAAGGAGAATGACCAGACGAGCCACCAGCCCCTGCTGGATATCACCTTGAGCGTGCAAGGCCCACAGGGCATACAGGGTGTTCCCGGCGGCGCTGGGGCCGTTGGGCCGATTGGACCGGTTGGGCCGCAAGGCGTTCCGGGTGTATCAGGTCCTGTTGGCCCACAGGGAGCCGTCGGCCCTGCCGGTCTTACAGGCCCACAGGGTCCACCGGCCAGCTTTATGGGCACATGGTTGGTTGGCACTACATACAGCCTGGGCGATGCAGTCTTTTATAACGGCTCCAGCTATGTCTCATTAATTGGCAGCAATGCAGGCCATGAGCCGGATACAAGCACAGCGCAGTGGTCGTTGTTGGCAGAACAGGGCGCAACGGGAGCCGTGGGAGCAGTTGGAGCGATCGGCCCACCAGGGCCGCAAGGCGTACCAGGCGCTACCGGTGCAACTGGCGCTATCGGCCCGATTGGTCCGCAAGGGGCAATTGGTCCGACTGGATCGACAGGACCAGTGGGTCCAGCAGGACCGACGGGATCTACAGGAGCTACCGGGTCAACTGGCGCTACCGGCACACAGGGTCCTCCGGTGAGCTTTATCGGGCCATGGAACATCGCGACGACGTATGCGCTGGGCGACGCGGTTTACTGCGCTGCCTGCAGTACCAACGGTTCCAGCTACATCTCACTCGTGGCTGGCAATGTGGGCTTTGATCCTCCCACCAGCAACGTCAAATGGGCGTTGCTGGCCGAGCAGGGTGCAGCAGGTCTAGCAGGTGCAACCGGTCCGGCTGGACCTTCAGGCCCTGCTGGAGCTGCCGGCGCTGCCGGTCCTCAGGGGCCGGCGGGACAAAATGGTAGCGGGATTAATGCCTTCAATTTCCTGACGACATTCGTCAATCCGGGGCAGACTACAACCTTCTATATCTCGCCGACAGCGGGCCCAGGTAATTTTACCAGTGACGGCTCCATAGTCAATGGGACGACGGAGAACTTCGCCACGGCCCCAGCGGCTTGCACGATGAGCGCACTAAACGTTGGCGTCAACAACTTCGACGTTCCAGGGATCGACGCGACAGCTATCACCGTATACAAAAACCAAGCACCTACTTCTATGACATGCACTGTCAATACAAACGGCAATAACTCCAGCTGCCAGGACAAAACACATACCTTCGCTGTTTCGGCAGGCGATAACATCAGCTTTGCATTCACAGAAACAAGCACAACAGTGTACAACAACGTATCTGTTGAGCTTGTTTGCCAGTAGGCACAGACTTTCACAGTAATGGCATGAAATACCAATGAACCCGCGAAGACGGGGGGTATTTTTTGAAAAAGACTTTCTTCCAGATCGATCAACCAGACACTTTGCTCTCATTGCGAACATGCAGAGAGACATATAGACAACAAAACAACGAAAGGAAGAAAGAGAATGGAACCATTTCTTGGAGAAATACGGATGGTTGGATTTAATTACGCTCCCAACGGTTGGGCGCTTTGCAACGGGCAGTTGATGCCCATCAACCAATACACTGCACTGTTTTCTCTGCTTGGAACAGCTTTTGGCGGAGACGGCAGGCAGAGTTTCGGATTGCCGAACCTGCAGAGCCGCGTGCCGATCCACCAGGGCCAGGGAGCCGGCCTCAGTCCATACATTATGGGGCAGATCGGGGGCACTGAAAATGTGACTCTTCTGCAGAACCAGATGCCGGCCCACAACCATCTGGAGAGCGTCATCAACCAGGCAGCCACGACGGCGAACCCCGTTGGCGGACTCCTCGCTCAAGTGAACAATGGCGACGGCAGACAGCCCACGACGTACCCCGCTTACGCAACCGGCGCCTCTTCGGGTACGTTGGCTCCTAACGCTATTTCCATGGCCGGCGGCAACCTGCCGCACCAAAACCTTCAACCTTATCTTTGCGTCAACTTCATCATCGCGTTGAACGGAGTTTTCCCGCCGCGTAGCTAAATCAGAAGCAAGAACCCAGCAGCACCGAATTCCAACCAGGACCGGAGTAAACCAAACTGTGGCTGCACTGTTTCATTTTCGCGGCGTAACGGAAGAGGACGAGGCGTTCCGCTATCGACTTTTTACCGAGACGGCCGGGGCTGAGTTCATGGCGATCGTTGGAGATCAACGCTTGCTGCAGATGCAGTACCGGGGGCGAGAGATGAGTTATGCGTCACAGTTTCCCGGCGCGAAGGAATGGCTCATCTGTCTTTCCGACGGGAAGCCCGTGGGGCGCGTCCTGCTCGATCTGCAGCCAGGAGTCATGCGACTGGTGGATATCGGCCTGCTGGAAGTCTACCGTGGGCAAGGCATCGGCAAAACTATAGTGCAGAATTTGCAGCAGCAGTGCCAGGACAGAAGATCAGAGCTTGTACTACAGGTGGCTCAGACAAGTCATGCAAAAAATCTCTATTGGCAGATGGGCTTCACCGAGGCTGGCCACGATGCCGTGTATGCGCAAATGAAGTGGCAACCTATGCAAACAGTGGCACGATGACAGGCACAATGGGCCGGACCGCGCTCCTGGCTGCGGGAAGCGCTCCGGACGCAAATGTAATTGGCGGCAAATGAAGCGCGGCTGCATGGTTTCCGAGGGAGGACAGAAAGCAGGATGATACATCTCGCTTACAAATGGCAGAGGCTGGTGATTGCGACAACATGCGCTCTTGGCGCGTGCCTGGCGGCAACGGCCTGGGCGCAGGGTCCAGTTCTCTTGGTGCAGCCCGGAAATACAGTGCGGACCGTGGCCGGCAATGGCATGCTGGGCTATAGTGGCGATGCTGCCACTGCAGTGAGCGCCACTTTGGCCACGCCTGCCGCAGTTGCCTATGACCGCGCGAGCGATCTCTTTATCGCGGACGCGGACAATAATGTGATTCGAGAAGTGAACGCGGCGGGCACCATTACTACGGTTGCAGGAAGTGGCATGCAGGGGTTTGCGGGCGATGGCGGACCGGCTACTTCCGCTCTTCTCGATACGCCTACGGGCGTTGCCGTCGATAGCAGCGGCAACCTATACATAGCGGACAGCCATAATCAGCGCGTCCGCATGGTGAATGCTCAGGGAAACATCAGCACAATTGCGGGTAACGGCACTGCAGGCTACTCCGGAGACGGCGGCGCAGCGACCTCAGCCAGCCTGTTCCTGCCGGAGGCCGTCGCAGTGGACTCCGCGGGCAGCCTATACATTGCCGATACCGATAACTACCGCATTCGGAAAATCAGCGGCGGCGTTATTACCACGGTAGCCGGTGATGGAGAACAAATCTATTCCGGCGACGGTGCGGCGGCAATCTCAGCCGGGCTCGACACGCCTACGGGCATCGCTGTCGATGCCCGTGGCAACCTATATGTAGCAGACAGCCACAACCAGCGTATCCGTATGGTCAGCGCTCAGGGCATCATCAGCACGATTGCCGGCAACGGTACGACGGGCTATTCGGGAGACAGCGGGAACGCCATCCAGGCTACGCTTGCGAAGCCGACTGGAGTTACGGTGGACAGCCAGGGCAATGTATATATTGTCGACAGCCAGAACAACGTGATTCGCCAGGTGGGCAACGGCGTCATCAATACCATTGTGGGCAACGGGCAGGAGGGGTATGCAGGAGACAACGGCCCGGCGATCGGTGCAAACCTCGACACACCACGCGCTGCCGCTCTGGATCCACTCGGCGACATCGCCATTGCTGACCGGCTGAATCAGCGCATTCGCACCATGGATCTGCCAGCGCTGACATTTGCAAGCCAGCCGACCGGCACCGTCAGCGCGCCACAGAGTGTCACACTTTCCAACACCGGCTCAGCCTCGCTCCTGGTGCAGACCATCGGCCTGTCGGGAGACTTTACTCAGGCATCAGGTGGGACATGCACCGCAGCTCCGATCTCATTAGCTGTGGGAGCCAGTTGTTCGATCGAGATAGCATTTGCGCCAACCGCGGCTGGCGCGGCTTCCGGATCGGTCGTCTTTAACGGCGTCGGCATTACGCCGCAAACCCTTCTGCTGAACGGCAACGGAGCGGGCTTTGCGGCCACAATTGCCCTGAGCGAGTCTCCGGGTGCCTCCGTCGTCTATGGCACACCACTAACAGTAACCGCGACGCTGAGCGGGCAAAACGGCACCCCTTCCGGTAATGTGACTTACACCGTGGATGGCGCAAATCCGCAGAGCGCGGCTTTGTCCTCAAGCGGCGTAGCCCAGTTCACCCTGCCCGGAACGCTCTCCGTGAGGACGCATACCGTGCTGGTGAGCTACGCGGGAGACGCGAACTATACACTCACCACGCCATCGCAAAGTTTTGCGCTGATCGTGGTTATTCCGGCGAGCTTCTCCTTGCAGGCAACGCCAACCTCTTTGCAAATCACGCAAGGTCAAAGCGGCAACACTACTTTGCTGCTGACTCCCGTAGGTGGTTATAGCGGAACCATTACGTTCAGCTGCTCCAATTTACCTGCGAATGCCACCTGCGCGTTCACACAGAATCCAGTCCAGTTAACCGGAAGCAATCAGCAGACGCAGGTAATCTTGACGATCAAAACCAGCGTGCAACAGGCGCACAGTGAAGCACCAGGAAGAACACCGCGAGGCCCGCTTAATCCACTCTTTCTCGCGCTTGCTCTATGGTGGCCCGGAGGTTTGGCCGGCCTTGCGGCGATAGGGCGGAAGCGCTCGAAGCGGCAACGGCGGTTCTTGCTCATATGCCTGTTACTGCTCGCTACCGGCGTACTGGCTGGAGGACTGTCAGGTTGCGGAAGCGGCGGCTTTGGGCCGTACGTTACGCCACCAGGCGCAACGACCGTAAGAGTCACGGCAACGGCGACCTCCGGGACATCTGCCACTCCACAGACCGTCAATCTCACCCTCACCATTGTGCAGTAGGAGGAACATACGTGCGGAATCTCTGGACTCTACTTCTCTGCTGCACGCTGTTACCGATGACGACTCTGGGACAAAACTCTTCAACCACCAGCCAGTCCTTCAGTCCATGGAGATATCCCTACACATATCGGGGCGATAAGGCCGCGGCCATCGCGGCTCCAATTGAGATCGCCGTCGACTATAGTTATCTGCGGGCCAATCAAAGCCCTGGGCAGTGCGGATGCTTCTCCATGAATGGGGGCAACGCCGAAATTGCCTTTCACAACTATCGTTGGTTCAGTACCGTGGCCGATGTGTCCGGAGCGCGCACTGGCAGCATAGACAATGGATCAGAGGGATTATCTCTGATTTCCTACACTGCGGGGCCGCGCTTTACTTATCCAATCCGTCACCGATATGCGCCGTTTGCACAGGCCCTCTTCGGCGGGGTGCATGGCTTTGACTCTTACTTCCCAGTTGCCTCCGGTTCTACAGGTGCGGCCAACGGATTTGCCATGCTGGCCGGTGGCGGACTCGATCTTCGCGTGAAGTCCTACATGACGATTCGTGCGATGCAGGCCGATTACTTCCTCATGCATCTGCCGAACGGAGTGAACAACAGGCAGAATAATTTGCGACTGAGCGCCGGCATCGTGTTCCGCTTTTGGTAGCTAACCGAAGCCCTGACTGCGCGTCGAGCGTTGATTCGCGGTACCCTGACGGGCAGGCATCTATACATCGTCGCGAAAATCACTAAATCCGGGATTCCCAGAACGAACCTTGCAGCGTACAGGTACTTACTGAACGCACAGATCAAGATGCTCGCAATCTGGGTAGTAAACATGCGCAAAAGCTCAAGCGCCGGAATGCATCCAATACAATGTCAGGAGACGGAATGACGCAACATTCATGGCGGTCCGCGCACTATAAAAACGGACGCTTCTTCAATCCGGACACCCCGCCACAGCGTTTCTCTCAAATGCTTAAGTGGGTCACGCACCGCAAGATGGGTCGCTGGAGAAAGCTCATCCCGTCCACTCCCGGGCCTAAGCCACAGGAGCGAATCAACGGAGGTGCCCTGCGCGTCACTTTTGTGAATCACGCGACCTTTCTACTGCAGACGGAGGGCTGCAATTTTCTGACAGACCCCGTGTGGTCTGACCGAGTAAGCCCTGTTTCATTCGCCGGCCCAAAGCGGCATCGTGCTCCCGGCATTCTGTTCGATGACCTGCCCACGATTGATGCCATTCTGCTTACGCACAATCACTACGACCATCTCGACGTCCCAACTCTTAAGAAGCTTCTAAAACGGGGCCATCCTGCGATCTTCTGCCCGCTTGGCATTGGCCGCCTGCTTGTGAAAATCGGCTTCCGTGAAATCTACGAATTGGACTGGTGGCAGCACAGGGGCTGGCGTAACATCGCAATTCACTGCGTGCCTGCACAGCACTTCTCGGCGCGCGGTCCATTGGATCGCGACCGGACTTTATGGTGTGGATGGACAGTGAAAACTCCCGCGGGGGACATTTACTTTGCGGGAGACACTGGATTCGGACAGCTTTTTGAAGAAATCGCACGGGAGTTTACACATATCCGGCTGGCTTTGCTGCCGATTGGAGCGTATGAGCCGGAGTGGTTCATGGGAACTATTCATATGACGCCCGAACAGGCCGTCCGGGCACATGCGATCCTGCAACCCGTGGTCAGCATTGCAACTCATTTTGGGACCTTCTCGCTGGCCGACGATGGGGAGACCGATCCAGTAGAGCGGCTCCGCATGGCACGGATCGACTCCGGCTACGCAAACACCTTCTGGATTCCTGAAGAAGGCAGCGGGTATGACATCCCTGAGTCGGCAGCTTTAAGCCATGCAACAGAAAATGCTGACAGTTGCCGCGAGGACGAGAACTGCAGCGATCGCCAGAGCGGAATTTAGATCGCCTATCAACGGATTTCTTACTCGTCGGATTTCCTGGCGTCCATAACTTCAGTGAACGGCTGGGCTGGTGCAATAATCCGCTCCGGCTTGACTGCGTATTCATTCAGCAGGACAGCGACCAGTACGGCCGTTGGCACGGCGACCATGGCTCCAATCACTCCCGCCAGCGCTGACCCGAGAAGAAGGGCTACGATAACGGCCAGCCCGGCAAGATCGACACTGGTCCGCATGATGCGAGGGGTCAGGTAGGACGTTTCCACCTGCGCATAGATCGCATAAAAAATGAGCACACCGGCAACGCGCCCCCAGGAGTCGATCGCTGCAACCAGCACAACCAGCGCCATGGAAACAAGCGCACCGACAACAGGGATGATGTTGAAAAGGCCCATAAGTACGCCCAGCGCGTATGCGTAACGGACATGCAACGCCAGAAAAACAATGGTGCTCGCTACACCCAGGATCAACATGAGCGTTCCCTGCCCCAACAGCCATTTGCCCATGCGAAGCTCTGCACGAGCCATGGTGGAGTCGAGGCGCTGTCGCCTATCGAATGGGAAAAAGGAGAGCAGCCAGAAATATGCGGCTTCTCCCTCCAGCATGAAATAAACGGTGAGGATAATCCCGGTAATGGCGTCGAAGACAGTGCGCGCCCAGTCGGTGATGGAAAATAGTACGTAGGTTGCGAGGTTTGAAGCAAAATCCTGCAATTTTGCGTTGAGCGCAGCCACATCAACATGCCGGGAAAAGGGCAGCCTGCGAATCCGGGCAAGAAGCTGCGGGCCGCGCGTAGGCATTTCCTTGCCAAATTCCCGAAGGTCATGGACAACAGGCGGCAATGCCACCGCAGAAAATAAACTGATCGCCGTGGCGATCAAGAGAAATAAGATGAAGATCGCGGAGCCGCGGCCAGGATTCCACTTGCCAATACGAACCTTCATGATTCCCCGGAGAACGGGCATGAGCACCACGGCAAACAGTGCGCTGACATAGATGAGCAGTAGCTCGCGGCGCACAATCCAGGCGGCATAGAGTGCGAGCGCCGCACCGAAGGCGAAGAGAATATCGCTGTGACGGCGGTTTGGCTTACTCGCGACTGCGGCTTGAGCCGGAGATCCCTGGACTGGTATTTCATTCATCGTATCGGTACGCCTTCCGTCGGAGCCCCGGTCGTGCAGCGTGACTCAATGGCTTCGTGAATACGGCTTACAACTGCTAGAGGCGAAAGCCCGGCAGTCGTGATGGTGAGATGCGCATTGCAGTAATAAGGAAGGCGCGCGTTGAAGCGCCGCAGGAGACCCTCCTTGTCGTCAAGAACCGGCCTCTCTGCCGCAGCCGTCTGTGCGAGGCAGCGAGCCACCAGAATGTCCAGCGGGGCATCGAGAAAGATCACGCAGGTTCGGTCGAGACTGACCAGAAGCTCACGCGTGGCCTCGCTCTCGATCGCGCCTCCGCCCAGCGCCAGGACCAAATTCTCGCGAGATGTGTGGCTGCGGATGGTTTCAGCCTCAAGAGCGCGAAAAGCGACCTCACCATTCTGCGCAAAGATTTGGGCGACGGTTTTTCCGGCACGGGACTCGATCGCGGTATCAACATCGAGAAAATCCCAGCCGAGACTTTGTGCCAACAGCGCGCCAATGGTGGATTTACCCGCTCCCATAAAGCCGGTGAGTACGATCCTTCGTATTGTGCGCGGTAGCGACATGGTTTTCCTGAATTATAAGGATCGCACCCTCAATGCGGCTCATTTTTTGCGGAAACCGTCCGCAGATGAATACCTGATTACCGAAAGAAAAGTTCGAGAAAACGCTTTTGCGGGATTAACATCCAAACACATACATCATGGATCGCCTTGCTGAAATCGCTGATCCGACCCATCTACCTGCGGCATTGCCCGTGAAAATTCAAGAAAAGTGCAGCATCCAGGTGGATGGGTATGCTGTCGACGCTGTCGAAGGTGAGAGTTTGATTGACAGCCTGAACCGTATCGGCAGAAAGATTCCACAGGTCTGCTATCACCCGCACCTCGGCCCTATCCAGACGTGCGATACCTGCATGGTCGAGATCAACGGCAAACTGGCGCGCGCCTGCGGAGAAAAAGTTGCCGCCGGCATGAGTGTGGTCACCGAATCTCCGTCTGCCCAGGCAGCGCAGCGTGAAGCCTTCGACCGTATTCTTGGCAATCATCTGCTCTACTGCACGGTTTGTGATAACAACAACGGGAACTGCACGGTCCATAACACCACTGCTTTGCTGAACGTGGAACATCAGAAGATTCCCTACCGGGAAAAGCCTTTTGAGAAAGACGAATCGAATCCCTTCTACCGTTACGACCCAGACCAATGCATTCTTTGCGGCCGCTGCGTTGAAGCCTGTCAAAATGTGCAGGTAAATGAAACCCTGTCGATTCGATGGGAGGATGCACATCCGCGAGTGCTTTGGGACGGCGGTGAACAAATTGCCGGATCAAGCTGCGTCTCATGCGGCCATTGCATCACGGTTTGCCCCTGCAATGCCTTGATGGAGAAGTCCATGATTGGAAAAACCGGATACTTCACCGGCCTTCCTGCCAAGGCGTTGAGCGACATGATCGACATTGTGAAGGCAGTCGAGCCTGAGATCGGCTATGGACCCATCCTAATGCTGTCGGAGACAGAAGCCGCCATGCGCGAGGTGCGCATAAAGAAGACGAAGACAGTCTGCACGTATTGCGGGGTAGGCTGCAGCTTCGATATCTGGACGAAGGATCGTGAAATTTTGAAGGTTGAACCCGGCGAGGGCCCGGCCAACAATATCTCCACATGCGTGAAGGGCAAGTTCGGCTGGGACTATGTGAATAGCTCTGACCGGCTGACCAGGCCGCTGATCCGAGACGGGGAATCTTTCCGCGAAACTGAATGGGACGAAGCCCTGGATCTGATCGCGTGGCGAATGAAAGAGATCAAAGCCACGCACGGGCCGGACGCGCTGGGTTTTGTTTCGTCCTCGAAATGTACCAATGAAGAGAGTTACCTGATGCAGAAGCTGGCGCGCGCAGTCGTCGGCACGAACAACATCGACAACTGCTCCCGCTACTGCCAAGGCCCAGCAACGGCGGGCCTGTGGCGCACGGTTGGCTATGGCGGGGATTCTGGATCGATGACCGACATTGCCCAGGCAAAGCTGGTGATCATCGTCGGCAGCAACACAGCCGAGGCGCACCCGGTGCTGGCGACCCGAGTAAAGCGCGCACACAAGCTCCATGGGCAGCGGCTGATTGTGGCGGACATACGCAAGCATGAAATGGCGCAGCGCGCAGATATCTTCTTCAGCCCCGCGCCGGGCACGGACATGGTGTGGCTGACGGCATTGAGTCGTTTTCTGTTGGATAACGGCCTGGCGAAAACGGAATTCCTGACTCAGTGGGTCAACGGATTAGACGAATACCGCAAGAGCCTTGAACCATTCACAATGGAGTTCGCTGCGGAGACCTGCAAGGTTTCGATTGAAACGCTGACGCGTGTGGGTCGCGAGTTGGCTGCTGCCGAGAGCGCCTGCATTCTGTGGGCAATGGGCGTAACACAGCATTGCGGCGGCTCGGATACTTCGACGGCAATCTCGAATCTGCTGCTTATTTCTGGAAACTACATGCGTCCGGGAACCGGCGCGTACCCGTTACGCGGTCACAACAACGTGCAGGGGACGAGCGACTTCGGTTCGATGCCAAAATATTATCCTGGCTACGACAAAGTGGAAGATGACGATGCACGCACGCGCTTCGAGCGGGGATGGAAAGTAAAGTTGCCTACCAATAATGGTCTAGACAACCACGAGATGGTAGAGCAGATTCACGCTGACAAGCTGAAGGCCATGTACCTGATCGGCGAAGATATGTACAGTGCCGATTCCAATGCAAACTTTGTCGGGGATGCATTCTCTAAACTCGATTTTTTTGTAGTACAGGATTGTTTCTTCAGCTTGACATGCCGTTATGCAGACGTGGTTTTACCCGCAAGCCCCGCACTGGAAAAAGAAGGAACATTCGTCAGCACCGAACGGCGAATTCAGCGCCTTTATCAAGTCATGGAGCCGCTCGGCGAAAGCAAACCGGATTGGAAGATTATTCAGGAGATAGCGCAGCGGTTGGGCGCGGACTGGAACTATACCCATCCGGCGGATGTGATGCATGAGTGTGCTGTGCTTGCCCCCATGTTTGCGGGCGTGACCTATGAACGGCTCGCCGGATATAAATCGCTGCAATGGCCGGTGGCTGCAGATGGAACGGACACTCCGTTACTTTACACAGAGAAATTTCATTTCCCTGACGGCAAAGCTAAATTATTTCCTCTGGAGTGGATCGAGCCATGCGAAAGGCGAACTGAAGAATACGATCTACATCTGAACAGTGGCCGGCTGCTGGAGCATTTCCATGAAGGCAACATGACGTATCGCGTGCCGGGTATTCTCGAAGAAACGCCGAACCACTTTATCGAGGTTTCTCCTGAGTTAGCCGGGCAGCGGGAACTCTCTACTGGGCAGTGGGTGGATATCACCTCGCGTAACGGAGAACTTCGCACGCAGGTGTTGGTGACGGATCGGGTGAAGGATAATCAACTTTATGCACCTCTGAATTCCGCCAGGCAGCCAGTAAACCTCCTGACCAGCAACAATGTAGATCGCCAGACGAATACGCCAGCCTACAAAGACACGGCAGTGAAGCTGAAGGCGCTCCCCTGGAAAGGAAAGAACCCTCTGCCTCCGATCAACTTCCGGAACGGCCACCCAACTCCTCAGAAAGGCGTAGAGGTTGAGCGCAAATGGAAGCGGGCTGACTACACGCCTCCGGGCAGCGGTCTGGTGCAGATTCAAACGAAGCGATAAACAGGACGATCAAAGATGGCAAAACCAATTGAGCTGATGCCGGTTCCACGCGATGCACGCGAAGAATTAAAGCGCCGTGTGGAAAATGCGCCTGTAGAACACGCAGCCTCGGTTCTCTCCGCATATGCGCTTCTAGATGAGCTGCACCAGAGTGGCACGCTGGATCTACTGCGCGGCGCTGCAGGCGCTGGAAGCGAAATTGTGAAGAATGCGTCCAGCCTCGCCGCTCAGCCGGAATCTGTGCGTGCTCTACGAAACCTTCTGGTGCTGGGAAAGCTCTTGGGCAGCATCGACCCTGACACGCTGCATCGCCTGACAGAGAAATTACCTGCCGCTGCAAAGCCGTGTTCCGAGAAAAAGCCCCCCTCGCTGTTCCATATATTCCGGCGACTGCGCTCCGCAAATAGCCGCCGTGCTTTGGCCGCTGCTGCTGATGCTCTTGAGGGCATTGGTCAGGGGTTGAATCGGGAAAACCAATAGCTTTTCCAGCTTACAATCCAAATGTGGCGCGACCTCTGATGCGTTTCAGAACTCCAATCAGGAAGAACAGACATGGATGCAGACCCAAGACGATTGCCTTGTAACCGAATTCTTCGTCGAAAAAATCGCGACCCTGCTTATTTTTTGCGCGGCTTCGCGGCTGCGGTGGATTCGCGGACGATCAGCTCCGGCTGCATGACGGTTTCAGAGATGGCTTCAACTTCCGGGTTTGCGATCAAGTTGAGAAGCATCTGCGCCCCCTTACTTCCCATCTCGCGTAGAGGCTGGCGCACGGTAGTTAGGCTGGGCCTCTGATAGGCTGCGCTGAGAATATCGTCAAAGCCAATTACCGAAATATCATCGGGGACGCGCAGTCCGGCATCGTGGATCGCGCGAATTACCCCGATAGCTGCGATGTCATTGAAGCAGAAGATCGCTGTAAAATCCCGTTGGCTTTCCAGGAGGATCTTCATAGGGAGATAGCCAAACTCTGGAGAGGTGTTATCGGCCCCAAGCTGCAGACACAGCTCAGGACGCACGACGATCTTCAGACGCTTTGCAGTTTCAAGAATGCCAGCCCAGCGATGCTCGGTGTCAGGAATGATTTCAGGGCCTTTCATGAAGGCTATCCTGCGATGCCCGAGTTGATGGAGATGCATGAGGGCAAGCTCCGCGGCCTTGCTATGGTCCAGGACAATATCGCTTACGCCGGTAGCATTAATGTGGGCAGAGATAGAAACAACCGGCAGAGGAGTCCGCACCGTGGCCGGAGTATTCAGCAATAAAAACCCATCTACGGCACGCTCCATCAGCAAGCGCGGATACTGCTGCATCAACTCAGGATCCCAATAATGATTGGCAGTGAAATAAAAGTAATGGGACCGCAGCAATGCCTCTTCAACACCACGCATGACCAGCGTAAAGTAGCCTTCGCTAAGATCGGGCGCGATCACGCCAATAGACATGCTGCGGCTGCGCCGGAGCGAGCGGGCAAAGTAATTTGGACGGTAGTGGAACTTGCGTGCTGCCGTGAAAACACGCTCGCGCGTGCGCGGGGGTATGGATTTCGCGGCAGGAGAATCGTTTAATACAAGCGAAATCGTCGTCTGTGAAAGATGCAATAGCTGCGAAAGCTGCTTGAGGTTGATCGGACCGCTTTCGGTAGGTTTGGCCTTGCTCATAGGCGATGTTGTAACACGTTCTTTCTATGGTTTACACCATTCATTTCAAGGACAGAAGAAACTTAAACGGCTTTCGGGAAGACTCTCACAGCACGCCGACCTCGCGATACTCGCCCATGACCTCCTTCAACGCACCTGCGATCTCGCCAACGGTCGCGTATGCGCGCACACAGTCAAGAATAAATGGCATCGTGTTGTCGGCTGAAATGCAGCTGCTGGCGGCCTGCGGCTCCATCTCCGCGGCCCGGCGGAGGGCAGCCAGAGCGCGGTCTACAGCCTCGTTTGATCGGGCTGCGCGCAGCCTGTGAAGCTTCAAGGTTTGCGCCTCGCGTATTGACTCGCCGATATAAAGTATTGTGGGAGATTGCTCTTTCACTCCGTGCTCATTGACGCCCACGATGATCTTCTCGCGCGCCTCGACGGCGCGCTGGTAAGCATAGCTGGCCTCAGCAATCTCTTTTTGCGGAAAACCCTGTTCGATAGCGCGCACCATCCCGCCCATGCGATCCAGTTTGTCGAAATAGGCAAGCGCGCCTTGTTCCATGTCGAGCGTCATCCGCTCGACGAAATATGACCCGCCGAGGGGGTCGGCAACATCTGCCACGCCCGACTCATACGCAAGGATCTGCTGCGTGCGCAGGGCGATGCGCGCGGCATCCTCTGTGGGCAGTGCCAGCGCTTCGTCAAAGCCATCCGTGTGCAGCGACTGCGTTCCGCCCAGGATCCCAGCAAGCGCTTGCAGCGCCACGCGAGCAATATTATTCTTCGGCTGCTGCGCAGTCAGCGAAACTCCAGCCGTCTGGGTGTGAAACCGCATCCAGGTTGAACGTGGGTTTTTTGCACCGAAACGGCCGGTCGTCAGCGTGTACCATAGCTTGCGCGCAGCGCGAAATTTCGCGATCTCCTCAAAAAAGTCGTTGTGCGCATTGAAGAAGAAGCTGAGGCGCGGCGCGAAGTCGTCAATATTAAGCCCGCGTCGGAGCGCCCACTCTACGTATTCCACACCGTCATAGACCGTGAATGCCAGCTCCTGTAATGCGGTCGAGCCAGCCTCGCGGATGTGATAGCCGGAGATCGAAATAGGGTTGAAACGTGGCGTATAAAGCGCGCCAAACTCGAAGGTATCAATGACCAGGCGCATCGATGGCGCTGGTGGGTAGAGGTACTCCTTTTGCGCGATGTACTCTTTGAGAATGTCGTTCTGAAGCGTCCCGGAGAGGCGCGCCCAGTCTGCGCCCTGCTTTTCAGCGGCCACAAGATACATGGCCCAGAGGATGCTCGCAGGTGAATTGATGGTCATGGAGGTGGTTATCTTCTCAAGGTCGATGCCAGAGAAAAGAATCTCCATGTCTTCCAGCGAATCGATCGCCACGCCGCATTTGCCCACCTCGCCTTCGCTCTCCGGGTCATCGGAATCGCGCCCCATGAGCGTGGGCAGATCAAATGCGACCGATAACCCGCCACCACCATTTTCGAGTAGGTACTTGTAGCGAAGGTTTGTTTCTTCCGGACTTGCGAAGCCTGAGAACTGCCGCATGGTCCAGAGCTTGCCGCGATATCCGGAGGCGTGAATGCCGCGTGTATACGGCGGCTGACCTGGCCCGTCAAGATTGCCTGCGGGCCAGCCTTCGGGAAGACCGGCAGGCGTATAGAGGCGATCGACTGGCTGTCCGGAGATCGTGGTGAAGCGAGCTTCGCCCTGTTCATCCAGGTTGATGCCGGAGGCCTTTCCGATGGGTCGCTCAGGCGCTTTGGCAAGTGCGGGAGCCAGCACTTCCCTGCTCCAGTGCTGTTCATCAGCAGAGGGATGCCGCTTCGGGATGGAATCGCCGCTGCTCATGAAACTCCTCAGCATAACGGCGCGATGGCAAAGCGAGCAAGTTTGCCGCTAGGCCAATACGACGGAATCAGTTCCGAGGTGCTGGTTGATAAGCCGCGCCATGAGCGGCTTGAGCGAGAGCGAGTCCTTCGGGTAGATAAATTCTGCGCGCTCCTCAGACCAGTCGAGCTTGAAACTGGTAGAAAGGGCGGAAATCCAGATCTGCCGCACGGGAGCGTTCGGAGTAATGACGAACTTGGCCGACGGATCTTCAAAGACAACGTTCAGAACGCCGTTTTGTTCTTCCGCTTCAAAACCGCCTGTCTCTTCGGCATCGATCAGGCTCTTTTTAAGAGATTCAATGGCTTGATCCGCATTTCGGCGAAAGGTGAGTTCATCGATCATGAGTCAAGTCTAAGGCATTTTTACTATGAAACACCGTAATCAAGACCCACTGCTCGTGGCTTTCTTCCGTTTTCAGCTTGCCGGGTCCAACTTCCCTGAAGCGACCCGCACCTACCGGAGCCGATGGGAGCCACCAGCTTATCTGATGGCCAACACAATGATACCGATGAGAACTAGAGTGGCGATAATGATCAGAATAGCCATGGATCTCTCCGAAACTTCCTCTTTTAAGATAGGAAGTCCGGAGAGCGCTTAGGATTATCCGGCAATGCTAGAAAGGGATGTCGTCGTCCGTAATTTCAGTGGACTGCACGAGATCATCCGCTTGGCCGGGGCTGCGCTGATCGTACGATGTGCTGCTGCTTCGGTTATAGCTGCCGCCACCTTCGCCTTCACCACGGCCTGAGAGCAGGGAGATATCGTTGACGATGATCTCGGTCCGGTACTTCTTCTCGCCGGAGGTCTTATCATCCCACGAACGAGTCTGAATCTTGCCCTCAACGTACAGCTTGGATCCTTTTTTCACATAATCACGGATGATCTCAGCTGTCCGCTGGAAGGCAACGAGATTGTGCCATTCCGTGCGGTCGGTCCAGTTGCCCGACGGATCCTTGGTACGGTCGGTAGTGGCCAGGCTGAAATTTGCAACCATAGTTCCACCCGGGGTTGCACGAATCTCCGGGTCTTTGCCGACGTTGCCGAGAAGGATGACTTTATTGACGCTCTTTGCCATGGCTGCGGTGCTCCATTGAGTGTTCAGAGAAGGATAACAGGGACTTTGTGTCGCGTGATACAGAGTTCAAAGGCAGGGCGGATTCCTTTGGCGCGGAGAGTGCGATGCGCCGGTTTCGGAACCATTTGGCCACACCAAGCGCCAATGCCATCAATCCAAAGGGCACGCATGCCAGGGCAATCAACAGGAAAATCCAGCCGGAGTTTGTGTGTGGCCCCTGGACGCCTATGCCTCCAAAAACAGTAGAGACTAACAACGCAGCAAGCACACCTGTGGCCAGCGTCCATATTCCGGCCTGCAGCAGCTGCCTGGTTCCGTCGTCTGGCTGCTTGATTGGCATCTTTGGTTTACCTCGCTCCCGCGTGAAGCATGGCAAACACGACCACGCCGGTTATCGATACGTAAAGCCAGATGGGCAGCGTAAAGCGCGCAATCTTTCGGTGTTGTGGAAAGCGGCCCGTGAGCGAGAAGAAGAAGGTGATCAGCACCATAGGCAAGGCAACAATGCACAGCACGATATGGCTGATGAGGATAGAGAAATAGACCGTTCGCATCGGCCCGTGGCCCTGGTAAAGCGTGTCTCCGTGCAGGGCATGGTTCACGATGTAGCTGACGAGAAAGATCGAGGAGAAAATGAAGGCGGTAATCATCGCGCGGCGGTGCGCCTTGATATTGCGGCGTGTAATAAAGAAATATCCCACGATCAGGCAGATGGCGGCCAGCCCGTTCATCAGCGCGTCAATCGAAGGCAGAAACAGCAGACGCGTTGCAAAGGCCTGCGGCGCGGTATGCACATAGATCAGCCAGAAAAGAAACAGTGTTGCCGCTACGCTCAATGCGATGATCGCGGCGATCATGTTCCTGCTTGATTCCGGTGCAGTGCGCGTGACGGACATCTCTTTATCTTCCCTTGGCGTTAAGCATGAGCACGGTCAGCAGCACGGGCAGATAAATTACGCTGACCTTCAGCAGGTCGCGGGCATACATTTTCGACTCGATCGTGGAGCGGGCGCGGGTAATGCGCGCAAATCGAATGGTATACCCGAGGTACACGAAGCCCAGAACTACGGCTGTCACTCCGTAAACCATTCCAGCAACGTGCAGGTAGACAGGCAACAGGCTCACGGGAATCATGAGCACGGCATAGGTCAGCGCCTCCAGCACAGTCGACCAGCCATCAGGCTGAACGACGGGCAGCATCCGGATGCCTGCGCGCCCATAATCCTCGCGATACAGCCATGAAATGGCCATAAAGTGCGGAAACTGCCAGACAAAAAGAATGGCAAAGAGCGCAACTGCCGGCCACTCAATGCGCCCGCGGACCGCTGTCCATCCCAACAAGGGCCCCATGGCTCCGGGAAAGGCGCCAATGAATGTCGCAAGGCTGGTGCGGCGCTTAAGCGGGGTGTAGATGGCCACGTAGCTGAATGCGGTGATGAGGGCAAGTGTCCCGGTAATCAGATTGGTAGACTGCGTTAGCCAGATGGCTCCCAAAGCAATCGCACCCAGGCCGAGCACTATGCCATGAGCCAGGCTGATGCGTCCGGCAGCCATAGGACGATTGGCGGTACGAATCATTTTGGCGTCGAGCTTGCGCTCCAGGCACTCATTGAGCGCTGCCGAGCCGGCCGAAACCAATCCAATGCCGATCAACGCCTCAAGCAGGCCTGGTTGCACACTGCTGATTCCGGATTGCATGGATCCCAGGTAGAAACCAGCCCACGCCGTCAGGACGACCATCGCAGTAACCCGGTCTTTGAAGAGTACGCGGTAGTCGGCGATGCGGGACGCTGTCACTCCGGCGCGCGGGGCGCGGATATGAGCGTTTTCACGGGTCTCAATGGTCCTGGCCGGCGAAGTTTCAGTGGCTGGCAGAACGGAGCTGGTGGGGGCAGGTGTCATTTTCAGGTGGACTCTTCATGATACAGCGATCAGGCCTGGGGTTTCCTGTACATCGTAGGGTTCAGCGAAGGATCGTTATACATCTTGAGCTGGCGATAAAGCTTGAAGCGGCGCTGGCCGTAGATGATTTGCTCCCAGAGTCGGTCGAGGCATTCGGCCAGGTCGGCGCGCTGCTCTTCGAGCATTTGGAGGCGTTCCTTGTTCTTGCGAATGTGTCCGGGTGAGGCATCAACGCGCTGAGCCTCCGCGCCCGTGTGAAAGATCTTGAGGGCAAGAATAGAAAGCCGGTCCAGAATCATCCCGGGCGTCTCCGAATGCAGCACAGCCACAGGCGCTGGCAACCCATGCGGGTGCAGGGCCTCCAGCAGCAGCGCGTCGCAGCGCTCCATCAGGTCATTGCGCCGCTGGTTCACGCTGTCGATGGTCCGCTTGACCATTGCAATCTCACGATGGACCGCATAAGGCGAGCGGGCCTCATCTTCAAGATGCCATAGCTCGAAGTTTGCCTGGTGCTGGACACGAAGAGTTTTGGTGAAGTCTTCCGCAGATGCATCCCGGGCCGCAACCGGCGGAGATAAACGGTGCCACTCCGCAGTCGATAAGTCGTGGAGGGTCACAATAGCGTGGGCGTCGATCAGGGACGCGAGCGGGGTACCGGCTGTTTGAGTCATGCGTCTTCCTGTAATCATGGTATTGCAGAACGGCCAGAGGCGTACCTCCCTTGCACAGGATATTCTTGAGTTGTGCGGAAATAATCTTTTACCCCGCCAGCGTGAACATCGATTGAAAGGAAGCAGCTTGCCCTCTACATCACAATTTCCGCACCGCCGCTACAACCCGCTCCTGCGCCAGTGGGTACTCGTCTCTCCGCACCGGACGCAGCGCCCGTGGCAGGGAGAGGTGAATCCTTCGTCAGGGTTCTCCAATGTGCAGTATGACCCAACCTGCTATCTATGTCCCGGTAACAAGCGCGCGGGAGGACATCTTACACCTGGCTATGAAAGCGTGTACATTTTTGACAATGATTATGCTGCGCTGCTGCCGGACTCACCCGCTCCTGCGCCGAATGCTTCTCCCCTCCTGAAAGCTGAGCGCGAGCGCGGGCGCTGCAAGGTGATCTGTTTCCACCCCAACCACAGCCTTACCCTGCCCCGTATGGCACTGGCCGACATTCGCAAGGTAGTGGATGCTTGGACAACGGAATACGAGGCGTTAGGACGCCAGCCCGAGCTACGGTATGTGCAAATCTTTGAAAACCGCGGGGAAATGATGGGAGCCAGCAATCCTCACCCGCATTGCCAGATCTGGGCCACCGAACACATTCCCGACGAACCGGCGCAAGAGACAGAGTCGTTGAAGGCCTATCTGACCGAAAAGCATAGCTGCCTGCTATGCGACTACCTCAACCTGGAAGCGAAGGAAGGCGCTCGAATGGTTTGCGAGAACGAAGACTTCCTGGTTGTCGTGCCCTGGTGGGCGGTATGGCCGTTTGAGACGCTTGTGCTGTCCCGGCGGCACATTGGCTCGCTGGCGCAATTCAATGACCGCGAAAAGACCTCGCTCGCGGATATCTTGAAGCAGACGACCATCCGCTACGACAACCTCTTTGAGACAAGCTTCCCCTACACCATGGGGTTCCATCAGAACCCTACCGATGGGCAGGTGCATGGAGAGTGGCACTTCCATGCGCACTTTTATCCGCCGCTGCTGCGGTCCGCAACCGTGCGAAAGTTCATGGTCGGTTTTGAAATGTTGGGTATGCCGCAACGCGATATCACTGCCGAGGACGCAGCGGAGCGACTCCGCGCGGTTCCATCGGAGCATTTCTTTCAAAAATAAGAATGAGAGCGGAGGGTAGCCAAAAAACTCTCCGCGGCTGTGCGGCCATTTTCAGTCATATCGTTCAAAGATGATCTGTTTTTTCTGCCAGCCCTGTTCGATGAGCCGCTTGCGATTGTTCGAGATCATCTCATTCAGCCCACAGATATAGGCATGAATGTCGAAGCCGTTGAGTTCTGCCACGGCGGCCACAGCGGAGGAATGGCTTCCGTTCGTGCGATTCTTCACAATCCCGGCGACATGGTCCTGGACATATCCACGCAAACCCTCCCAGCCTTCATGCGGACGGCTCAAACTTGAGAGGTAATGAAAATTGGGATGTTCCGCAGCTAGTTTCTCAAAGTATTTCTGGTAATAAATCTCTGTCTCATGGCGTGTCCCGTAGACCAGCCAAATGGACCGGCCTTCGCTGCGGTCCTCCCCCGATTCCGGGAAAAGATACTGGGTAAAGCCGCGCATGGGTGCGATACCTGTGCCGGTTGCAATAAATATGCTGTCGGTGATTGGCTGGCGCAGAGTAAACATACCGTATGGGCCGTGAAACCGGGCACTCTGGCCAGCCTCCATATCGCAAAGCTTGTTTGAAAAGAACCCGCCCTCAACGCGGTTGAGGCAGAGATCAAAACGATTGGCGGCAGGTGCGGAGGCGATGGAGTAGGCCCGCATCTGATGCTTGCCCTTGTGGTCTTCGTCTACGAAAGAGACAAATTGACCGGGCACGAAATCGAAGGATGCGAGTTCGGGTATTGAAAATTCAAGGTGATAACACTGGGCGTGCTCCGACAACAGGAGCTTTTTCTCTAGATGTGCCGTATAGAGCGGAACCGCCAATGCCAGTTTTCCCTTTCCTGTAGTCCTACGACCAGTCTACTTAACCTGGAACTAGCGGGTCATCGCATAGTGGACCTGTTCCTCGATTGCTGCGATTTGCAAAGGGCTACGGTGAGCGCGTTTAAGTGCCGCATTCACGCGGTTTAGGTCATCGACTTTGTACTCATCCCAGTCGTGGATCTTTTCGCGCGCCGCCTTGCTCATCTCTTTGAAGATAACCACCGCCTGCGCAGGAGCGGTGCGGTCGCCACTCTCAACCATCGCTAGAGCGGTGCCGAGTCCTGCGTTCGCCTCAGCGAGGCCTGGCTCTGTCTCTGTACTTTCATCCGTTTCATCTCCACCGCCTTGGATCTCCTGCAGCTTTGCCAGCGCGTCGTGGATGGCCTGCGTCAGGTATGGCGGATTGCTCTCCCCATTCACATTGAGCTTCTTTAGCTGGCTCTCAACGCTTTCCATCTCGGCCATGGCCTTGCGGCTCGACAACGTTTGTTCATAGATGGAATTGGCCATTGCATACTGCTCCTCAAGCATTTGAGTCGTAGCGGACGACCGTGGGTCCATGATCACACGCAGCGGTTGCTCCATGGTCTTGCCATCCACTGTGAGGCGTACTGTGTACGTTCCGGAAGGCACGCGAGGGCCCGGCGGTATGCCGGCGGAGTCGTCATCGTCGTCCGCCATTCCCGTGCCGGAACCCCCGGCATTCAAATCCCAGATAAACCGATGCTCTCCGGCGCCTGTCTCAAGAATCTGCGGCTTCGGGA
Source organism: Silvibacterium sp. (assembly GCA_049799415.1). Lineage (GTDB taxonomy): Bacteria > Acidobacteriota > Terriglobia > Terriglobales > Acidobacteriaceae > Silvibacterium. The sequence continues at coordinate 64,523 of JBARHV010000071.1, forward strand.
ACCATCGCTCAGCAATCGGCAGCAGCGGACGCTCGATACTCGGCTTGTCTTCGCTGGAGTAGTGGCGGATCACATGGCTCTGCGCATCGAGGATCTGCAATGAAACTTTTGAGGCATCGTTGTGAAGGTAGTAGTCGACGATAGCGCCATCCGGCGGATTATTAGCCTGTGGTTCTTCCGGCGGTAACGGCGTGCCAAGGAATTCATCATTATCCACGCGCGCCGCGGTGGGAGGAGCATAGAGATACGCCTGCTCGCTGTGCGCAGCGGCAGCCTGGCGAAGTGGATCGATATCGTCAAGTACCCAGAACGACCGCCCATGCGTAGCCACAATCAGGTCGCTGCCATGTACATTAATGTCGCGAACGGAACTTACAGGCAGGTTCAGTTGCAGCGGCTGCCAATTGTCACCGCCATTGAACGAAACATAGATGCCGAACTCTGTGCCGGCAAACAACAGGTTCTTCTCCACCGGGTCTTCGCGAACGGCACGCAGAAAGTAGTTCGATGGGATGCCCGTCACCGAGAGCTTCCACGTCTTGCCAAAGTCGTGGGTAACGTAGAGATACGGCTTTTGATCGTCGAGCCGATGCCGATCGACAGCGGCATACGCCGTCGCAGGATCAAAATGTGAAGCCTCAATGAGAGAAATCTTGCTCCAGGCGGATAGCCCCGGCGGCGTAACGT
>JBARHV010000072.1:0-2005 GCA_049799415.1 Silvibacterium sp.
GCCATGAAGCCAGAGCCGGCGCTCGAGGCCTACTTCGCGGAAGCGGCGAGCTGGGACGCCGACCGCGCGGCGCAGGCCGAGCGCCGCGCCCGCACGGCATGGTGGGTGGCGGGCGCCGGCTGGATCGGACTTGTGTCGCTCGCGCTTGCGCTGATGGTGCTCATGCCGTTGAAGCGCGTCGATCCCTTCGTCATTCGCGTCGACAACACCACAGGCCTCGTGGATGTCGTGCCGGTCTACGCCGGCCAGGCTCAGATGCCCGAGGCGGTGACGCGCTACTTTCTCGATCATTACGTAACGATCTGCGAGCGCTTCAATTTCGCCACCGCCGAGAGCGACTACGAGGAGTGCGGGGCATTTCATACACCCGCGCGCAACCAGGAGTGGTATGCGGCCTGGGTCAAGACCAATCCGAACTCGCCGCTGAATATCTACAAGGATGGGACCACGGTGCGCGCCGAGGTCACCTCCGTCAGCTTCTTTACCCGCTCCAGCGGCGCGGCCGATCTGGCGCAGGTGCGCTACCTCAAGGCCACGCGGCCCGCGGGCGGAGCGGAGGAGCGGATCACCTACTGGATCGCCACCGTCCAGTACGCCTTCACCGAACCTTCCAAAGACCCGAAGACGCGGGCGTGGAATCCGCTGGGCTTCAAGATCATCGACTTTCGCTCCGAGCCCGAGGTGCTGCCGGAGACAGGTGCTCCCGCTGGGAGTGCCTCGGCCACGCCGCCGGCCTCCGGTCACGGAGGTAGCTTGTGAGCGCCCCTTGGACGCGGGCTCGCGCGTGGCATTTGCTCGCCGCCGCTTGCCTGCTCAGCCTCGCGACGGGTGCCATCGCCGACACGTTGCCCGTGGCGGGTAAGGTCGATGCGCGCATCCGCACAGCCTTCTACAACCCGGACCAGGTGTATCGGCTGTATGGATTTGTCGGTTACCACATCGACTTGGTGTTTGGCACCGACGAGGTGTTCGTGGGCCTCTCCGCCGGGGATCCGGAGGCGCTGATCTACGGTGCGCACGGCAATGTGCTCACGCTGCGCCCGAAAGCCGCCTCCGTCCACACGAATCTGACCGTCTCGACGACTCGGCACCGCTACTACTTCGAGTATTCCGCCTCGGCTCGCCCGCCGGAACCGACCGACGAGGTGATGTATGCCGTGCGCTTTCTCTATCCGCCGGAGCCAAAGACCGAGAGCGGCCCCAGCCCCGCCGAGCGCGTGACCGCAGCGCTCGAGCGCGCCGAGAACGCCCATCCACAGAACGTCGATTACTGGTACTGCGGCAGCCCCGCTATCAAACCGACTGCGGCCTCGGACGATGGCGTGCAGACACGCCTGACTTTCGGCGCGCGCAGCGAGCTGCCCGCGATCTTCGTGCTCAATGACGATGGCTCCGAGTCGCTCATCAACTTCAGCATCGATCAGGGCGATGTGGTGATCCAGCGCGTGGCCAAGCGCTTCGTCCTGCGCCGGGGCAAGCTCGTCGGCTGCATCGTCAACAAGGGATTCGTCGGCGTCGGGCAGCGACTGGACTCCGGGACGATCACACCGGCGGTGACGCGCGAGCGCAAGGAGCCGGTGCCATGAATTTGTTCCGATCGCTACGCACCGCTAAGTCCGCCGACTCCGGCCCCCGGGATCGCGACCCCGGTGCATCGCCGGACTCCCCCGAGGGGCAAGACCCGGGCGTAGAGAGCGTCGCGGGCGAGCGCGGTATCAGTTCGATCAATCGAGCACGCTCGCTGCAGTCGCGCATCACCAATCTTCTGGCGATGGGGCTCATGTCGGCGCTGGGCGTGGGACTGCTCGGCTGGTACTACGCGCATACGTTCGCGGCTCAGTCCCGGGCGCGCGAGAACGCGCAGACGTCCGCGCGCAGCAAGGCCCAGGGCGAGATGCCCTTGCCGTCCCTGGGCCAGATCGATCCGCCGGCCCCGGCGTCGGTCGCCGGATCGGCACCCTCACCCTCCGTGGTAGGGAGTGTTCTCGGGCCGCCCCCCGAGGCG
>JBARHV010000073.1:0-18466 GCA_049799415.1 Silvibacterium sp.
TCGACGCAGCTGTTTTTTCGTCCCCCTCCCCCGCCGCGCCGTTAGCCGGTCTCTTCCTGAAGCAAAATCACCTCTGTTCCGTTTTATGCGGAACCCGTTCCAGCCCTGTGGCTGCATTTCACATATAGGTGTTTGCGGAGTATGCGAAAGCGTTCGTCTCTCCTTATAGTTGCTGCCATTACTGTGGTGGCGTTGATTGTGCTGGCAATCTGGTTCTCGCACCGTGACCGCTCCGAGCCGTCGAATGTCAATGCGCAAATCGTGCCCACAGCCAGGGTCGCGCCGGTAGTGCGCGGCTCCATCTCCCACTCGCTCACCCTTGCCGGAGAGTTCCAGCCGTATCAGGTTGTCGAGGTTCACGCCAAGGTCTCCGGCTACATTCGCCATATTTATGTCGATATTGGAGACAAGGTCCACGCGGGCGAAACGCTCGCGGTACTTGAAGTCCCAGAGCTGAACGCGCAGGTGCAGGGCACGGTTGCCGAATATGCCCGCAGCAAAGACGAAATTATGCGTGCCGAGCATGACGTCGAGCGCGCGCAGTCCGAGGCCCAGTCCATTCATGCCGATTACATGCGCCTGAACCAGGCTTCTGCCGCGCAGCCCGGCCTCATCGCACAGCAGGAACTGGACGATGCTCAATCGAAGGATCTCGCTTCCGCCGCGCAGGTCGATGCGGCAAAATCCGCGCTGGCCGCTGCAAAAAAGCAGTCCGCCTATGCGAGCGCTGACAATGAACGGGTCCACGACCTTGAGGCCTATACCAATGTCACCGCGCCGCTGAACGGCGTTATCATCTGGCGCTACGCCGATACCGGCGCGCTTATCCAGGCCGGGACCGCGTCCGATGTTCAGTCGCTGCCAGTCGTCAAGCTCTCGCAGTCTGACCTGCTGCGTTTGCGTCTTCCCGTTCCCGAAGATGCGGTGCAGTACATCCATCAGGGGGATCTGGTTCAGATTCGCGTCGACTCCGTCAATCGCACCTTCACGGGTAAAGTAGTCCGCTTCACGCGCGATGTAAGCATGGACACGCGCACCATGGAAACTGAAATTGATGTTCCCAACGCTGATCTTTCGCTCATGCCCGGCATGTACGCCAACGCCACGCTGCAGCTCGCACACCATGACAATGTGCTGATCATTCCCATTCAGGCTGTCATCCAAAACGACAACCAGGCCAGCGTTCTTATCGTCGACGCGCAGAATCGTGTTGAGTCCCGTCCCATTCAACTCGGCATTCAAAGTTCGTCGCGCGCAGAGGTCGTCAGTGGACTGAATGAAGGGGACCGTGTCATCACCGGGGCGCAGAGCAACTACCAGCAGGACGAAAAAGTCCGGCCTATCCCGGCTCAAGAAGCAGCGGAGGGCCGGTAGGAATGCCTAAGTTCGCCCTCAAGTATCCCCACTTCATCATCATGCTTTGCCTGGTGATGGCTGTCATCGGCATCGCCACGATCGCGCAGATGCCCGTCGATCTATTTCCTAAAATCGATCTGCCTGTCGTGGTTGTTGCCACATTTTATTCCGGCATGCCGCCACAACAGGTTGAAGCCGATATCACCGACACTTTCGAGCGGTTTTTTACACTGGGCAGCAACATCGATCACATCGAGTCGCGCTCGCTCACCGGTGTCAGTCTCATCAAGATCTATTTCCGCGCCGGAACCGATCCCAATGCCGCGCTCAGTAACATCGCAAACCTCGCTATGGCCGATCTGCGGCGATTGCCTCCGGGTACGCTGCCGCCGGTCGTCCTCAGCATGGACGCTTCCAACCAGCCCGTCTGCCTTGTGACCCTGAAAGGCAAGGGCCTGAACGAAACCGACCTCAAGGACCTCGCGCAGTTCGCTGTTCGCAATCAGATTGCAAATGTTCCCGGAGCGTCTGTTCCACAGCCCTTTGGCGGACGTTACCGCCAGATCATGGTCTACGTCGATCCGCTCAAGCTTGAGGCGCATAATCTCTCGCTTATGGATGTAGTCCATGCCGTCAACAATTCGAATCTGATTCTGCCCGCCGGCGACGTGCGCATCGGCCCTAAGGATTACAACATCTACGCCAACAGCCAGGCGCCCATAAAAGAAATCGAATCGATGCCGCTCAAGTCTGTCGGCAACGCATCCATTATGGTTGCCGATATCGGCAAAGCCGAAGACTCAGGTACGCTGCAAACCAACATTGTCCGCATCGACGGTCAGCGCTCCGTCTATCTCCCCATTCTTAAGCAGGGTGGCGACAGTAATACCATCTCCATCGTCAACGGAATTCGCGCCGCCACAAAAAACCTTGTTGATATCCCGGCCTCTCTCAAGACTGCCGTCGTCTTCGATCAGTCTGTCTTTGTCAAAGTGGCAATTAAAAACCTGGTGAAGGAAGCGACCATCGGCATGGTGCTCACCGGCATCATGATTCTGGTCTTTCTCGGCAGCCCGCGTGCTACATTTGCCGTGCTGCTGTCCATTCCGCTCTCTGTGCTCGTCTGCATGGTTCTCGACCATGCCATGGGCGGTTCCATCAATACCATGCTGCTGGGTGGCATCGCGCTGGTGTTTTCGCGCCTGATTGACAATGCCGTCATCGTGCTCGAAAACATCTTCAGGTATCTCGAATCAGGCGAAGCGCCGGAGATTGCCGCCGTTCGGGGAGGCGACGAAGTGAATATGGCCGTGCTTGCTGCGACCTTCACCACATCCATCGTCTTCTTCCCCGTCACGTTCTTCTATGGGGTGAGCAAGTATTTGTTTACCGATCTGGCGTTGGGTGTGGTCTTCTCCATCTTCGCTTCGTATGCCTTTTCGATGACGGTAATTCCGCTCTACTGCGCCACCTATATCAAATCCACGCATGGAGCAGAGCCGCCGCTCGATCACAAGCCGTCGCTCTTCCAGCGCTTTGAGGGCTGGTTCAACAAGCACTTCCACGGAATGTTGAATACCTACGAAACCTGGGTAAAACGCTGTCTGCAGCGGCCAGTGTTTACGACGGTTGTCATTAGCGCAGGCATGCTGGTCGTGCTTGTGGCTCTCTTTCCATTTATAGGCACATCCTATTTTCCGCGCACCGACCCTGGACAGTTCCTCATCAACGTCAAATGCCCCAGCGGCACGCGCATTGAAGTCAGCAATGACTACATCGCTCAGGTCGAAAATATTATCCGGAAGCAGGTTCCCGAGCGCGACCTGGGCATGATCGTCTCGAACATCGGCATTACGCCCGATCTCTCCTCCATCTACACCAGCAACTCGTCCATGGATACGGCCTTTGTGCAGGTAAGCCTGAAACAGGACCACTCCAAAAGCAGCTTTTACTATATGAACCGGGTCCGGAGCGCCCTCTCCAATCAGATGCCGGAGCTGACGACTTACTTCCAGAGCGGTGGCCTGGTCAGCGCCGTTATCAATCAAGGCTTGCCTGCTCCTATTGATATTCAGGTAACCGGCAATGATATGGAGCAGTCCTTCGATATCGCACACCAAATGGCGCAGAAGATCCGCGCTCTGCACGATGTCTCCGGAGTCTACATTCCACAGGATCTGCGCTATCCCGGCCTCGAGCTGAACATCAACCGCGAACGTGCCAGCCTGATTGGTCTTTCACCCAAAGCGGTTGTCGACAACGTGATTACCGCTCTCAGTTCCGACGGCATGATCGCGCCGAGTTACTGGATCGACCCCAAAACCGGCAACAACTACATGCTCACCGTGCAGTATTACGACAAGCAGATCCAGAACATGTCGATGGAAGACTTCCGGCAGATACCTCTGCGCGGCGAGAATGTTCCAGGCTACACCCCGCTCCAATCGGTTGCCGACATCACGCGCATCAACACGCCCACGGAAGTCGACCACTACCAGTTGCGCCGCGCTATCGACGTCTATGTCAGGCCGCGCGGCGTCGACCTCGGCCGCACCGGCAAGGAGGTAGCAAAGATCGTAGCCGCCGTCACCGTGCCGCACAACACCCGCATTCATGTCCGCGGAGCCTATAACGGCATGAATGAATCGTTCAAGCGGTTCGCGATCGGTATCCTGATTTCCATCGCGCTCGTCTACCTGATTCTCATGGCGCAATTCCGTTCTTTCCTTGATCCGTTCATCATCCTCATGGCTGTTCCGCCGGGTGTCGTCGGTGTGGCCATCATTCTCTTTCTCACCGGCAGCACGCTCAACATCATGTCGCTGATGGGCGTCATCATGATGACCGGCATCGTTGTCTCGAACAGTCTTCTCATTGTTGAGTTCACCGGCACGCTGCATAAAGAAGGCCTGCCGCTGCTCGAAGCGTCGGTTGAAGCCTGTAAGGTGCGTCTGCGGCCCATTCTCATGACCTCGCTCGCCACCGTCCTTGGCATGATTCCGATGGCGATGGGCCTTGAAGCCGGCAGCGAGCAGTATGCGCCTCTGGCCCGCGCCGTCATCGGCGGACTCACCATCTCGGTCATCGTTACCGTCTTCCTTGTGCCGGCTGTTTACCTCATCCTGCATAAGGAAAAGGAAAACGATGGCCACGATCAGGAGGCAATCGCATGAAGCATCTTCCCGGCAGCATTCTTCTCGCAGCTCTCACGCTTCCGTTCGTGGCATCCGCGCAGGCCACAACTCCACTTCCTAACGCGCCTGCGCCTGCTCTCATGGCGCAGGCCGTCATCGGCACGAATGCCACGCCTGGGCTCACGCGTCAACAGGCTGAGGCCATGGCCATCCGGCAAAATCCGACCATCACCGTCGGCAAGCTGCTGGCCCTGGCCCAGCACCAGGCCGTGCGCGAAGCCCGCTCCGCGGATATGCCTACGTTCACTGGTGACATCACTGCCGTAGACGCACAGAACGGCAGCCGCATTTCTGCCGGGTATCTCTCCGCGTCTCGCCTCATGGAGCATGCCGGTGCTGGAGGAACTCTCTCGCAGCTCATTACCGACTTTGGCCACACGCATAACCTCATCGCGTCCCAAAAGCTCGAGGAGCAGGCGCAGAACGCCAACGCCCTGGCAACCACTGAGGACATCGTTCTCGCCACCGACCAGGCGTTCTATAACGCGCTTGAGGCGCAGGCCCTGGTTCGGGTTGCCGCGCAGACCGTGAATACCCGTCAGACAACGGAAAATCAGGTTGACCAGATGACGCGCAACAAGCTCAAGTCCACGCTCGACCTCAGCTTTGCCCAAGTCGATCTTTCCCAGGGAAAACTCCTGCAGCTCGACGCGCAGAACAACGCCGATTCCGCCATGGCCGCGCTCGACGCCATTCTCGGCCTCGATCACGAGCAGCAGTTCAAGCTGGAAACGAATGCAGCGGTCCAGCCGCCGCCGGACGACGCCCAGCCGCTCATTCAATTGGCGCTCCAGCAGCGGCCCGATCTGCAGGCGTTGACGTACCATCAGCAGTCCACAAAAAAGCTGGCGCGCGCGCAACGCGAACAGATGCTGCCCTCCCTCAGCGCGCTTGGCACTGCCGGCTCCGTGCCCGTTCGCGACGATCAGTACTACACCAGCAATTGGTGGGGAGCGGTGGGAGTCAACCTGCAAATCCCCATCTTTAACGGCTTTCTCTACAGCGCGCAGGCCAAAGAGTCCTCGTTGCGCGCCGAAGCCGACTCCGAGCGCGGCCGCGCCCTGCGCGACCAGATCGTGCGCGACGTTCGCACTTCCTGGCTCGCCTCCAATACGGCATGGCAGCGTGTCGCCGTTACCCAGCAGCTTGTTGAAGAGGCCAACCTCGCTCTGCAGCTCGCCCAAACCCGCTACAAGCTCGGCCTCAGCTCCATCGTCGAGCTAAGCCAGGCGCAGCTCCAGCAAACCCAGGCCGAGATCGGCAACACTAACGCGCAGTACCAATACCGGCTCTCGCTCGCAACCCTCAACTACGAAACCGGGGCCCAGCCGTGACCCAGACTACGGCGCGAAACAAAAAAGGCATCCTCAGAGGATGCCTTTTTTGCCGCGAGTTGCAGAAGTTCTACGGAGCGCCCGACCCTACCGAACGGCTGTCGATCTGGCTGTTTGAGTAGCCCTGTCCAGCATATTGGGTGGTGGTGCGCAGGTCCACAACTTCGCCCTGGACCAGGATGCGTGCTGAAACTGTATCCGTGTCCGTGCGAATGACCGTCACGTAAGGGCTGTTCTGCGCGCCGACAAAGACATTGCCCGCCGGATAGTTGAAGTTGGAGGCGATGGACCGCGGTTGCGGCAGCACCGTGTCGTTGGGATTAGTAGGATCGCTGGGGTTCTGTACAGGGGCCAGTTGGATGGTCGATAGCGGCGTAAAGCTGGTCAGGCTGACCACTGTGACCGTGCCGTCGCTTTCGTTGGCCACATAGGCGCGGCTGCCGTCCTGCAGTACCGATAGCGCTGCTGGATTGCTCCCCACCGGAATCGTGGCCAGCACTTTGCCGAAGGTTGCGCTGTCGTTGCCATACACATCCAGGCTGGTATCGATCACGCTCACCGTGTTGTTGTCGTAGTTGGCGACCACCAGCAGGTTGCCGGGTGTGTAAAGGTCCGCAAACACCGGCCCCGCATTGCATGGCGTCGTGGGAGGCAGAATCGTCGTGCTGGTGCTGCACAGGTTGATCGTGCCCTGGATGACATATGGCGTGTTGTTCGGGTTGACCGTATCCAGCTGGTTCAGCTGGCTGTTGATCACGGTAATGGTTCCGCTGCCTCGGTTCAGGATAAATGCGCGCCTGCCATCTGCTGAAGTAATTCCATAGACCGGACATACTCCCAGGGGAATGCGGGCCGAAATGCTGTTCGACGCATACTCGATGCCGTCCGCCTCGCCGTTCACGCTCACAGCCGAAGGAGTTCCGCACGATCCCCATGCCAGATTACCCGCCGGGCTCAAGGAATTGCCCTGGCTGATCGCATAAATGCGCTGTGACGCGGAAACGCCGGTAAGGTTAATCAGGCTTGGAGCGAGTCCGGTAATCTCCACCTTCAGAGTTGGAGGGGCGCCGCTCATCGCGGCAATTCTGTTGTCGCCCTGCTCCACAATGTACTCCTGTCCGCCAGACAGGATCAGCGCGTTGATGGGTGCGGAGCCTGGCAGCAGCGCGCTGGTAGTAACAGCCTTCGTCATCAGCGAGCCGCTGATGGTCATGGCGCTGATCGTGCCATCGCAGTTTTCGCTGTACGCATTCGATCCCGTGCCATCCAGCCCAAACGTCAACGGACCATTGCCCAGTGTCGCCTGCGCCGAAACCGTGTCGCCCGTGGCGTCCAGCACCGTGACTACGCCTGGGCTGGAATATGCTTGGGCTGGGCAAGGAGGAGCAGTTGCCGCTGCCGACGTTTGCATAAGGTCAGGCTGCGAGAACACCGCAACAAGCGCCTGTGGCTGAGAAGCTGGGCCAGTTTGGGTGATTGGATTGATAACGGGACGATATTGGCTGCCGCAACCGGTCAAACCAGCCAGAACCAGCAACGCTCCGGCTGCCGGCCATTTCATGCTCTGCACTCGCAAATACCTCACTCCGCGGTAAATCCTGTTCTACCGGATTTCCCTGTACCTTCACACTGTGCCACGCCGCCTGTATCGTCTTTGTCCACAGGACAAGGCCACACAGGATGCATTGCAAAACCACAGAAACAGGAAACTCGGTCGAAAGATGATTGTAAATCACCAACAGCATTCTTATTCAGCCGGAAGGACGGGAATCGCCGTATGAGACTCAAACGCGGTAGCATTTTCCGATGGCTGTATTCCGGGCCGTAAGCTCCAACCAGCCTTTCCTTGAGAAAAGGCCCCGGCACATGGTCAGCGAGGACGTCTGGAATCGGCAAAATATCTCAATCCGCCGCCCGCCTTCGCTGGCAATCGCACCTCACGCTCCTGCTTGCCCTATCGCTCGGAACCGCGGGCATCGGGCTTCAGGGCGCCGCCCATCTATCGTCAGATCCCGCAGTCATTCTGCAGGCGCTTGTCCTGGGAGCCATCCTCGGACTTCTCACCTGGAGATTTCGCGCCGCAACGCCCGCCGCTGCGTCCACCGGAGGGTTGTTCGCCGCGGCACTCTATCTTGCCACGCCCGGTTGGCACACCGCGCTCTGGCCGCTGCTCACCCTCATGCTGCTCACCTTCGCCGCCACGCGTTTCGGTCGCGCGCGCAAGGAGAAGCTCGGCGTCGCCGAAGCTCGCCATGGCCGAACAGCCGCGCAGGTTGCCGCCAATCTTGGCGTCGCCGTCATGGCCACCATTCCCCTCGGCCTCGCGCGGCTTATGCATCTTCCCGCCTTCTTTGCAGGGAACGCCATGCATCTGGCGTTCGTCGCCGCATTGGCTGAAGCCGCAGCCGACACGCTGTCCTCCGAACTTGGTGAAGTCCTGGGCGGCGAGCCGCGCCTGCTCACCACTCTCCGCCCCGTTCCCGCCGGAACCGACGGAGCCATCAGCGCCGCTGGAACCTTCGCCGGCATGAGTGCAGCCGTTGCCGTCGCAGCCACGGCCTATTTCGCGCTGGGTCTTACACCGTCGCAGGCGGCGTTGGTCACGCTCGCAGCCATCGCCGGACTTTTTATCGATAGTTGCCTGGGGGCGGTCTTTGAGAGAAGAGGCTGGCTCAACAACGACGCCGTGAACTTTCTCTCCACGCTGGCTGCGGCTGTGCTCGCGTCTGCACTTGTGGGCCGATAAAGCAAAAGCAGGATTGGTGTCATGCGAAGCCGCGTCCGTTCAAACGGCCAATCTCTTCAGACGCCAGTACGAATAGCTCAGGATTTCATGCATCGTCCGGTTCAGCCGGACGGAGAAGGGAAGTTGAGGACGTGGCTGCGGACGCGGCGAGGTGAACACATTCAGCCCCATGCTCGAACAAAGAGCATGCACCCGAAACAAATGCGTGCCATCGCTCACCACCACAATGCTCGTCAGATGGTTTTCGCGCGCAATCGCCGCCAGCCGCCTGGCCGACTGCTCCGTATTATCGCTCTCCGTCTCCGCAATAATGTCTGCGTCAGGAACGCCGTGCGCCATAAGATAGTCGCGCCCCACGCCGCCCTCCGAGTGAACATCCGTCAGGCCGCCTCCGCCCAGCGTAATCACCAGTGGAGCCAGCTTCTCCTGGTAGAGCTGAAGCCCGTGATCCAGCCGCGCCCGCAGCACCGGCGAGGGCCGCCCGTCGTACTCCGCCGCTCCAAACACAGCAATAGCCGCAGCCGGACGCGCCTCATCATGCGTGGCGTAGTAGCGAATCTGCGAGTCCACCCACGCCACCCACATCACCGCCGCCAGCAGTGCAACAGCGGTGATGACCCAGGCAAGCCTGTGCGATGGCCGGACAGAATTCACATGCCTTAAGGAACGCAAATTGGAACGGAGAACGATCATTCAAGCTTAAAGTTATAGTTTAAGATTGTAAAGTTAAAGCAATCTCATGCATGGAGATCGCGCCTTCACGCAAAACCCTCCAGACGCCTTCGCCCTCTGACAAATCCACAATCGTCGTAGGCACGCTGCGTCCCGTCGGGCCGCCATCCACAATTAAGGGGATGCGGTCTCCAAGCTGGTCGCGCACGCCCGACGCATTGGTGCATTCCGGCGTGCCCGCAAGGTTGGCAGAAGTTGCGGTGATGGGCAGCCCGAAGGTTTCCACTACGGCGCGCGGTATCGCCGCATCCGGCACCCGCAGCGCCACATTGCCCGTGTTCGCCGTGCTGCGCAAGGGCAGCCGCGAGCTCGCCTTCACAATCACCGTCAGCGGTCCCGGCCAATACCGCTCCGCCAGCCGGTCGAGGTTCGTACCCAGATCGCGCGACAGCTCGTAGGCCTGCGAAACGTTCGCAATCAGCAGCGACAGCGGCTTATGCTTCAACCGGCTCTTGATCTCGTAAATGCGCTCCACCGCGCGCAGATTCACCGGATCCACAGCCAGGCCGTAAAAGGTGTCCGTAGGCATGCCTACAACCTTGCCTGTTCTCAGGCAGGACACAACGTATTGAATGCGGTCCTGTTCTGGCTCGTCTGGGTGAATCCGCAGAATCTCGGCTGACAAAATATTTCCACCTGAGAAATAAAGTCGCAATGCAAGCCCGGTTGCGCGGCGAGGGGTTTAGCTGATCCTTTCGAGCCATCTATCCCGGAGCCGCAATTCTCAAGCGGCCTTTTTCCTGCGAAAAGACCAGCCTGCAAACTGTCGGCGAGGGCTACAGGGATCGGGAAAATGCCTTAGAATCGCACCCATGCCTACCGCTTTCAACCGCGCGCGCCTTACTCGCATTGTACAGAGTCGGCAAAATGCGCGTGTGAAGGAATTGCGCGCCGCCTTCACCCGCTCTGCGCGAACGGAACAAGGATTCCTCGCCATTGAAGGCGAGCATCTTCTGCAGGAAGCCGTTGCCAGCCGCATCAAATTTTCCACCGTCTTTATCCAAACCGGCAGTGAAGCGCTGCTTGACCGCCTCGGCATTCCCGAAGAAACAGAAATTCTCGCGCTGCCGCCAGAGATCTTCGCAAGCGCCGTCCACACCGAATCGCCGCAGGGAATCGCTGCCCTCATCGAACCGCCTGCCTTCACATTAGAGCAGATACTCAGCGGCCCACAGCCGCTGCTGCTCGTTGTCGCAGGATTGCAGGACCCCGGCAACCTCGGCACGCTCATCCGCTCAGCTGAGGCCTTCGGAGCCACCGGCTACATCACCCTCCCCGGAACCGTGAGCCTCGATAACCAGAAGACCCTGCGCGCCTCCGCCGGATCCATCTTTCGTCTGCCTGGCATCGCCATCTGCCCCGGCGTCGCAGACCAGGAAGACCATCTCTTCCATGAACTCGCACAGCGGAAGATAAAAACCCTTGCCGCAGTCGCTGCACAGGGCCAGTCTCTCGTGCAGCACGGCCTAACCCAGCCATGCGCGTTCATTATCGGCAACGAAGGCAGTGGCATTCCGCCCGAGATACTGCACCGCGCCGACGCTCGAGTCACCATCCCTACGCCCGGCCCCGTCGAATCGCTCAACGCCGCCATCGCCGGAAGCATCCTTCTATATGAGGCAGCGCGCCAGCGCACCAGACCATGAGTCTCTTCAATCAAGTTCCCGAACCCGGCAACGCAGCTGCCCTCGCTGCTCCGCTCGCCGAGCGCATGCGTCCGCGCAGCCTCGACGAATATGTAGGCCAGCAGCATCTGCTGGCGCAGGGCAAGCCGCTCCGTGTGCAGATCGAGCGCGACGACACTACCTCCATGATCTTCTGGGGCCCTCCCGGAGTCGGCAAAACCACGCTCGCCAAAATCATCGCCGAAACCACCCGCGCCACCTTCATCCAGTTCTCCGCCGTCCTCTCCGGAATCAAAGAGATCAAGCAGGTCATGGCCGAGGCCGAAAAAGCCGCGCACTACGGCTCGCGCACCATCCTCTTCATCGATGAAATTCATCGCTTCAACAAAGCGCAGCAGGATGCCTTCCTGCCCTACGTCGAGCACGGCACCATCCGCCTCATCGGAGCCACCACCGAAAACCCTTCCTTTGAGATCATCTCCGCGCTGCTCTCCCGCTGCCGCGTTTACACGCTGCGCGCGCTCGCCGAAGACGAGATCGTAACCCTGCTCACACGCGCTTTGAACGATAACGAACGTGGCCTCGGCAACATGCAGATTGCCGCCGAAGACGCTGCCCTGCGCCTGCTCGCGTCGTATTCCTCCGGGGACGCGCGCAACGCCCTCAATGCCCTCGAAATCTCCGCCAAACTCGCCGATGCGCTCCCGGAAACAACGCCCACGCCAAAGACCATCACGCCCGAGATCGCAACCGAAGCCCTCCAACAGCGGACGCTTCTCTATGACAAGCAAGGGGAAGAGCACTACAACCTCATCTCCGCGCTCCACAAATCCATCCGCAACTCTGACGTGGATGCCTCACTCTACTGGCTGGGACGTATGCTGCAGTCCGGCGAAGACCCCATGTATGTGGCCCGACGCGTCGTCCGCATGGCTGTCGAAGACATCGGCCTCGCCGCTCCAGAAGCCCTCAACCTAACGCTCTCAGCCCGCGATGCCATGCACTTCCTCGGCTCGCCGGAGGGCGATCTGGCGCTGGCGCAGGCCGTTGCCTATCTTGCCCTCGCGCCCAAATCCAACGCCATTTATACCGGATACGGCGCGGTACTCGCCGACATCGAAAACACTCGCGCCGAACCCGTTCCGCTGCATCTGAGGAACGCTCCCACCGGACTCATGAAGTCCCTCGACTACGGCAAGGGCTATCAGTACGCGCACGACGAAGAGGGCAAAGTCGCCGACATGGAATGCCTGCCTGAAAACCTCAAAGGCCGCCGCTACTACCAGCCAACCAGCGAAGGCCGCGAGAAACTCCTCGCGCAGCGCATGGAAGAAATTCGCAAAATCAAGGAAGGGAAGCGTAAAGGATAAAACAGCATTGCAAATTCACGACCACCGGAAGTGGTCACGCGAAGCAACTGCCCGGAGCCTGCCTGAGCGAAGCCGAAAGGGCCAGTCCTAGGATCGATGGAACTCCAGCCGCCGTCCCTCGCTGCACGAGAGCCGCGCCAGCTCAATCAGCCGCGTCGTCCGCCACGCCTGCTCAGGAGTCACCGCCAGCTTCTCCTTGCCCAGCACCGCATCACGGACGTTGGCGTAAATGCCGCGATAATCTCCGGCTGCAGTCTTGATCTTCCGCACCGGCTGACCGGCAATATGTAGATCCCCCCACTGCGACTCCGGCTCTTCGCCAAATCCCGAATCGCCGAACTTCGCGCCCGCCTTCAGTGCGTCCTCCTGCGGATCAAGACCCCACTTCACAAAACTGCCCTTGGTGCCGTGGACCACAAAGCGCGGCCCCGGCGTCGCCGCCGTAAGCGTGGCGCGGAGCATCGCCGTCACGCCATCGAACTTCAGCATCACGTCAAAGGCGTCGTCCGTGACCCCGTTTTCGCGGTCGATTCGCACATCCGCCCACACGCTTTTTGGATTCCCAAACAACACCGTGGCCTGATCGATCAAATGCGATCCCAGGTCGTACAGAATGCCCCCGCCCGGCGCACCGCTTTCGCGCCACACATCCAGCCGGGGAGCCTCGCGGAAGCGGTCGAAGTGCGACTCGTAGGAAACCACGCGTCCCAGTTCGCCGGAGGCCAGCACCTGCTGCAGCGTCACAAAATCACCGTCCCAGCGCCGGTTCTGATAGGCCGTCACCAGCACGCCATGCTTGCGCGCCTCGTCAATCAACTGCCTGGCCTCGTCCGAGGTCAGCGTGAACGGCTTGTCGATCACAACGTTCCGGCCTGCGTACAGGCAGCGCAGCGCGATCTCAAAGTGCGTGTAGTTCGGGGTCGCCACCACCACCAGGCGAATCGAATTGTCGCGCAGCATTTCCTCAACCGACCGGCAAATCTGCACGCCCGGATGCGCCTCGATCGCCTCTTCGCCATGCCGTTGCACAATGCACGCCAGCTCCAGCCCCGGAGTCGCGGCAATCACGGCCGTATGAAAAATCCGCCCGGCCAGCCCAAACCCAATCACGCCTACGCGAAGATCTTTTGTCATACAGGTCTCTTATATATTCCAAATCAGATTGATAGTTCTCTGACAGACACAAGTCAGAGGATCGAAGAAAAACTTAGTGAACTCCGGCCAGCTGCTCCGTCTTTGCTGCTGAACCGTATCGTGTCCGCACATACTCATCCAGAATCTTCTTGAAGTCCTGAACAATCGTGTCGCCGCGCAGCGTCGTCATCAGCCGTCCATCCACATAAACCGGAGCCACCGGATCCTCAAAAGTCCCCGGCAGGGAAATCCCGATGTTCGCATGCTTCGATTCGCCCGGCCCATTTACCACGCAGCCCATCACTGCCAGCTTCAGCTCTTCCACGCCCGGATACTGCGCGCGCCAGGCCGGCATCGAGTCGCGCAGGTAGTTCTGAATCTGCTGGGCCAGCTCCTGGAAAAACGTGCTCGTCGTCCGCCCGCATCCTGGACACGCCGTCACCTGAGGAGTAAAGCTGCGAATGCCCAGCGACTGCAAAATCTGTTGTCCGGTCAAAACTTCTTCTGTGCGATCGCCGCCCGGCTTCGGCGTCAACGACACGCGAATCGTATCGCCAATGCCCCGCAGCAGCAGCGGAGCCAGTCCCGCCGTCGAAGCCACAATGCCCTTCATGCCCATCCCCGCCTCGGTCAGCCCCAGGTGCAGCGGATAATCGCAGCGCGCCGCCAACATCTCGTACACGTCGAGCAAATCGCGCACGCCGCTCACTTTTCCACTAATGATGATCTGGTCATGGCGCAGCCCGTAGCGCTCGGCGGCCGCAGCCGAGTCGAGTGCGCTCCGGCACATCGCCTCCATCATCACATCGCGCGCGTCGTGCGGCTCCGCCAGCTTCGAGTTCTCATCCATCATCCGCGTCAGCAGCGCCTGATCCAGCGATCCCCAGTTCACGCCAATGCGCACCGGCTTCTGGTTCTCGACCGCGACCTCGATCATCGCGCGGAAGTTATCGTCATTCTTGCGGCCCACGGAAACATTGCCCGGGTTAATGCGGTACTTCGCCAGCGCCCGCGCGCATTCCGGATACTTCTTCAGCAGCTGATGCCCGTTGTAATGGAAATCGCCGATGATCGGCACATGGATGCCGAGCTTCGCCAGCCCTTCCACGATGAAGGGAACCGCCTGCGCCGCCGCATCGTTGTTCACCGTCACGCGAACCAGCTCCGACCCCGCCGTCGCCAGCGCCGCGACCTGTTGAATGGTTCCCTCAACATCGGCGGTATCGGTGTTCGTCATCGACTGCACAACCACAGGGGCATCGGAGCCGACACGAACGCCGCCCACCTTGACCGTAACTGTCTTTCTACGCTGAATTTCGGGCATAACTTCCTCACCTATAGTTTACAGGGGAAGCCCAACCGGCGCGATTGCGACAGATTTCTACAGCAAGCCGATATGATGAGGTTGAATCGAAAAGGAAACAGGTCCCATGAGCCCCGAAGCCATTCCCGATGCAATGCAAAAAACCTGGACTGCGGTCGACGACTACATTAACCGCATGCTTGTCCCGTCCGACCCCGTCCTCGACGCCGCCCTTCAGGCTTCTGCCGCCGCCGGACTGCCCGAGATCGCCGTCACACCCAGCCAGGGCAAGCTCCTGCACCTGCTCGCTCTCAGCCAAAGCGCGCGCAACATTCTCGAAATCGGCACCCTCGGAGCCTACAGCACCATCTGGCTGGCTCGCGCTCTGCCTGCCGAAGGCCGCCTCATCACGTTAGAATTCAGCCCGAAGCACGCCGAGGTCGCTCTCGCCAACATCGCCCGCGCCGGACTCTCCGATAAAGTCGAGCTGCGCCAGGGTCCCGCGCTCGAAACGCTGCCTGAGCTGGCCGCCGAAGGCATCGAGCCCTTCGACCTCATCTTCATCGACGCTGACAAACAGAACAACGCCGGCTACTTCGAGTGGGCGCTCAAGCTCTCGCACCCCGGCAGCCTCATTTTTGTAGACAACGTCATCCGCGACGGAGCCGTCGCCGACCCCGCCACCACCGACCCCATGGTGCAGGGAGTACAGCGCCTCAACGACATGCTCGCCAGAGAAACACGCGTCATCGCCACCACCGTCCAGACCGTCGGCAGCAAAGGCTATGACGGCTTCACGCTGGCGTTGGTTCTCAGCTAGTGTCCCGTCCCTGAAATACCTGGCACACATTTGTCATCCCGACCGGAGCGAAGCGAAGTGGAGGGACCTGTAGTTTCTTTCGTTGACACTCCCTCTAATCTCAGGGAAATTATGATGTGAACTTTCGGGACTATACAGCCTAGTCCCATCCTCCGCCGCAGGTTCGCGCACAGGCCATTCCTCAAGCTTTAGCGGAGAAGCGCTCTTGATCGCAGTGGAACGCAAGACGGCAACGCGCATAGCTCTTCACTTTGCCAGATGCGTTGTAAACTTTATCAGATGTGGCCCTGTAGCTCAGATGGATAGAGCAACGGTTTCCTAAACCGCAGGTCGGCTGTTCGAATCAGCCCAGGGTCACCATCCCACGCCGGCGACGTGGATGGTTGTGATTACTGCCAGCGGTGGCGCGCTCAAACCGGATCAATATCAGGCGAGAGAATCAACTTTCCGTCCTTCGCCCATGCCTCTCTTGCAAAGATGGTTGCGAAGAAAACAGCCAGAGCAAGAATACTGAGCTGAACCAGCCGATATGCGATCAAAAAATGCAGCTCGCTCATGTTGGTAAGCGACGGATGCGCCCGATAAAAGATATATCCAATCTGCGGAAAAATCTCCACGCTAAACAGCGTCAGAGCGATCACGCCGAAGACTCGGTGTCGTGCGAGCATCAGCGCAATCGCAGGAAAGAGCAGCAGAAGCAGGCGCGTATCATAGTGCCGGTGATAGATAGGCAGCAAAGTCAGACAGGCCAGCGTCGCGATGGAAAGCAGATGCTTCTCAAGAGAATTCGGCACGCGCATAGCTCCATACAGCCACATCAGGAAAAGAATCCCAGTGGTTGCGTAGGAGGCAGTGGTGTAAAACGAACGTTCAGGGTTGAATACGCTGAAGACGGTTTGCAGGCTGACAATGGCGTCAGCCTGCGAATTGGCGGGCGTAGGGTCATTGATCGAGCCTGAGGCCGAGTTTCCTGCAATATTAGTGCGCAGATCACGTAGCCAATGCGACGAGGCTGGAGTCAGTGAGCACCAGAGAATACCCGCCAGAGTGATCGCCGCGGCAATCGCAACGATTTTCGCCAAAGCTCTGCGCCAGGGGCGTCCTGCAAGTAGAAAATAGGGTAGGAAGAAGAAAATATCATGCGGTTTAAGGCAGACGGCGCACGCAAAACAAGCCCCCGCTAGGGTCGTCTTATTCCGCAGCATGGCCCAGAAGCCGAAACAGGCCAGCGCGATCGTAATTCCTGAAACCTGTCCCAGCATCACCAGCTCGTCACTATTGCCCACAAAGAATGCGATGCCCAGCGCCGGAAGCAGCGAACCGTACGCTTCGCAAAGACTGGCGACCAGTAACGCTGCTCCGCAAAAGCTGGCGATCAGCAGAATCATCCAAACCGCGTGCGCAACCGGATAGGGCAGTGCAGCCACGGGCACAAGCAACAGCAGCGCAGGAGGAGGATACAGTGCTGAGTACGGCACGAAAACGCGCGCGTCGTTGTTGGGGCCAAGTGCCAGGGAATATTGCGCCTCGGTATCCTGTTCGCTATATGGATTGCAGTGCGCCAGAAGGCAGCGGGCGCTGGCATAGGGCTGTTTAAAATCGCGGAATTTAAAGACCCGCGACTGCCGGTGAACTCCCAGCACCAAAAATGCCAGGCAACCGATCAGAACAATGGAATAATAGGCTGCCTTATACCCTCGAAAGGGGACTTGAAATTCAGAGCCGTTCTTAACTGGCTGAGCAAGATCGGGAACGGGCATGGGGCTCCAGTGCGGGCGCAGGATGAGTCACAGTCAGTAGCAAGATAGCAGATCAGATATCCGGCGGGCACATTTGCAGAATTTCCGTCATAAGTAATAGCCAGCAGAATTACGAGCCAGCAATCCGCACCCCCCGCACCGGACGTACCTTCATCGAGAGACTCCCGTGCTCGCAGGCCTCCGCAAACTCGCTGCAGCCGCCGCGCTTCTGCCTCTCTGTGCCGCGAGCGGTCCTGCTCCATGCCCATATTCAACACCGCTAAATTCGAAGAGAAACTCAGCCAGGCCCACCGCAATCCACAAGGCTGACGCACGCGATTCTTTGACTTTCCCCATCCGCGACCATATAAAAAGAAGGTCTGCCGCAAAGTTCAGCGGCCCGTTGTCGTAAGCCCCAGCGAATCCGCTGAGGTCTGCGACTTTATCATCCACAACAACGCAACGGGATGCTCGGGAAGACGGTGAAAATCCGTCACTGCCCCGCAACTGTAAGCGCACTCGGCCGCGTCTTGTTTTAAGGCACGGTTGAATCGTCCGGAAAGCAAGCCCACTGGAGCCATGCTCTGGGAAGGGAATCCGGCCATAGTATTTTCGGAATTGTCGTAAGCCGAAGCCTCAGTCTTCAGTCAACGCGACCAACAGGGAGCGGTGGTCCTGAAGGATGAAAAAAGGCCGCACAGTTTCCGAAAATGCCGTAGCGCAAGTCAGGAGACCGGTCCTTTTGTGCTTCTACCCACGTTCCGAGGGGAACGGGAGGATCTATGTCACGTTTTCAGCGGCTCATTTGCCGCGCTTTGTTCTTCGCCAGCACCCTTCTCTTTGCATCCACATCGCACGCCGTCACCGTCCACGGAGTCGTCACCGACACCGTAGGCCGCCCCGTCTCCAACGCCAGCGTCGCCCTCATCCAGAACGGCAAAGTCGTCCTCAGTGGAACCACACACTACGATGGCACCTACCAGCTCAGCAGCGGAGCCTCCGGCCAGTTCTACGTCCTCGTCGCCGGACAATCCTTCCGCCAGGTCAGCACCAAAGCCTTCTACGGCGGCGCGCTCGACTCGGTCGAGCAGAATATCGTCCTCGAACCCGAAT
>JBARHV010000074.1:0-9842 GCA_049799415.1 Silvibacterium sp.
CAAAAATGAAGCCACTAAGCCGAGGTAGGCGCTCGTTGCGAACAAGAGGGGCGCAAGAATAGGCGGACCCATAATTATGTTGAATACCGGCAGCCGCCAACCTCCGGGCTTTCGTTGTACCCCGCGAATGTGGAAGCCAAATCCAATAAGGCAATCGGCAACGGTGATAGCGGACACAACGGGCAAAATAGTGCGGGCCGCGCGGCCATTCATCGCCGCCGACACACCAGAGACGAAAAGCGCTCCGCTGAGAACGACGGGCGTGTACATTACTGGATTACTGTAACTGCCGCGGTAGTGTTCGTAGGTTACTTCGACTCCGGCGACCGCGCTCGATAGCCCGGCGACCAGCGCCAGACTCCTCTGAAATCTGCCTTCCCTAATGTGATGGGCGATTGTGCGCTCCGCATTCTCGATTCCGTCCAGAAGATCGCCGCTACTGGATTGATTTCTTCCTGTCTTCTCAAAGGAATTCACTGACGTATCCTCAATCTCCTCACCCTAACCAAGCGTCTCAAATGACCTCGCGGATTTTGTCCTCCAGCACAGTCTTGATGATTTTCCAGCTGTTTTTCTGGCCTCGGGCAAGCGATTCCGCGAATTTAAAAGCTTGCTCGGAAGTAACGTTGCCGGGGAGAGGAGGCTCGTTGGCGTCCACTACTGCTTGAACGACCGCCGGTCCCTTACAAGCTAGAGCATCACGTAGAATGGATTTTGCTTGTTCCGGTTCTTCGATCGTGTAACCTGCGGCTCCGCAACTCTTCGCAATGCCTGCAAAATCGATGGGTTGCAGCTCCACCCCAAACTCAGGATTTCCCTCCTGCACCATCTGTTCCCATTTGATTTGTCCCAGCACGTTGTTTTTGATGACGATCACCTTCACAGGAAGTTTGTACTTCACCAAGGTCGCGATTTCGCCCATCAGCATCGTCAGACCTCCATCGCCGACAATGCACACCACCTGCCTTCCGGGAAAAGCAATCGCTGCTCCTATGCTGTAGGGGAGTCCATTCGCCATGGTTGCCAGCGAACCCGAAAGCGAGAACTTCATGTCACCGCGCATTTCGATATAGCGGGCGCTCCAGGTCGCGATTGTCCCGCTATCCGATGAGACGATGGCATCGTCGTCGAGAAGCTTATTCAGGGTCCACGTCACCACCTGCGGCTTCATCGGCTTGTCCTTGCGCGTGCCCCGTTCTTCCATCAGGCGATTCCACTTCTTCATATTCTTTTGAGCTGCGCTCAAGAAGCCCTGGTCTTTCTTCTTGCGGATGAGGGGCAGCAGTGCTTGCAGGACCCCTCGACACTCGCCTGCCAGGCCAATGTCTACCGGATGGCGCAAGCCGATGCGAGCTGGATCAATGTCAATTTGGACTGTTTTTGCATGACCCACCTTTGGGTAAAACTCCATGTAGGGGAATCCACTTCCAGCGATGACCAGCGTGTCGCATTCTTGCAAGGCTTCTTGCGACGGCGCGGTGCCGAGTAATCCGATTCCTCCGATCGTGTAAGGGCTCTGGTCCGGCACGACCGCTTTTCCTAGCAGCGGTTTGATGATGGGCCCGGCTACTTTTTCGGCGAGTTGCAGCACCTCGGCCCGTGCTTTCAGGCAGCCTGCTCCCGCCAGGATCGCGACCTTCGAGCCTCGATTGATTATTTCAGCGGCGTCTTCGAGCAATTGTTGAGATGGAACAGGATGGGCCGCCACGTACAAGTCCGAGCTGTGTTTCGGTACATTAGCTTTCGATCTCTCTTCATCATTTGCTGTCCATTCCTGGATATCTTTCGGAATCGTGATGTGGCTTACTGTGCGACGAGTTAAGGAAGTCTTAATAGCTTCATCGACAAGATTGTTTACATGACTGGGTCCCATAATCCGCTGGTTAAACTCGGCGACATCCATGAACAGCTTGTCCAGATCAACGTCCTGCTGGTAATGAGTGCCAATCAAGTCGTGAAAGGTGTGCCCAGTGATCGCGAGGACCGGCTGGCTGTCGCATTTTGCGTCGTAGAGTCCATTCAAAAGATGTACCCCGCCGGGACCGGACGTGGCCAGACATACTCCAAGACGGCCAGAATACTTGGCATAACCACAAGCGGCGAAGGCCGCTGCCTCCTCATGCCTTACCTGAATGAATTTCAATTCGCCCTGATGCGTGCGTAAGGCCTCGAAGATTCCGTTAATTCCGTCTCCGGGAAATCCGAAAATCGTGTCGACATCCCAACTGATCAGCCGCTCCACCAACAAATCCGCTACTGTCTTCGCCATCTCTCTCCTCGATTGCGTCTGTAAGTTCGTTGATCCGATCCGTTCTGGCGCAATGCGGCCGCCGTTATGAAGCGGTTTTCGTATGTGCGGCCACCGTGTGTTCGCCTTTCAACTTTCGGCTGGCTTCGACGGTGAGACTCTCGATGCCTGCCTGAAAGTTGGTGAGCAATTGGTATCCGCTTGCCGTAACGGCGACCATGTCGCAGTGGCGCACGCCTCCGTAGCCCTCGATGTAAACGGCAGGCTCGACGTTGAAGACCATGCCTTCACTCAGCACGTCGGGCGATCCCGGGTGAACGCGAGGAAAGCTGTATGCGCTCATCGGTGAAAAGCCGACGCCGTGGCCCGTGCCGTGTTTGAAATCTTTTCCGAAGCCAAAATCCTGGATCACTTGCCGAGCCGCCAAATCCACTTCCGCTGCTCGAACGCCAGGTTTAATCGCAGCCAAAGCAGCCTTACGTGCGGCGAAAACCGCTTCGTGCATTTTGCGTTGCCGCTCCTCGGGAGACTGCAAATGGTAGGTGCGAGTAATGTCGGTCCAGAAACCGTCAACATAGGAATCGCAGTGAATCATCACGAGATCGGCCGGTTCCAGCGTGCGCTCGCGCGTCCTTGCGTAAGCCGCGAAAGCGTTGGCGGAGTTTGGCCCGGACATGCAAAAGACATAGCCATCGCGTCTCTGAATTTCCGGGCCAGACACTTGAGTGCTGCTCAGGAGCGGCCGAAACAGAGCAGCGGCTTCCGGCTCTTTCATCCCGGCACGCAGTCGAGGCGCGCCCATTTCATAGGAGTGCCGCACGATATCGCATGCTTGCCGGATTCTTTCCAGTTCGAACGCGGTTTTCACGGACCGTAGGTCGCGCAGCCAACGATTGAGCCCCGTAACTTTTGATTCGGGCAGCAAGTCCTCGAGCATCGCCGCCAGACGCTGGCCATAGAGGTGGACTGCGACGTAGGAAGCGGGCTCCGAGACTGGCCCATCTTCCACACCAATCGAGCCGCGATGAATTTTGAGCTGGTGAAAAACTTCTGCAAGCCGCAGGCGCACGACATCGGGAATGCTGGTCATCTCGTGCAGCGATCCGGGGCGGAACGTCTCGATCGGACCGCCAAAGCTTTTCTCCGCCAATTCTTGTTCGTCTTCGGGAACGAGCAGCACGGTTGGGCCGTCGCGAACACAAATCGCAATGCTTTCACCCACGACCGGCCAGTAGCCGGTCAGCAGAAGCACGTTCGCAGGAAGCGCGCAAACCACGGCATTGAATCCTGCGTTTCCAAGAGCTTCTTGAATCCGAGATGTGCGTTCGGAATCCGTGGCTGTCACCTAGGCCGCATAGCGTTTCGCATCGCGCTGCTTGAACTCGATGCCCATGCCGGGACGCGAGAGATCGGGGTGCAGCCGTCCGTTCACCGGATGAACGACGCCCTCGAAGAACATGTCCTCGATGCGAACATGATCGTGAAAATATTCAATATTTCGCAAACGTGTTAAGGCGCAGCAGGGATGGAGATGAAGCGACGGCGATGTATGCGCCGACATCGGCATGTTCGCCGCTTCACACAGCGCTCCGACTCTCAGGAATTCACTAATGCCAGCGCAGCGGGATGCATCTGCCTGTTGAACATCCACCGCTCCCGCATCGAGCATCCGCTTGAAGTACGGAAGGTCATAACCATACTCGCCGGCTGCGATGTCCATTCGCGCTGGGGCCCGGTCGCGAATAAATCGTAAACCTTCCAAATCATCTGACGTGACCGGCTCCTCAAACCAGCTCACATCGAATTCCTCGAACCGTTGTGCCATCCCTAACGCTTGCGTGCGCGAATACGCACCATTGGCGTCCACATATAACGCCACATCAGGACCAATCGCCTCGCGTGCAGCCCTCACTCGGGCCGTATCGTTTTCGGGATTTCTGCCAACCTTCATTTTCACGCTCTTGATCCCTTGCTCTGCCCAGCCGGCGAATTGTTTCTGTAGTTCGTCGATCGAACATGAAGTGAAACCTCCACTGCCGTAGATTTCGATGCTCGGTTGCGCCGCACCAAGCAACGACACCAGGGGAAGGTTCAACAGTTTTGCTTTTAGATCCCACAGAGCAGAATCAACCGCGGCAATGGCCATTGAACAAATTCCCGGCCGTCCCAGATTGCGAATGGCGTGTCTCATTGCCGACCAGCAAGCCGGTATGGCCATGGCATCTGTTCCGAGGATTAGAGGAGTTAGTGTTTGTTTAATTAGTTCTGCAGTGGCGACATCCGCGTACGTGTAGCCCATCCCAACTTTGTCGGCTGCGCTCACATGCACCAAAACTAGGGTCGTTTTGTCCCACTCGATCGTGCCATCCGACTCCGGGTAATCTGTCGGCACCGTGTATGCTGATACGGACATGTCACGAACGACTGAAGCGTTTTCGATCACCCAAATCTCCTGTGTCAAAAGCAGAGTCGAATTGCAGGCCGCACCGCTCGGAATGTGCGCGTTCTTTCATCTTTCGCAGTCCTCCCTGCTTTTCCTTTCAGATCAACAGCACATGATCCAACACGAAATGTTAGATTAGATATGAGGGAAAAGTGTTACCGTACAAAAAGGAACATATTTAATTTGTGGGTGGATGCTTTCTTATGCAGTTCCTATCATGGCGTCGAGACGGAAGGACGACGTGGAGCCTCGCAAGCAAGTAGTCGAGAAAGTAGGCTTGGGCTTTGAACTCCCGCCCGAAAACCCCGTTGTTGGACCGATGGACCAAAAACCGAAGTTAGAGCAGTTGAAGAAGTCACTGTAAACTGTTGACCCGTATGGTTGCACCGCAAGGGCGTGAAGTTCAGCTGGGAGAGCACGTGCTTTGGGGACAGAGGTCAACGGGAGAAAAGCGATTCCTATTAATTCTTTTAAATTCAATGAGATGGCGTCGCCACGCAGGACTCGGACCTGCGCATTCTGCTTAAGAAGCTAAGCAATACAAAACTCTAAGTACCGCTGCTGGTGTCGCTTACGAGGAACCGCGATTACTTGACCTTCCACGAGGTGGCCTTCATCGGTCGTCTGCTCAACGTGTATCTCACTTGTGCGGGTTGGATGCTTTTGGCGTTTCCCTCGCTTAACAGAACCAATAACTTGCGCGTTTTCCGTACCACTCTTGGTTCGATCCCGGCCGCCCTGCCAAGCGATCCTGTCCCTTGCCGAAATTCTGGCCTGGGGGAATCGATATCCCAGAATGGGAATTAGGCCCATGGCAGGATCGAGTACCGCATGCTCTCGACCTATTGTTGCCAGCCCCCGCCCAGAGCGTTGTAGAGCTGGACGAGCACGAGCCGCTCATTGAGCTGCGCTTGCGTGAGATTGATTTGCGCCGCAAAGTAATTCGTTTCGCTAGTCAGGACTTGCAGGTAGCTCGCGCCGCCATGCTGGTAAAGCATGTTCGACAAGCGGTCAGTATCCTGCGCGGCGGAGGTCAGTAACTCTTGCTGCTCCCGAAACTCGCGGTCCTTCTGATACGCGACGAGGGAGTCAGAAACCTGCTGGAAGGCGTCCACGATCGTTTGCTTATAGGTCAGAAGCATTTGTTGTTCCTGCGCCTGGGCAAGCCGCATGCCCGAGCGGAGGCCCCCGGCTTCAAAAACTGGCTGCGTAAGCGACGCGGCATTGTTCCAGAGTCCAGCCGAGCCGGTGAAGAGTTGGTTCAGTGCGTAGCTTTCGAATCCTGCCGTGCCAGTAAGAGAAATACTAGGGAAATAGGCGGCCTTAGCGACACCAATCTCAGCGTTCGCCGCAACCAAGTTTCCTTCGGCTTCCCGGATGTCCGGGCGACGCTCCAGAAGTTCGGAGGGCAGGCCGGCGGGAACCGTCGGTGGGTTTGGCTGCTCAGTGAGTTGGCGGCCCCGAGGGATCGCTCCTGGATTCTCACCCAGAAGAATGCTCAGGGAATTTTCCTGCTGCGCAATCTGGCGTTCGAGGTCGGGAATCGTCTCCGCAGCAGTATAGACAAGCTGTTCGGCTTGTCGTACGTCGAGCATAGATGTGGACCCGTTCTTGGCGAGCACGTTGGTGAGCCGCAGCGAATCCTGTCGCGAGGCGAGCGTGTTTTTCGACACTTCCAGCGCCGAATCAAGTTCACGAAGCTGGAAATAGGCAGTGGCCACGCTCGATACTACGGAAGTGAGAACCGCACGCCGGCCCCACTCCGAAGCGAGCAATCTGGCGCGCGCCGCTTCCGTCTCTCGCCGGTATTTCCCCCAAAAATCTAGGTTCCAGATAACGGACAGATTGACCTGCCCCGCATTTGCCTCATAGGAGGGAATTGCGCTTGAGATTTTCGGATTGCGTTCACTGAAGACTTGGGCCCCTGCAGCCGCCATCGGAAATTCGTTAGCGCGGGTGATACCGAGCTGAGCTTGAGCCTGCAGAACACGTGTTGCAGCGATTTGCACGTCATAGTTCTGTTGCAATGCCGTACGAATCAATTGCTGCAAGACCGGGTCTTGAAAAACTTCCCACCATTTTTCGTTACCCAGGGATTCCGCAGAGGCGACGGAAGATTGGCTGGAACTTTCGCCTCGATAAGCACCAGGAGTATCAATAGTAGGTCTTTTGTAATTCGGCCCAACGGTGCAGCCAGCTATGCAAAGTCCGATTGCCACGAATGCGAACTTCCTCACTTTAATCACCCTCTTGTGGCGTGGCATCTGCAGAAGCCTCTTCTAGGTTGTGCCGTTTTCCGCCGGAAAGCTTTTCTACGAAATAGAAGATCGCAGGAATGAAGAAGATGGCGATTGCGCTCGCGGCCAGCATGCCGCCAATCACGGTAGTACCCATGACTTGACGGGCTACGGATCCGGCGCCAGATGCAAACCACAGCGGAGCGCATCCAAGAATAAACGCCAGGGATGTCATCAGAATGGGCCGGAGGCGAAGCCTTGCTCCTCCGAGCGCTGCGTCGATGAGGGGCTTGCCTTGTTCGTATTCGTCTTTCGCAAACTCGACAATCAGAATCGCATTTTTGGCTGCCAAACCAATCAGCATCACTAAACCGATTTGCGAATAGACGTCATTTTCCATTTGGACCATGTAAGGCGGATCGAAGGCTTGCGTGAATAAACGGCGTAAGAGCAGCACTCCAAGAGCGCCGAAGACGGCCACGGGCGTGCTCAACAGCACACTGAAAGGCAGCGACCAACTTTCATAAAGGGCCGCCAGGATCAGGAAAACAAATAGAATAGAAACTCCAAAGATCGTCGTGGATGATATGCCTTGTTCCGCCTGCTGCTGCTGGAACGACATACCCATGTAGTCGTAGCCCATATCATGGGGCATTGTTTGCGCAAACACCTGTTCGAGAGCGGCCGTGGCTTGATCGGAACTGTATCCGGGAGCGGCATTGCCGTTGATTTGGGCAGAGGGATATTCGTCGTAGTGCATGACGAATTCAGGACCTAGGCGCGGTTCGAACTTCGTCAAAGCCGATAGCGGAACCATTGCGCCACTGTTGTTCCGAACGTAGAACTGCCCGGCATCTTGCGCATTTGTTCGATAGTTTCCTTCGGCTTCCACGTAGACCTGCCACTGACGGCCGAAACGATTGAAATAATTTACGAAAAGACCACCCATGTAAGTTTGCAGTGTCGTGTAAACGTCGGAAATCGGCACGCCCTGTTTAAGCACTTTGTCGCGATCCACGTCGACAAACTCTTGCGGAACGCTTGACAACAACGATGAGGTAATGCCTGAAATCTCCGGGCGCTTGCGGGCAGCCGCCAAAAACTTATCCACGTTCGCGGCTAGGTAAGAAGTGTCATTCCCACCCCGGTCTTCAAGGACAAATGTGAAGCCACCAGATGTGCCCACACCCGGAATGGCTGGCGGCGAAAAACTGAAAGCGGTTCCCTGCGGGAGCTTGCTAAGCTCTTGATTCAGCCGTTCTTTAATGGCTTGGAATTGCTCGGCTCGCGTTTTGCGGTCCGTCCAAGGCTTCAATGTAACAAAGAAGAAGGCGTTGTAACTGGTCTGAACATAGCTGAGCAGGCTGAAGCCAATGACGCTCGTCGTGTACTGGACCCCAGGCGTTTTGGCGAGGACGCCTTCAACTTCTCGAGCAGCTTGATCCGTACGCTGGAGTGAAGCCGCATTGGGAAGCTGAAGATTGACGAAAACATATCCCTGATCCTCGTCCGGCAGGAAGCCGGACGGCAACTTCTCGCCAAAAAAGATCGCCACAACTCCGAAAAGCAGCAGGGCGACAACTGCTACGCCGCTTTTGCGAATCAACGCCGCGCTGGCGCGAACGTAGCCGTCGGTGGTGCGCCCAAAAACACGATTGAACCAATCGAAAAACTTCCTCAGCGGTCCCTTGCTTGGCTTCTTTGGCCGAAGCAGCAGTGCAGCGAGAGCGGGGCTGAGGCTGAGAGCGTTGAATGCGGAAATGATCACGGAAATCGCGATAGTCACGGCGAATTGCTGGTACAACCGTCCTGTAATCCCCGGTATGAATGCTGTCGGCACGAAAACCGCTGAGAGAACTAGGGCGATACCGATGACTGGCCCTGAAATCTCCTCCATGGCCTTCAGGGCGGCTGCCTTCGGAGCCTTACCTTCTTCAATATGGCGTTCTACGGACTCGACAACGACGATCGCATCATCCACGACCAGGCCGATAGCGAGCACCAAGCCAAACATCGAGAGCGTATTGATGGAGAAGCCGAAGAGTGGGAAGAATGCGAAGGTGCCAACCAACGAGACTGGAACAGCCAGCAGCGGAATCAGCGTGGCGCGCCAGCCTTGGAGGAAAATATAGACGACGATAATCACCAGTACGAGCGCGATAATTAGCGTCAGCAAGATTTCCCGTATACCTTCAGTGACGGCTCGCGTTTGATCCAGCGATACGACGTAAGCGATGTCTGCTGGGAAGCGGTCCTTCAACTGAGCCATCAGCGCCCTGACCGCCTTCGCGTCATTCACGGCATTGGAGCCGGGAAGCTGATAGATAGCAAGAATGGCGCTCGGCTTCCCATTCAAGCGGCCCATCAGCGTGTAGCTTTGGACGCCGAGCTCGATACGTGCCACGTCTTTCACCCGTACCACACCGCCATCGGGATTTTCGCGGATGATTATGTTGCCGAATTCTTCAGGCGTAACCAGGCGCCCCTGCGCTCGCACCGAATACGTGAATTCCTGGCCCGCCGGCGCTGGTTCGCTACCGATCTGCCCAGCTGGGTTCACCGTATTTTGCGATTGAACCGCATTGACGACGTCGGATACCGTGATGCCAAGCTTGGCCAGCAGATCGGGCTTGAGCCAGATTCGCATCGCGTACTGTCCCGCGCCGAAAACCTGCACGTTGGCAATTCCCGGAACCCGGGTGATCGGATCGTCAAGATTGATATATTCATAATTTGCGAGGAACTGGGCATCGTATGTGCCGTGGGGTGAATAGAGCGCCACGAGCATCAGTGGAGCGGATGTAGACTTCTGTACGGTCACGCCATATTGAGCAACGGTCGATGGAAGCTGCGGCGATGCCTGAGTCTCCCGCATCTGGGTCAGAATGAGGTCTGTGTTGGGATCCGTCTGAAC
>JBARHV010000075.1:0-1977 GCA_049799415.1 Silvibacterium sp.
GATGAATTGAGAAAACCCGGAGGATCCAGGGGCCTGCTCCACCGGACCAAGCCCCTGTTCCCAAGAATGCCCTACTCCTGAGGAGGTGATTTTGCTGCGCCGTTCCCGTGAAAGCCCGGGCAAAGGACATAAACGGCGATACCGAGGGAGAAATCAAGGGGTAGCGTACGTGTACGTGGCCGCGGCGGCGCTGTACCTCGTCGTCTTCGTCATCTATCCGATGATTCAGGCAATCGTCATCAGCCTTACATCGGCGAGCCTGCTGTCGCCGACCGAGGGCCGCTTTGTCGGCCTGGCGAACTATCGGGCCGAGTTCGGATCGCCCGCACTCTGGCACAGCATCGGCGTCACCGTGCTGTTCACCGCAGTCGTAACCGTGGCTGCCTTGTTGGCCGGCCTCGCCTGTGCGCTCCTGCTGGACCGGTGGCCCATGGGGCGAGGGACGTTGCAAGCCCTGCTGGCAGTGCCTTGGGCGATCCCGTCCCTGGTTGCCGGGCTGCTCTTCGTTCTTATCTACGGACCGCACACGGGGGTGCTGAATTACGTCCTCAGGGAGATCGGCCTGCCTCAGGTCGGGTGGCTCACGAACAACACCGTGGCGTTTTGGAGCGTATGCGGCCAGACGGTTTGGGCGCTCTACCCGTTTGTGATGCTCGTGTCCGTTGCTGCGCTGCGGGCGGTTCCGTCCGACCTGTATGATGCGGCGGCGGTCGATGGCGCAAAAGGCTGGACCCTTTTACGGTGGGTGACATTGCCTTCCATCTCGCCGACACTGCGTATCATAAGCCTGTTCCTGGTTATCTTCGCTTTCCAGCAGTTCCAGGCAATCTGGGTCATGACCGAAGGCGGTCCCATCAATGGGACGAATTTCCTGGTCATCAATGTCTACAAGACCGCGTTCGTCGATGACGACCTCGGGCGGGCGAGTGCCGTCGGGGTGATTGGTCTGGTGTTGTCCACGATCGTAACGATCGCGTACTTCATCGAGCAGCGACGCACACAGGGGGGGAGACAGCGGTGATTCGGGTCCGGCTGGTCCGTGGAAAGAACATCGCCGCTACCTTTCGAGGAATCGCACTTCTTGGCGCCCTGCTGCTCGCTCTGTTTCCAGTATACTGGATGCTGACGCTCGCAACCGAGACGCAGGGCGAGGTGGTAGCGGCACATGTGCGGCTTTTGCCTACGTTCCACTCGTTTGGAGGGATATCCCATCTCGCGGGGACGCCTGTTGCCCTATGGCTTGCAAACAGTGCGCTTGTCTCACTTGGTACTGCAGGTTTAAGCATAGCCCTCGCCGTGTTCCCGGCATATGCTCTGTCACGCTTCCGCTTCCGCGGGGCGGGGACCTTCGGCTTCGCGGTGTTCGCGACCCAGATGCTGCCGCCCGCCCTGCTCGTGGTTCCGCTGTACGTGATTTTCAGCGTGCTGGCGCTCATCAACAATCTGCTCTGCCTGGTACTTGCCGATGCCGCGTTCGCGATGCCGATTGCGCTCTGGGTGATCAAGGGCGCGATAGACGGCGTGCCGCGTGAACTTGATGAGGCCGGGATGATGGACGGCGGATCGTCCCTTCTAATCCTTCTAAGGATAATCGTGCCGCTGGTCAGGCCAGCCATCGCTGCGGCGGCAATCATCGCGTTCTTTTTCGGCTGGAACGACTTTCTGTTTGCGAACACGTTTATGGTCACGGAGAGTCGCTGGACGGCGACAAAGGGACTTGCTTCCCTTTTCGGACAGTACTCGGTGCCGATTCCCTTTATCATGGCGTCCGCTGTCCTGTTCAGCATTCCACCGGTCATCTTCTTTCTCCTGCTGCAGCGGCACATCGTAAGCGGGCTTACCGCCGGAGCGGTCAAATAAATCCGATGCCGCGGAGCCAGTTCCGCGGACGTCTCGGATCCGCTTTACCATGTCCGATGCCCACATCGGCCGTCGGGGATCGGGGTGCCGAGGGCGGTCTAGCGCGTGGGCGTCGCC
>JBARHV010000076.1:0-5877 GCA_049799415.1 Silvibacterium sp.
GTGGCGGAGAGGCCGGCTTCGACTCCGGTGTACTGAGGGTGAACACTGCCAGGAACCACGCCACAGACTCCGGGAACAAGCGTGGCCTTCTTTTCCATGGCGATGATGCAGGTGGAGGTTCCAACGACGTTGACCACGTCGCCCTCGCGGCAGCCTGCGCCGATTGCGTCCCAGTGGGCATCGAATGCGCCAACGGGGATAGGAATTCCAGCGCGAAGGCCAAGGGCTTCGGCCCATTGCGGTGCAAGATTTCCCGCGATGTGGTCAGAGGTGAGATAGTCGCCGTCGAAGCGTGCGCGAATGCCGTCGAAGAGGGGATCGAGTTTGGAGAAAAACTCCTGCGGCGGTAGACCGCCCCACTTCGGGTTCCAGAGCCATTTATGGCCCATGGCGCAAACGCTGCGCTTCGCCTGGCGAACATCGGTGACGCCGCAGAGCGTGGCGGCAACCATGTCGCAGTGCTCGAAGGCGGTGGCAAACCTGGCGCGTTTTTCCGGATTGTGGCGCAGCCAGTGGAGTAGCTTGGCGAAGCCCCACTCATGCGAATAGACGCCGCCGCACCACTGAATAGCTTCGAGGTTTTCCGCGCGGGCGAGTGCGGTGATCTGCCGCGCTTCTTCCTTGGCGCGATGATCGCACCAAAGGTAGTAGTAGTCGAGCGGCTGAAGTGCGGCGTCGACAGGAATGACACTGGATCCGGTGGTATCGAGCGCGATGGCCTCGACCTGCGCGCCGTCGATTCCAGCTTCGGTGATGGCCTGGCGCGTAGCCAGTGCGAGGGCACGCATCTGGTCGGAGTGAGATTGGGTGGCGTAGTCGGGGTCGTCGCGTTTGCGGTGGAGAGGGTATTCAGCGGAAGCGGTGCTGAGGCGTCCGCGCTCACTGTCCAGCAGCGTGACGCGCACACTTAGAGTTCCGAAATCTACGCCTGCGACGATGGCCAAGTGCGATGCTCCATGCAGTAGAGTGAGCCGAGAAAACGTTTTATCAACAATACCTGAAAAAGGCTGCGCGGAGCAGCCCTTTTCTTTAAGCACGGTTAATCTTCGGCCGGCTCGTGGTGATACATCTCCCATCCGAGATAGCGCGATGCTGCTTCGTAGACGGGGCTGGCAGTCTGCGAAAAGTTGGCGGCAACGTGGTGCTCGAAGCCGGTTTCGCAGATGTAGCGCAGCAGCTTCTGCATCTTTGGAATGCGGACGACGCCGGCTCCGCCGAAAGTCTCAAGCGGATCTTTTGTGAACTCGCCCTGGCCCACGTAGCCGCGGATCTTCCCAGTAAATTCGTCGGTTGAGAAGCGCGCATAGGACATGGCTCCGGCTTTAACGCGGCCCACGACCGTTCCATAGGTGTTCTCCTTACCGACGGTTCCGGCGATGATGGCCTGAAAGTCCATGATCACATCTGCAAAGAAGTGCTTCGGCAGGTTGGCACAGTGGAAGCAGACGGCCTTGTCGGGGTCATCGCCATAATTGTTGTTCCAGTCGAGCAGCGCACTGGGGGTCAGGCTGGCCAGTGCAAGCGCGTGCATGGAGACCGTGCCCATGACATCGGTTTCACAGGCCGATGGGAACAACTGCTCGCTCATCATGCTCATCACGGTGCAGGGAACAACGCCGAAATATTCTTCGAGCGCAGTCCAGCACTGAACGGCGGAGATGGTGCTCTGTGTCTCATGCATGAAGGAGTCGATGGAGGCTCCGAGTTTGGCCATTTTAAGCAGCGCGGCTTCAGGGACGTGGCCGGTCTCGACATATTTGCGGATAAGCGCGAGCTTCTGCTGCGCCGCGTCGTCGGAGTCCCTCATGCGGTCGATGCGTCCGAGGACTTCAGAGAGATCGATGGTGATCACGGAGATGCCGGAACGTTCCAGCAATTTTTCGCTGTAGCGCACAGTATTGAAGGCCTGCGGGCGTGCGCCGAGGGCGCAGATGCGGAGATTACGGAATCCATCGACAACGCGGCAGACCGCGGAGAACCAGGCGAGATCTTTGCTGAACGCTTCGGACTCGGGCTGTACGGTGTGGAGGCCGGTGATGGAGTAGGGAATTCCATACTGCATCAAGTTGTTGCACGCCGACATCTTGCCGCAGAAACTGTCGCGGCGATGGGATATCTTCATGGTCTCTTTGCGGTCGGGCGTAGCCTGTACCAGGACCGGCACTTGCAGCGTGGAATAGCGGATGGCGTCTGCGATGCCGCGCTCGTCTCCGAAGTTGGGCAGGGTAACGATGATGCCGTCGATGCGGTCGCGATGCTTGCGGAAGAGATCGCCGCAACGGCGGGCTTCCTCGTGGGTCTCGACGGCTCCGTACTTCGATTCTTCCGGGCTCAGCGCGACGACGTTGACTCCCGCCTTTTTGAGAACGCCGAGCATTTCGTCACGACCTTCCTTGGCCAGGTGGTCAGGGAAGAATCCTCGATTTCCAACAATGAGTCCAAATGTCAGTTGCTTTTTCATCTTTTCTTTTCTCTCGGTGAAAGGGTTCAAAAACTGTTAGCGGCGGCGAGGCCAGAAGCGAATGGTATAGATCAGTCCGGCTACGCCCATCATGGCGCCCCACCATATGGGCGCATGCAGAGAGTAGAGTACGGGCGGATGCGCGGGAGTGTGGCTCAGTTCCCAGATGCCTTGCGCGGTGATGAGGATACCGTAGACCAAGAACAGGGCGCCCGAAAAAAACCAGATGGAGAGGGGTCCGCGCATTGTTTGCTCCTTTTACCAGAAGATGATGTTCAGAATTACAAATACGGCGGCGATCAAGCCGGCCCACACGATCGGTTTTTGATACCAGTGGTCATCGTGCTCCACGGGCAGAGGTGACACGCCATAAACAAGTCCATCAAGCTCGGCGACAGGGCGTGGTTTGGTTGCGTAGCTGACGATGATGGTGACGATGACGCAAACCAGCCACGACCAGAGTGCGCGGTAGAGATCCTGGGCCATGGCTTTGGCGTCGGGCGACATGGCAACATAGCGCAGGGCGTGAGGATCGATGCGGACCCATATCCAAAGGCCGACGGCTGTGCTGGTCCCGCAGAGCAGGCCCCAGAATCCGCCCGCTTTCGTCGCGCGCTTCCAGAGCATGCCGAGGATGACCGTGCCGAAAAGAGGTGCGATGAAGAAACTGAACAGGCTTTGCACGTAGTCCATGATGCTGGCCGCGTGCTGCACAAGATAGGCGGTACCAACGGAGATAAGTACGCCGACGAACATGCTCCAGCGTCCCATCGCGACGTAGTGTTTGTCGGAGGCTTTCTTGTTAAAGAAGGCGCCGTAAATGTCGTAGGTCCAGACGGTAGAGAATGCGCTGACGTTGCCCGCCATGCCGGACATGAATCCCGCGATGAGGGCAGTTACACCCAGACCGAGCAGGCCGGGGCCGCAATAGCGGACGAGCATGAGCGGGAGGACTTCGTTAAAACTGTGCTGGCCGGTGGCGACGGCTACGGATTCGCCGACCAGATGAAAGGGCAGCACGGAGAGCGCAAGCAGGCCGGGAAGAATCACGATGAAAGGCACCAGCATCTTGAAACCCGCGCCAATGATGGGAGCCATGCGTGCGGCGCGCAGGTTGTGCGCGGAGAGAACGCGCTGGACAACCAGAAAGTCGGTGGTCCAGTAACCGAAGCTGATGACAAGACCGAGGCCGAAGACGATTCCGACCCAGTTGACGCCCATGGGGTTGGCGTTGAAGTGGCCCAGGCCGCTCCAGAGATGAACATACTGGGTGCTGCCGAGGTTGTGGACAATCTGGTGCTTGAGGTTGGTCCAGCCGCCGACTTCGATAAGGCCGAGGATGGGCACAAGCAGCGCGCCCATCCAGATAAGAAGAAATTGCAGGACTTCATTGAAGATGGCGGAACGCAATCCGCCTAGAATGACATAGAGTGCGACGGTGGCTGTTGAGACCCAGATGCTGAAGTTGAGGTTCCATCCGAGGACAACCTTCATGACCAGTGCCATGGCATACATGTTGATGCCGCTCATAAGGACGGTCATAAAGGCGAAGCTGATCCCGGAGAGCGCGCGGGTGCCGGGACCGTAGCGAAGATTCAGATATCCGGGGACGGAATTGACTTTGGAAATGTAGTAGAAGGGCATCATGATGATGCCCAGGAAAAGCATCGCAGGAATCGCGCCGATCCAATACCAGTGGGCGGCGAGGATGCCATACTGGTAGGCCGAGCCTGCCCATCCCATTAGCTCCAGCGATCCAAGATTGGCGGAGACAAAGCTGAGGCCGGCGATCCAGGCCGTCATTTCGCGGCCGGCCATGAAGAAGCCTTCGCTGGTGTTGCTCGATCCCTTGAGATAAAAGCCGATGTAGATGACGATGGCGAAGTAGATCGCAATCACCGCGATATCCACTGCATTGAGATGGACGAGTTGCGTCTTCACAGTTGTTGCGGAGAAGGCGGCGAGCAGGGTTGCTGGTTGCATCAATCTGGTTCCTCGATGTTACGCGGTCTTGCCGGATTCAACGATTCTTCAAGGTTGCTGTCCATATGTGGCTTTCGCGCCATGCTTGCGATAATAATGGCGGTCAAGCAGCGCCTGCGAAACTCCGCCGCACGCTGCGTTGAGGGTTGTGGTGAAGTAGGCCATGCGTGCGATGGACTCGAGGACGACAGCATTGTGCGCGGCGTCCGTAGATGTTTTGCCCCACGTAAAAGGCGCGTGGCCGTGGACGAGCACGCCGGGGGTTGCAGCAGGATCGAGATCCTTGAAGCGGCAGACGATGGCACGTCCGGTGTTGAGAACATAGTCGCCGCAGATTTCTTCATCGGTCAGCTCTTCGGTCACAGGAACGGGGCCGTAGAAGTAATCGGCGTGTGTGGTTCCGTAGGCGGGAATAGCAAGCCCTGCCTGGGCCCACGCGGTGGCGTACTCGGAGTGGGTGTGGACAACACCGCCGATAGCGGTGAAATTCCGGTAGAGATGCAGGTGTGTCGCGAGGTCAGACGACGGGCGCAGGGCACCCTCGACAATTTTGCCGTCGAGATCGGTGATGACCAGGTCCGACGGCTACATAGTTTCGTAGGGTACGCCGCTGGGTTTGA
Source organism: Silvibacterium sp. (assembly GCA_049799415.1). GTDB lineage: Bacteria > Acidobacteriota > Terriglobia > Terriglobales > Acidobacteriaceae > Silvibacterium. The sequence continues at coordinate 5,065 of JBARHV010000076.1, forward strand.
TGGCTACCAGGCCGGACTGACGGTCGATGCCGCTGGCGTTGCCGAAGGTGTACAGCACAAGCCCGCGGCGGACGATCTCAAGATTGGCCTCCAGGACTTTGATTCTCAGGTCTTCTAGCACGGACTGCGCCTCATTCTCTCTGAAATAGCATATTGCCACATCGCTAAAGCGATTTACCAAAATTTATTTAGCAAACGTTTACTGGAACTTTGAAGGTATGCGCTTTACACTGAGCAAGTCAAGGGAAAGGTTGGCAGCGAAAGCAATTTTGAAAGAGGCGTCCTTGGCGGTTAAAGCTGCATTGATTACAGAGGTTTAAGGCTGGACCGAAGAGCACCAGTTAGAGTGCAATTTCAGATTGATTCACTACCGAAAGGCGGCATTTGTGCCAGGGAAGAGAAGTTCACGATTGCCAAAGAAAGAAAAACGACGTCTCGATATTCGCGACGTCGCCAAACATGCGCGCGTTTCGATTGCCACGGTTTCGCGAACCATCAATCGCGTGCCTACCGTGGACAAGCAGCTTGCCGACCGGGTATGGAAATCGGTTGACGCGCTCAATTATTTTCCAAACACACAGGCGCGCTCGCTGGTATCGGGACGCAGCCGGCTGTTTGGGCTGCTGATTTCGGAGATCACCAATCCCTTTTTCCCGGAATTGATTCAGGGATTCGAGGAGATTGCGGTCAACAATGGCTATGAGATTCTGATCGGCTCGACCAATTACGATCTTGCCCGCATGGATAGCTGCATCCGCCGGATGCTGGAGCGCAATGTGGAAGGCGTAGCGGTGATGACGTTCGGCATCGAGC
>JBARHV010000077.1:0-1999 GCA_049799415.1 Silvibacterium sp.
ATCAATGCCCACCGGGCAAGCAGTTGCGCAAAGTCCGTCCACGGCGCAGGTATCGAGCGCCATGTAAGGAAAGTCGCTATTCAACGCATCGTAGGCCTCGTGACTTGATGCGGCATCCTTTAGACGCTGCATCTCTCGCCTTACCACGATGCGCTGACGCGGAGTAAGCGTCAGATCGCGGCTGGGGCACTTCGGCTCGCAGTATCCGCACTCGATGCACTTGTCGACCTCTGCCTCGACGACCGGCATCCGTTTCAGGTCAGCCATGTGAGCGGCGGGATCGGAGTTAATGATGACGCCGGGATTGAGAAGATTGTCAGGATCGGCCAGGTCCTTGAGCCGCTGCATCACGGCATAGCCATCCTTTCCCCACTCCGTCTCTACAAAGGGAGCCATATTGCGGCCCGTGCCGTGCTCGGCCTTCAGCGCGCCGTCGTACTTGTTCACCACCAGTTTCACTACATCGTCGATGAAGTCGCGATACTGCGCGGTCTCCTTCTCTGTGTTGAATCCCTGGGTAATGACGAAGTGGAGATTGCCGTCCTTGGCGTGTCCGAAAATAATCGCGTTCATGTATTGGTGCTTCTCAAACAGGCGGGTCAGGTCCACGGCGGCATCGGCCAGGTGCTCGACGGGAAGGGCAACATCTTCAATGATGACTGTAGTGCCACTGGCGCGTACGGCGCCAACGGAAGGAAACAGTCCTTTACGGATGTTCCAGAGACGATCCTGTGCAGCTGGGTCGCCGGTGAAAATCGGCTCGCTAAGCAGCTTAAGGCCAGCGACCGCGGCCTGTGCATTGGCCGCGTTGTCTTTCACCGCGCTCACATCGGCGGTTTGGAATTCGACGAGCAGCGCAGCAGCCGCGTCTGGCAGTTGCCGGAACTCGGGAGGAATTCCCGGCTTGTCTTCGACCGAACGCAGCGAAGCGCGATCCATCAACTCCAGCGCTGCCGCTCCGGCATTGCGCAGCGGCTCAATAGCTGCACACGCCGCATGAAGGTCTGGAAACAGAAGCAGTCCGGTGTACTTCACGGGTAAATCGGGAACCGTTTCGAGCACCGCTTCGGCAATAAAGGCCAGTGTGCCCTCGGCACCAACCAGGAGATGACTGAAAATATCCACCGCCCGGCTGTAATCCAGGAAGGCGTTGAGCGAATAGCCGGTGGTATTTTTCATTTGATACTTGGCGCGGATGCGGGCGGACAGTGCGGCGTTCGCCTCGAGCTTCGCTTTCAACTCGAGCAGTCCATCAACCAAGGCCGGTTCCGACTCTCTGAACTTAAGATCTGCGTCGGAGTCGGCAGTGTCAATCACCGTACCTGATGGCAGCATGAAGGTCATGGATCGGAGAGTGTGATAAGCGTTCTGCTTGACTCCGCAACACATTCCGCTGGCGTTGTTTGACAGGATGCCGCCGAGCCGCGCCGCAGTGATCGATGCCGGGTCGGGACCGATCTTAGCAGCATGTTTCTTGAGAATGTTGTTTGCCTGTTGCCCTATGAGTCCCGGTTGAACGCGCAACAAGCGGCCATCCTGCTCCACGCTGGCAGAACGCCAATATCGTCCGACATCCACCAAAATGCCATCCGTAATGGCCTGCCCCGAGAGGCTTGTGCCACCCGCGCGAAATGTCAGAGGAATCTTGAACTTGTGGCTGAACTCAAACAGCCGGCGCACTTCCTGCTTGTCGATAGGCTGCACGATGGCTTGAGGAATCAGCCGGTAAAGACTGGCATCGGAGGAAAAGGCGATCAGGTCAATGGGCCGCGTAAGAATGCGCCCCGGCGCGATTATTTGTCGCAACCGCTCCTTGATTTCAGCCGGACCTAATGTGCTGACTTTTGTCGTTTCCGTTTCTGCGAAGGTAATAGTAGATGTCACGATTTTCCCCATGCTGCGGATGCGCGGCCTTGCAATTGAGCCGGCTCCAATCGCACAGTCTGCGCCCATGCGAGACTTACGATTGGAGCTGCAAGATGCGGTATTAGTGGACGAC
>JBARHV010000078.1:0-13620 GCA_049799415.1 Silvibacterium sp.
CCATCACCAACCCCGGCATCTTCGGCGAGCAGTTCGGCACGCCCATCATCAACCAGCCGGAATCGGCCATTCTAGGCGTAGGCGGCCTCTTCAAAGAGCCAGCAGTTGTCACCGCAGCAGACGGAACCGACTCCATCGCCATCCGCCACTTCCTCCATCTCACGCTAGGCTTCGACCACCGCATCATCGACGGAGCCGACGCCGGCAAATTCATGGCCGAGATGAAGAAGTATCTGGAGAACTGGTCTGAAGATATCGGCTAGAAGCAGCTAAGAAACGGGTGGCTGATAAAGCGGGTAGCTAAAAAACGGGCGGCGAGTTTCTGCAAAGGGCGGGCTTTCGTGGCCTGCCTTTTGTTTTTGTTGCTATGCTAATTGACGAGTGAGAGGCATACGGATGGCGAAGAGATTTGAAAGTGCAAAAGAATTGAAAGACGAATTAAGCAAATGCCCTTGGGAAAAATGGTTTGAAATCGAGAGGTATCGAAATCGGGAGAGCAATCTGAAAACTATCATTCATCGTTCTGTTGGTGGAAGTACTTTGAAGGCGTTCCCAAATTTGCCTCGACACCCTTCCACGGTTTTCCGAGATTGGGCTTCAAATGCGTTGGACGAATCGAGATTAAAGGCTTTTTGGAACAGCACCTCAAAAACCGAATACAGACATTGGCTAAGTCCTTTGAGCCAGAATCTTCGGGCATCATGGAAAAAGAAAATGAAAAAGGATTTATCTATTGGTCACTCTTTGAAACTACTAAACCTGCTGGCAAAGGGGCTTTATTCATATAAAGATGTGCCTAAAAAATACCTGCCTACCCTAGCTTGGTATCTAGAAGTTCCTTTGGATAGATTCACTATTCAAGCAGTTGCTAACTGCGTGCGTGACTTCCCAGGTGGTAGCACGATAGGTTATGTGAGAAGAAACGCGAGTATGGGTTTTATTGAGAATCTAGAAATGTATCAAGCATTTCAAACGGGTATCCGCAGCCTCACTTCTGAAGCAAAAGTACCTCCAATTGCGTTGGATATTGCAGTCTGGGGAGTGCAGGAGACAACGGATTAGCTGGAGCCTTTCCTCGTATCCCTATAGCAGCTTTTTCGCCTCCAACACTCGCTGCACTGCCTCCTCCGGAGTAGCCCCCACCGCCGAAAGATGCCCCATCTTCCGCCCCTTGCGCGGAGAGTGCTTCTCATAAAGATGCAGCCGTACTCCAGAAACCGCCAATGCCTTGTCAAAATGCGGCTCACGCGGCAGCCCATGGTCATCGAGCCACAAATCGCCAAGCAAATTCGCAATCGCCGCCGGCTGCACAATCGACACATCTCCCAGCGGCAGATTGCACACCGCCCGCACCGCCTGCTCGAACTGGCTCGTCACGCACGCACGCTCGCTGGAGTGATAGCTGTTGTGCGGACGCGGCGCAAGCTCGTTCACCAGCAACTTCCCACCTTTCGTCACAAACATCTCCACCGCCAGCAGCCCTTCAAGCTGAATCGCCTCCGCAATGCCGCACGCAATACGCTGCGCCTCCACCTCAAGCGCCGGATCAATCGACGACGGCAGCACGCTCCACGCCAGAATCTGGTTCTCATGGTGGTTCAGCGCGCTGGCAAAGCTCTTCGTCTCGCCGCTCGGAGCACGCGCCACCATCACCGAAATCTCCTTCTCCAGATCGACAGCCTTTTCTGCCACGCACGGCTTTTTGCCCAGCAGGCTCCACGCCTGCGCCGGAGTCGTCGCATCCGTAAAACCAAGTTTCACCTGGCTGCGTCCGTCATAGCCGCCGTGCGCGCTCTTCACAAAAAGCCGTGGGCCAATTTCAGCCACGGCGCGCTCCAGATCAGCCTCCGACTCAACCGCCCGGTACTCACCCAGAGGAAAGCCGCGATCGCGCAGCCAGTTTTTTTGCAGAATGCGGTCCTGAATCACTCGCAGCGCAGCCGTGCCCGGACGCACTGGCGCATATTTTGCCGCGGCTTCAAGGCTCGCCAACGAAATCTGCTCGATCTCCAGCGTGACCACATCCGAGCCGCGCGCCAGATCGGCCGCGGCCTTCGCATCGTTCCAGCCGCCTTCAAAACATGCATCGACAACAAAGCGCGCCGGGCACGAAGGGTCGGGATCCATCACCTGCACGCGATAGCCCATGCCGCGCGCGGCCATGGCCGTCATGCGCCCCAACTGGCCTCCGCCTAAAATGCCGATGGTTGCGCCGGGTAGGATGACGGACGGCGTCGCGCTCATTGGCCCAGTACCTGCGCCAGCACCTCTTCGCTGCGCTCCTTGCGCCACGCCCGCAGCTTCTCGCGCAGTGTGCTGTCCGTAGCGGCAAGAATCTCCGCCGCAAACAGCGCCGCATTCGCCGCTCCCGGCTTGCCAATGGCCAGCGTGCCCACAGGCACGCCCTTCGGCATCTGCACAATCGAGAGCAGCGAGTCGAGCCCGTTCAGCAGCGTGGCCGGCACCGGCACGCCCAGCACCGGAACCAGCGTCTTCGCCGCGAGCATTCCCGGCAGATGCGCCGCGCCACCCGCTCCGGCGATGATCACACGCAGCCCGCGAGACTCGGCCTGCTCTGCGTATTGAAACAGCCAGTCAGGCGTGCGATGCGCCGAGACAATGCGCGCCTCATGCGAAATATCAAAAGCCTGAAGAATTTCAATGGCCGGTGCCAGGACCTCGTAATCGCTTTTGCTGCCCATCACAACGCCAACGACAGGCGTCCGTCCAGCCGCAATCCTGTCCCGGGCGGAGCCCAGGGACGCCTTTGGCGCAGATGCAGCTGATTTCCGAGTTTTGCCATTGCGGGGCGCGGCGGGTTTTGAGCCACGTTGAGGGGCTTGCTTCATGGAGTGATTATAGTGGGACGGAACTCGGACCTTGCTCAGCAAAAAGCCTCCGCAAGAAGCGGAGGCTCTCACTCGAAACAGAATAACGCTACTGCATGGTCACGCCGGTAGCCTGACTGTTCTTCTTCTCTTCATTCGCCTTGCGGGCGTCCATGGCTTTTTCACGCCACTGATCCACCAGCGCCAAGTCAGCCTTGCGTGCGGTGTCATCGCCGCATTCCAGGTCAGCCTTGCGGCGATAGGTCAATTGAAGATAAGACATCGCGTCGTCGTAATTCGGACGAAGATCGATGGCCTTCTGAAGGTATTGAATTCCTTGATCGACCAGTGTGCCGTTCTGCTGGGCCAGATCCTGACACGCCTTCTTCGGCATCTTCGGATTGCCCTGGCCGTCATCCGTCATTCCTACGTCCCTGAGGGCCTTCACTGCATTGCGGTAGGCGATGCGCCAGTCGATGCTCCCAATGGTATAAGCAGCCTCAGCGTCCTGCGGATCTGTCTCGAGGACCTTCTGTTGCCATACCTTGGCATTGTCATAATCATCGATGTTGAAGTAGATGCTGGCGATACCCTTCATGCTGTTGATATTGCCGGGATCTTCTTCGATCACTTTCTTGAAGTTTTCGATCGCAAGATTCGCAGCCTTCAAGTTGTCCGGCGTCTTCAGGTCGGGAACTACCTGCTGCGCATAAGCTGTGGCCAGGTAAGAGCGCGCCATGGGCAGCTTGGGATCGTCATTGACCGCTTGTTCGAAGTGGTTGATGGCTTCCTCGTACTTCGCGCCCTTGTACGCTTGGACTCCCTTATTGAGCTGATCGCGGGCCTTGAGTTTCTGGCAACCGGTTACAGAAACCAGCAACGCAAGCGTTGCTATGGTCATCGCCGGAAAGCGTCCAATTCGATTCATTCTGTCTCTGTTCTCCTTCGATCGCCGTGCATATCCTGGCGGCTCGGATGATTCAAGGCCGCCTGAAGGATAAGTCCCCGCGCTGTGATTGTACTTGGTCTGCGGCGTGCGGCAACATTGCTCACACGACGCAGACCTGAAACATACGGCGCGGGCCCTCGAAAACAGGCCGCGCCGGCAGAGCCTTATTGACCGGCTGCAATTTTAGGTGTGATCAAACCAATATGGTCGACCCCGACTGAGTGCGCGATGTCGATGGCCTGGGCCACAGTAGAGAAGTTCAGGTTTGGATCGCCCTGCACGAATAACACCTTCTCGGCGCGAATCGAATAGATCGCGTCCAGTCTGCTCCGCAGCTGGTTCGCAGCAATATCGTCGTTGTTGATCTTGAAGCTGGGGACCCCGCTTGCGCCGCCCGCGATCTGCAGCACAACCGTTTGCTGGTTGGGCTGCTCCGTCTTGTTCTTAGGCGGCTGGGGTACCAGAGCATCCAGACCCTTCGGCGTTACCGGCACAATCACCATAAAGATGATCAGCAGCACCAGCAGCACATCGATGAGAGGCGTTACATTCATGTCCGAGGCTAATGCGCCCGAACCACCCACTGCCATTGCCATAAATCAATTCCTCGTTCCCTGCCTCGCGGCTGGAGTCAAAACTTTCGCCTACTGGCCACCCGTGGGAGGCTTGTCGTTGAGGTTCTGCCGGTTCTCAGTCAGCAGGCCAATCTCTTCCACGCCGGCGGTGCGGACCGCGTCGATCGCATCTTCAACCGTGCCGTAGTGGGCGCGCTCATCGGCGCGGAAATAAACAGTCTTGTCGGTTTTGCTTTGCAGAAGGTCCGCCACCTTGGATCCCAAATCGGCCAATGTGACCTGGTCCTGTCCCAGGTAGACTTTGCTGTCGCGGGTAATGGCGACGGTCACGGCGTCCTGTTTGCTCGCGTTGTCCATGGCCACGGCGCTGTTGGTCTGGGCCAGGGTCACGTTCACTTTTTGCTCAGCCAGGGGGGTGATCACCATGAAGATGATCAGCAGCACCAGCATCACGTCCACCATCGGGGTGACGTTGATGTTTGAGTTTACCTTGCTGCCTTCGTCTCTTTTAGAGATTGCCATTCTTTACTCCGTAGATCCGGATGCTTGCTCAAAGTCCGGCGAAAAACTTGCGCCGGGAGCGGAATGGGCGATGCCTGCCCCACTCCCGGCGTGTGATTCCCGCTGCATTGAGCCAGTTACCGGCGGCTCTGCTTGATGAAGTAGTCGATCAGTTCGCTCGATGAGTTGTCCATCTCAACGTCGAAGGCTTCCACTTTGTTGGTGAAGTAGTTGAAGGCCCACACAGCAGGGATAGCAACCAGTAGTCCGAAGGCAGTCGTAACCAGCGCTTCAGAAATACCGCCGGCAATCGTGGAGATGCTGGTGGTATGCTGCGCGGCGATCTGCGCAAATGCCTTGAGGATACCGGCGACCGTTCCGAACAGTCCGACGAATGGGGCCGTGGAGCCGATCGTGGCCAGTCCGCCCAGGCCGCGCTTGAGCTTGGCGTGAACAATGGCCTCGGCACGCTCCAGGGCGCGCTTCGAAGACTCGATCTGCTCCGGCGTAACTGCGCCGCCGCTACCGTAGTTGCGGAACTCCTGCAGACCGGAGGTGACCACCTCAGCCAGGTGCGACTTCTTGTTGCGATCGGCAACTTTGACCGCCTCGTCCAGCTTGCCCTCTTTCAGGGCGCCAGCGACACGGGGAGCGAACTCGCGCGACTGCTTGCGGGCTGCTGCGAAGTAAAGGTAGCGGTCGATCATGACTGCCAAAGACCAGATCGACATGATGAAGAGCAGGATCACCACGCCGCGGGCCAGCCAGCCCATCTGGTTCCATAGGGCCACAGGACCGAAGCCGACGGTTTGATCGTCCTGGAAGAAGAAGCCCAGACTGGACGTGTGGGCAACGAGTTGATGAAGATGAGCGAGAATCACTGAATCTTTCCTCCTAAGGAGTAACTACTTGGGAATTCACAAAATTTGGCAGCTGCGGACTGTCCTCTGTGAAGAGGGCGATCCGGGCATCAACCACCGAGGGTAAAGACAACGTTCACCTGGGTCTCCACCTCTACCGGCTCGCCGTTGAGCAGGTAAGGCTTGTAACGCCAGCTTTTCACAGCTTCGACAGCGGACTGCTGTAACATAGGCGGCCCGCTGATGACTTGAAGATTTTGAATGGTGCCTTGCTTGGAAATCATCGCCTGAAGAACTACCGTGCCCTGAATGCGCGCGGCCTTGGCAATCGCCGGATAGCGCGGGTCAACTCCGCCGATCCGGTTACCGGCGATCACGCCGGCGGATACTGCAATTCTCTTTGGGGGTGCGGCCTTAACAACGGGTGCCGCAGTGCCGATACCGCCCAGAATCCCACCCATCACGCCGCCCGCGCTGCCGCCGGACATACCGGACATGCCGGCCACGCCCATGCTGGGAGGAGCTTCTTCCTTCACCATATTGACTTTTTTAGGAATCTTGGTCGGAGCGGTCAGCTCGTTATTCATCAGCTGCGAAACCACCCTCTCAACGTGTACTTCCGGTGGCGGAGGCGGTGGTGGCGGAGGAGGAGGCGGCGGGGCCACCAGCAACGTGGTCATAGCTTCCTTCGGCAGGGCATCCAGATAGATCAGCGGATAGATGATCATGGCGGCAAGGACCACGGCCCATAGGATTGCCCCGATCGTAATGTAGTACTTGCTCTTGGTCTTGATCTTCCCGCCGGATTCCATCAGCGCGTCTTCAAACATGGCCTACCTCGAACGTGCAAAACTTGTTACCACCTATAGACACCAGCGACGTGAGTTTTTGTTCCCGGTCCAGCTTCTTTTTTTCTTCCAGTCAGCACAAATGGCTCGCCGGGCAAAAAAGGTGAGTGCTTTCTTCTATCACAATCCATATGCGATTTGAAAGCCTCACCCCTTCGTACGCTTTCCTGCCGGTAAAACCGCGCTCTTGCCCCGCTGTCCTCGCCAGTCCTGGTAAGCCACCAGCATCGGGGCAGCCACCGCAATTGAGGAATATGTCCCGATCAAAATGCCGATCACCAGCGCAAAGGCAAAGGGATGCAGCACCTGTCCGCCAAAGATGAAAAGCGAAAGCACAGTCAGGAACGTCAATCCCGAGGTCAGCACGGTTCGGCTCAGCGTCTGGTTGATGCTGCGATTCACCAGGTCGGCCAGCGGCTCGCGCCGCGACATGCGCAGGTTCTCGCGGATGCGGTCAAAGACCACGATCGTGTCGTTCATCGAGTAGCCGATCAGGGTCAGAATAGCGGCGATCACAGTGAGCGATATCTCTTTATCGAACAACGAGAAAGCCCCGACCGTAATGATCGTGTCATGGAAGACGGCGACCACCGCAGCAACGCCATAGATCAGCTCGAAACGGAACCACAGGTAGATCAGCATTCCGGCCAGCGAGTAGAGTGTGGCCGCTAAAGCCTGATGGCGAAGCTGCTCGCCCACCTGCGGGCCCACAATCTCCACGTTGCGGATATTGAATCCTGAAAGATAAGCATTCTGGTTCAGATCATTGAGCACCGCCGGCTCAACCACGCCGGAGAGATTGCCGATGGAGCCGATAATGCCGCTGTGCTGGTCCACGTAGTCGCTGATGGCATTGGCCTGCTGCGTGTAGTGCTGCGTGGCAGTGTCGCTTGTCCCCATATGCTCGGGGTCTTGCTGCGCCAGCCAGTCAGCTAAAGCTCCCCGGCCCGCATTGTCGAGATCCAGCTTGCCCGATCCCTGGTTCTGCTTCCCGGTTGCGGAGTAATTCGCGGTCAGCGTGGAAACAATTGCGGCGCGGCCCGCATCAAGCGCCGACTGGCCGCTCTTGGCCTCGGGCAGCGTGATGATGACCTCGTTGTTCGCCGCCGGACCGTAGGTCACAACCGGCGCGTCTCCCAGGCCGGCCTTTTGCGCCGCGTCGCGCAGACGCTCAATATCCGGCTGATCGACAAACTTCACGCGCACCACCGTGCCGCCCCGGAAATCCACATCCAGCGGCAATCCGTGCCAGAACAACAGCGAAAGCACACCGGATACGCTGAAGATCAGCGAAAATGCGAGGAAGTACCACTTCTTCCCCAGCCAATCGATCTTTACTTCCCCGAAAAATTCCACGAATCCATTCCCTCAGGGGCACCTGCCCCGAATCTTCCTAAAATCTCCTGCGCGAAGCGCGTGTGCCCGTGCGGCCAGCACCTATATTGAAATCGGCTCCCCACGCAGCTTCTTGTTCAAGTGCGCGTCAAAGATCACACGAGAGACGAAGACCGCGGTAAACAGGTTGGCGCAAAGTCCAATCGTCAGTGTCACGGCAAATCCCTTCACCGGCCCCGTCCCAAACAGGAACAGGATGGCCGCCGAAACCACCGTCGTGACGTGCGTATCCAGAATCGTCGTCCACGCATGCGCAAAGCCCTGATCGACCGCCGCCGCCGGGCTCTTGCCCGCGCGCAACTCTTCACGGATGCGCTCAAAGATCAGCACGTTCGAGTCGACGCCCATACCAACCGTCAGGATCACGCCCGCAATACCCGGCAGCGTCAGCACCGCGTCGAAGTAGCCCATGAAGCCAAGCAGGATCACCAGGTTCAAAATAAGCGCAAGGTCGGCATTGATGCCCGCGCCCTTGTAGTAGACCAGCATGAAGATCAACACCGCCGACATGCCGATAATCGCAGCCATCACGCCCTGGCGGATCGAGTCCGCGCCCAGCGACGGGCCAATGGTGCTCTCCTGCAGATAGTTCAGCGAAGCGGGCAGCGATCCGGTATTGAGCAGCATGGCGAGGTCACTGGCCTCCTGCGGCGTCATCGCTCCGCCTGAGATCTCGCCCTGATCCCGAATCTGGCCTTCGATGTTGGCAACTTCCTGAAGCTTGTTATCGAGCACCACGCCCAGCGGCTTGCCCTTGTTGGCCTGGGTAAAGTCGGCAAAGTGGTCGCCTGCTGTGGTGGTCAGGTAGAAGTCCACCTGTGGCTGGTTGGTGTTGGTGTTGGTGCTCACGCGGGCGCTGCGGATATCGGTGCCGCCAGCCTCAGCCACGCGCCGAATCTCATACCAGCCCGAGGGATTGACGCCGGGAGCGGTCTGCACCATCTTCGCGTCATAGGGAACGACGCCGCCAAGCTGCTGAATTCCGTCCTGCTCGCTGGTGTACGGCCCACCCATAACCAGGTGAAACTCAAGCCGCGCCGTGGACTGGATCACGTCTCTGACGCGGGAGAAATCATCCACGCCGGGCAGTTCGATCAAAATCTGGTAGTTGCCCAGGTTGTACGGCTGCACCACCGGCTCGCTCACGCCCAGCGAATCGACGCGCTGGCGAATCACCTCAATGGATTGGTCGAGAGCGCGCTTCTTGAGGTCCGTCTCCGCCGTCGGCTTCATGGTCAGCGTCCAGGTCGAGCCGTTTGCGCTCGACGCGATGTCATACTGCTGGCCGTACTGCCCGTTCAGCACGCTGCGGATATCGTTGCTGTGGTCCAGCGGTGCGTTGTTGATCTGGATCAGCTCAGGATGGTTCTTCGGGTCCGGCTTCACCACCGAATTGGGAGGAAGCGTAACGCCGTTCGACTGCATGGCCTGCTGGATGTGCGCCGCGTCGCTGTCGGTCGTCGTGCCCACCGCCTCATCGACCACCACCTGCAGAATCAGGTGCGTCCCGCCCTTGAGATCCAGGCCGAGATGGATGCGGTTCAGGAGGGACTGCTTCAGCGCGGCTCCCGAAAATCCGCTGGGAATACCGGTGACTCCGAGCACGCAAACCACGAGCACGGCAACGATCAGAATGGTTTTTTGGGTGAGATTCTTACGCATGGGAATAGTGGGCTGGAGCTACTTGGCCGCCTCATCGGTGGTGGTTACGGAAGCAATCGCGCTTTTGACCACTTCAATCTTGATATTGTCGGGCGGAACGCGCAGCTGGATCGTGTCGTCTTTGATGTTGAGAATGATTCCGCGAATGCCGCCGGAGGTCGTGACCCGGTCACCGGTCTTCAGGTTGCCCAGCATCTGCTGCCACGTCTGCTGCTTTTTCTGATTGGGACGGATGAGCAGAAGATAGAAAACGCCGATGATCAGGATGAACGGGAGAAAAGAGACGATGCCCGAAGGAATCGGAAGCGCGCCAGCCAGAAGTAACGTCGTCAACACACAATCCTTTTGGGCGCAGAAAAAACAATCGAATCCACGCCGCGTGCATCAAAAGTATTTTGAGGAAAAGCCCAGGGCTAAGAGGAGAACCTTTTGCCGAGCGGGCTTCGAACAGCGCCTGCTGTTTCCTTTTGAGCGCCAGAGCACACCTTCGCAGGGCCTCAGAAACGCCTACCCTTTAGCATCGCGTACAGAGTAAGCGGTGTCAAGGGTGCTGACCGCACGGGCACACGCGCTTCGCGTCATCCTGGTATCGGCTTTAGTGGTTGATGCCGCTGCGGGAACTCGTTGGCCAACCTCTATTCCATTCTCAGCGCCTGCATAGGGTCTACCGAAGCCGCGCGTCGCGCAGGAATCAAAGCAGCCGCAATCCCGATAGCGCCGAGCGCAAGCACAAGCAGGGCAATGGCTCCCGTATCGCGCTCCGGTCTGACCATCATCATCGAATCCAGCAGGCGGTGCGCCGCAAACACTCCGCCTAGGCCAATCGCTAGCCCGGCTCCAAGCAAAAGGCTCACCCGCACCAGGATCAGCCGCGCCACTCCAGCCCGCGTAGCGCCCAGCGCCATGCGCACGCCGATATCGCGCGTCCGGCTGGCCACCTCCTGGCTCAGCAATCCATAAACGCCAATCGCCGTCAGCAGCACTGCTATCCCGGCAAACAGCCCGAACAGCCAGCTCAACATGCGGTTCGTGACCAAGGCATTGGAGAGCACGCCCTCCATCGTCTCCGGTGTGCGGAAGGCAACATTCGGCGCGACATCGTGCAGAGCCTGTCTCAGCTGCGGAACAATGCTGGTCGGCGGCACAGTCGTACGGACAAACAAAAAGAACTGCGGGATGTATACCTTCCACGAATCCGGCATCTGCGTCAAAGGAAAATCCGCCTCGGCCATCGGCCGCTTTATGATGTCCTGGCGTCCGCTCCGCGCTACGCCCACGATGGCCGTGGCCGGCGTTCCCGGATCGTCGGCAAAAGCCTGCGCCAGCGGGTCTTCCTTCTTGTCCAGGAACTCCTTCACCCACGTATCATTCACAACCGCAACCTGTTGCGATTTCGCCGTATCCTGCGTGCCGATGCCGCGTCCCCGCAGGATAGGTAACTGCATCGCCGCAAAATAGCCCGGCGTGACAAAGCGCATCTCGGTCCGCCGCTGTTTGTCGAGCGAATCGGCCGGCTTCCCCACCAGCGCAAGGTCCCCATTCGACCCCCATTGCAAAATAGGCATCAGGTCGTTGCTGCCCACGGCAGTCACTCCAGGAATAGCGCTGGCACGCGATTCCAGCGGCTGCACCAATCCCTGCACAAAATCCCGGCCCTTGTAGTCGCCCGCGGGAATGTCGACTTCGAGCGTGAGAAGGTTTTTGGGATTGAAACCCAGATTCGTTTCGAGCATCGAACGCAGGCCAAGCAACAGCAGGCCCGAGCAGACCAGAAGAATCAACGACAGCGCCAGCTGCACCACCACAAAACCAGCGCGCAGCCGGTGCTGGCTACGCGCCGTTCCCGCAGTGCCGCCGGATTTTAACGCGCTGTTTGGGTCGATGCGCGCCGTCTTCCACGCTGGCGCCAACCCCGCAGCCCCGCTGACCAGCAGAGAGATAAGGAATGTCGCTCCCACGACAGAAAGATTCAGATGGACATCGCCGCCCCGCGCAAACGCCTGCTCCAGAAATTGCTGCATCGCAACCAGCAGCAGATAACCCAGCGCCAGCCCGCCTGCGCCTCCGGCAAGCCCCAGCACAACGCTCTGCGTCAGCATCTGAGTCACCAGCCGCTTGCGGCCCGCTCCCAGCGCCGCCCGTACCGCCATCTCCCGCTCCTGTAGCAGTCCGCGCGCCAGCAGCAGTCCCGCGACATTCGTGCAGGCAATCAACAGCACCGCAAACACAGCGCCCAGCAATACCCACAGCTCCGACCGGTCGTTGTTGCCTTCCTGATTTGTGTGGAGACTGTCGACAATCGAAACAACCTGGGCAGTCTTGCCTTTGTCCTGATCCGGAAACTGTTTGCCCATCTCGCTGAAGACATGATTCATGTCCGCATTCGCCTGCGCGATCGTCACGCCCGGCTTCAACAGCCCGAAGGTCGGAAGCCAGTGGCTGCCCCGGGACTTGATCTGGTCAGGGGTCACGTGCAGCGGGGTATAGACAACATTCGGCGTATTGAAAAGTACCCGGAACCCGGCAGGCATCACTCCAATAACGTTGTAGGGCGTGCCGTCCATATGCACGGTCTGCCCAACAATACCCTTCTGCCCCCCGAAGTATTGCTGCCATACCTCATAGCTGAGGACGACCACATCGTTCTTGCCGGTCTGGTCTTCGCCCGGTAGATACGTTCGACCGAGCAGTGGCCGAACCCCATATAAATCGAAGAAGTTGTCCGTTCCCTGAACCGCGTGCAGATAAATGGCTTGGCTGCCTTGCGTCAGCGTGACACCGCCGCCATTCCCAACTCCGGCCACAACACTGAACATCGAATTCTGGCGGCGCATGTCCTGGTATTCCGGCCATGACTCCGGCTGCTGATAATCAGCAGCCGCTCTGGTATTGATGCGGACAATACGATCCACATTTTTATACGGCAGTGGACGAAGCAACACCGCGTCCAGCACGCTGAACATCGCCGCCGCCGCGCCAATTCCCACCGCCAGTGTCAGAACTGCCGTGATCGTAAATCCCGGCGACTTGCGCAACTGCCGAAGCGCATAGCGGATATCGCGATCCGCATTTTCCAGCCATGCAAAGCGATGCATCTCCCAGACTCCCTCGCGAATCACTGTGGGATTGCCCAACCGGATATACGCCTGACGGCGGGCTTCTTCCTGACTCAAACCCCGGCTCAAGAAATCCTCTTCGAGCAACGCGAGATGCGAGGCCAACTCGCGCTCATGCTCTTCTTCCTTACCGGCATTTTGGAAGAAGCCCAGAACTCTCGCAAAGAAACGCCTCGCCCGCATCGCGCTCACGACTCACCGGCCGTATCGATAACCAGAAACCGCTCCACCACCCCGGCCATCGTTCTCCATCGCTCGGTCTCCGTCTCCAGGGCCTTCCGTCCGGACTTGGTCAGCGCGTAATACTTCGCCTCGCGATTGTTCTCCGTCCGCCCCCACTCGCCCCTGATCCAGCCATACTGCTCCAGCCGCACCAGCGCTGGATACAGCGTCCCTTGGTTCAAACTCAACAGGCTTTCAGACACCTGCTCCAGCCGCGTCGCAATCTGGTACGCATGCTGCGCACCCATCGCGCCCAGCGTCCGCAGCACAATCAGATCCAGTGTCCCCTGCAGAATCTGCACCGGCTCCCGCTCTTTACTAGGCATACAAGTGGAATCCTCGAAGCCAGAATGCTCCGCGTTCACTTGAATGTCAAGTAAAGATTGTCGTGCCCGGCCACAACCATCCATCCCCGACCAAAGGGAGGACCACCAGTGCTCAGCTCTAGGAAGGCGGCGAAGCCGCGTCCGCCCGTGCGGCCAGCACCCGCATGGTGTCGAGATAAAACGCCAGATTATGCAGCGTGTTCAGAACCGCCGCCAGAGGCTCCTGCGCCGTCATCAAGTGCCGCAGATACGCCCGGCTATACCGCCGGCAAACCATGCACCCGCATGCCGGATCCAGCGGCCCCTGGTCCTCGGCATACTTTTTGTTTTTGATGTTC
>JBARHV010000079.1:0-18803 GCA_049799415.1 Silvibacterium sp.
CGCCCGGATTCCTTTTAAAGGAATCCAGGCGCTAGAGCAGCCCTCCCCCAGAACTGCCCACGGTGTCAAAGTATTGATTTTCTAGGTACATGGCAAGGAATCTTAGGTAATTTTATAGTTACTGGGCAAAGTGATTACCTGGGTGACTTTTAGTACCCATCCATCTGCGCCGCCCGATTTTCCAACCCGCATCGCAGAACCTCCACCGGATCGCCGTCCTGCAAAATCTTCCGCACGCGTTTCTCCGCTCTCTGCGCGCTTTTAGCCGACTCGACCAGCACCAGCACAGCCGGCCCGGCCCCGCTCAGCGCCACTCCCAGAACCCCGTCTGTGCCCGATAACGGAAGTAACTGCGACAGCAACGGGCAAAACTCGCTGCGATACGGCTGGTGCATGCGGTCGCGCATCGCATCCGCAATCAAGTCTGCGCGCCCTGCCGCAAACGCTCCAGTCAACACCGCAACCCGCTGCAAGTTCGCCACCACGTCTGCGCGCGAATAGCTTTCCGGCAACACCGCGCGTGAGGCCGTAGTGGCCAGCGGCTTCTCCGGCAACACCACCAGCGCGCGCCACTCTGCCGGAGGCGCAAACGAAATCGCCCGCAGCTGCGCGCCGTCCCAGCTTCCCGCCACAAACCCGCCCAACCAGCACGCCGCAACATTATCAGGGTGCCCTTCCAGCCGCGTCGCCTCCGCCAGAATCTCATTCCGCGTCCAACCCAGCCCGCCAAAGTGCGCCGCCAGCGCCACTCCCGCCAGCCGCACCGCAGCCGACGATCCGCAACCCATGCCCAGTGGAATTCCGTTCGCAACCTCCAGCGCCAGCGCCGTTACTGCGCGTTCATTCGCAGCCAATGTCTTGCGATACACATCCAGCAGCAGATTGCGCCCCAACGCGCCGCAAATCTCCGGACTGCGCCCCGTCGCCTGAATCGAAAACGCATCCGCAGCCTGCGCCTTCACGTCCAGATACACATCCAGCGCCAGAGCCAGCGTATCGAAGCCCGGCCCCAGGTTGGCCGAAGTCGCAGGCAGCCGCAGATGCAGTCCGCCAGCCGCCTGCCGTTTGCTTGAAGCAAATTCCATGCTCGTTCTCGCCCTTAAAGAACTTTCAGTGCGCGTTACAACGCAATAGACCTAAATGCCCGCTCACAACCAACGGGAGTGGGTGCGAAGGTCGTTCCAGGAAGGCGGCGAAGCCGCAGTTGCCTGGACGGCCAGTCCCCTCATTGGGCTGCCTTGTCCAGTACGCGCAGCACTGCATCCGCATCCGCGTCCAGCTCAATCGTGTTGCGCCGCGTACCCTCGATCTCATCGCCCAGCGACCCAATCTCTTCATCGCGCAGCAGCGTTCCGCGATGATAATGGATCGTGTAATCCGAATCTTTCAACGTGTGTCCGGTCAGCAGCAGGACCACGCTCTCCTGAACATCGATCCTGCCTGCGGCCATCAGCTTCTTCAGCCCCACCAGAGTCACCGCCGAAGCCGGCTCGCAGCCAATGCCCTCTGCGCCAATCTCCGACTTGGCCAGCGCAATCTCCGCCTCGGTCGCCTCTTCCACCCATCCGCCCGTTGCGCGGATCACCTTGACTGCCTTCTTCCACGACGCGGGATTCCCTATCCGAATCGCCGACGCCCTCGTATCGGCCTCAACTGCAACCAGGCGCTCTCCATTCGATTCCCGCATCGCCCGGTACAGCGGATTCGCACCCTTCGCCTGCACAATTGAGATGCGTGGCACGCGGTCCGTAAGCCCCAGTTGCTTCATTTCCAGAAATGCCTTGCCCAGCGCCGACCCGTTCGCCAGATTCCCGCCCGGAACAATCAGATGGTCCGGAACCTCCCAGCCCATCTGCTCCGCTATCTCCAGCGCTGGAGTCTTTTGCCCCTCCAGCCGGTAAGGATTCACCGAGTTCAGCAGATATACCGGAGCGCGCTGCACCACCTCCGTCAGCACCCGCACGCAGCCGTCAAAATCCGTCTTCAGCTGAATCGTCAGCGCCCCATAATCCAGAGCCTGCGACAGCTTCCCCCACGCAATCTTGCCTTCTGGAATCAGCACCAGGCTCCGCATCCCCGCCCGCGCCGCATAAGCCGCCATCGCCGCCGACGTATTGCCCGTCGAAGCGCACGCCACCCACGAGAACCCGCGCTCGTAAGCCACGGACAGGGCCGTCGTCATGCCCGTATCTTTGAATGACCCAGTGGGATTCATCCCCTGATGCTTGGCAAAAACCCGGTCCGCGCCCGTCAAATCCGCCGTCCGCACCAGGTGGTACAGCGGAGTGTTCCCCTCCCGCAGCGACACAATATGCTGCTCGTCGCGCAGAATCGGAAGCAGGTCGCGAAACCGCCACACGCCGCTCTGGTCCTTCAGCTCCGTCGAACTGCGCCGCTCCTTCCAAAGCCAGCGCAGCGCGCTCGGATTCGGCAGATTGCGCTTCGCCGCACCCTCCGCCTCGCCGAACGCGCTCTGCCCGCTCCCGTTTTGCCCAGACTCATCTTTCCCAGACTCATTTTTTCCGGACTCATTTTTCCCAGACCAGGCCGGATACTCGACCTCATAAAGATCCCCGCACTCCGGGCAGCGAAAGTTTTCCTTGAGATCCGCCAGCGCAATCAAGCGCGCGCATCCCGTACAACGCAAACGATGTGAATCCTGCATCATGATGATTCTTTTTAGCGTAGCATCCAACCTGGAAATGACCGAATCGCGTACCGGAGTAAATTCCCCCGCCTGACTGCCAATCCCGCGATCAACGGGAGTGGCCACGGGAGGCCAGCGCAGGAATGGCGCGAAGCGCGATTGCCCGGACGGCCAGTCCCGCGAAGCGTATATGCCTGGACGGCCAATCCGTATAAAATCATGGAATGGCGACGCTTCTCACACCGCGGCAAGCTGCGCTCCGTCTGGGAATCTCCTATCCCACCATCAAGCAGTGGATCTATCACGGCAAGCTAAAAGCTGCGAAGACGCCCGGTGGCCACTATCGCATTCCCGAGGCCGAGTTAGACCGTTTCCTGCACAAGGCCAAGCGTCCCGAGACACCCAGGCGACAAATGATGCGCGCCGTCAGCGGGCGCAATCAACTCACCGGGCGCATCGTCGAGCTGAAATACGACGGCCTCCTCGCACAGGTCAAGCTCTCCATTGGCGGCCAGATCATCACCTCCATCATTACCGCCGAGGCCGCGCGCGAAATGCAGCTCGCCGTCGGTCAAACTGCGTCCGCGCTCATCAAATCTACTGAGGTCATGGTGCTCCGTGTCTGAATTGCGTCGAATCCTCTCTCTCCCCGTTCTCTTTGCCGTTCTCATCACATTTGCCTTCACCGCTCACGCCCAGCAAACATTGCGCGTCGCCGCCGCCGCCGATCTCCAGCCGCTTCTGCCCGCAATCCTCGCGCAGTTCACCGCACAGACCGGCATCCAGACGGAGGCCTCCTACAAATCCTCAGCCACGTTGGCCACCTCCATCATCAACGGCGCGCCCTTCGATCTCTTCCTCGCCGCCGACCTCAGCTTCCCGCAAAAGGTCATCGATGCCGGCCTCGCTGAGGAATCTAAACCCATTCCCTACGCGCGCGGCACCCTGGTGCTGTGGACGCGCAACGACACGCCCTTCAAGAACCTCTCCTATCTTTCGCTCACCAGCCCGGAGCTGAAGTCGCTGGCCATTGCCAACCCGCAGCACGCTCCCTATGGACGCGCGGCGATGCAGTTCCTCGAAACGCTCAGCAACTATAACCAGCTCAAGCCGAAGCTGGTGGTCGCCGAGAACATCGCGCAAACCGCGCAGTACGCCGAATCCGGCAACGCCCAGATGGGGTTCATCTCGCTCACGTCTGCCCTTACGCCGCAGCTCAAATCTTCCGGCCACTACATCCCTGTCCCCCGCGACGCCTATCCACCCATCCTGCAAGGCGCAGTCATCATCAAGAATTCGCACAATGCAGAGGCCGCGCAGCGTTTCCTGAATTTCCTGGCCTCCGCGCCCATCGCACACCAGCTTGAGGCCCGCGGTCTGGCCCCAGCCCACTGAGTGGACAAATAAATGGACCTGCAGGCGCTCTCCGTCACGCTGCGTCTCGCCGCAGTCACCACTGCCATCCTGCTCGCGCTCGCCATTCCGCTCGCCTTCTGGATCGTCACCACGCGCTCCCGCCTGCGCGCTGCTGTAGAAGCCGTCACCACCCTGCCTATTCTGCTGCCGCCCACCGTACTCGGCTTCTATCTTTTAGTGCTGCTCGGTCCGCGCACCTCACTCGGGCGCGCATGGATCCACCTCACCGGTCATCCGCTCGCCTTCACCTTCTCCGGCCTCGTCGTCGGCTCCATCATCTACAGCCTGCCCTTTGCCGTGCAGCCCATCGTCGCCGGATTCTCTTCCGTCGACAACGCCCTCATCGAGCAAGCCCGCCTCCTCGGAGCCTCGCGTTTCCGCCTTCTGCGATCTGTGCTGGTCCCGCTCTCCACGCGCTCCATCGGCGCTGCGGCGTTGCTTGTCTTCACCCACACCATCGGCGAATTCGGTGTCGTCCTCATGGTCGGCGGAGACATCCCCGGCGCCACCCGCACCCTCTCCATCGCCATCTACGATCAGGTCCAGGACTTCGCCTACGCCGCCGCCAACCGCACCGCGCTCCTGCTCGTCTTCATCTCCATCACCTCGCTCATCCTCCTCTACGCATGGCGCGGAGCCTACGCCGGAGCGCACCATGAATAACGCTCCCATCCTCGAAGCCGCCATAGAATACCGCCGCGCCAGCTTCACCCTGCACGCCGAATTCGCGCTGCGCTCTCCATGGACCGTCCTCTTCGGAGCCTCCGGCGCAGGCAAAACCACGCTCCTGCGCATCCTCGCCGGATTGACCCAACCCGCAACCGGCTCCATCCGCCTCGGCGCAAATCACCTCACCGACACCAGCCGCAAGCGCGCCCTCCCGCCCGGCCAGCGCAAAATTGGATTCGTCCTCCAGCAAGCCGCGCTCTTCCCCCACCTCACCGCAAAAGAAAACATCGGCTTTGGATTAAATCAATGGAAGCGGGCCGCGCGCGAAGCCCGTATAGAAGAAGTACTGAGCCTCTTTGAAATCAAACTGCTCGCCAACCGCAAGCCCAAACAGCTTTCTGGTGGAGAACGCCAGCGCGTCGCTCTCGCGCAAGCCTTAGCGCCGCGCCCCGAGCTGCTGTTACTCGACGAGCCCTTCAACGCGCTCGACGCCCCAACCCGCGCCGCCGTCATCGGAAAGCTCCGCGCCGCAGCCGTGCCCATCCTCTACGTCTCCCATGATCTGGGCGACGCCTGGCAGATCAACGCCGACGCCATCCTCATCGAAGCAGGCCGCATCCTGTCACAAGGACCAACCCGCACCATCCTCGCCCCGCAGCGCGAACAAATCCTCGCTCAACTCGGCGTATAGCCCGGCCTTCCTG
The DNA here is from genome assembly GCA_049799415.1 of Silvibacterium sp. GTDB lineage: Bacteria > Acidobacteriota > Terriglobia > Terriglobales > Acidobacteriaceae > Silvibacterium. Next base: position 5,437 of record JBARHV010000079.1, read on the forward strand.
AACCAACCTACAATCCTGGGTGCCCCATCCTTGGCGCGGCTTTATCGCGGCAAGGGTGGGAAAGGTTGACTGCTCACCAGAAAGTGGCACAGCCTGAGAAGCAAGCTCCGCGACCAACGGGAGCAGCCACAGAGCACAATATCAGGAATGCGCCGAAGGCGCGTTTGCCTGGACGGCCAGTCCGTGTCCGCCTAGAGCAAGCTCAATCAGCGTCTTCTGCTCCAACTCATGCGCCTTGGCCGATCCCGTCGCGGGACTCGCCGCAGCCGACCTCTTCACGCTCAGCACCGCGCGATCCTGCGCCAGCCGACGCAGCCGCGGCATCACAAATGAATGCGCACCCATATTCGCCGGCTCTTCCTGCACCCACACAATCTCGTGGGCCTCCGGATGCGCCGCCAGCGCCGCCGTCAACTCCGCCTCCGGCCACGGATACATCTGCTCGAGAAAAATAATTCCCGTCGCCGTGTCGCCGCGCTTCTTCCGCTCCACACGCAGCTCGTGTCCAATCTTCCCGGTGCACACCAGCAGCCGCTGTGCATTCGCAATCTCCATCTCCGGCAAAACATTCTGGAAGTGCGGCTTCGCAAACTCCTCAATCCCCGACACCGCATCCGGATGCCGCAGCATGCTCTTCGGCGTAAACACCACCAGCGGCTTGCGCCATTTCCGCAGCGCCTGTCGCCGCAGCAGGTGAAAATACTGCGCCGCCGTCGAAGGCTGGCAAATTTGAATATTGTCCCGCGCCGCCAGTTGCAGATACCGTTCCACGCGTGCGCTCGAGTGCTCCGGTCCCTGCCCTTCATACCCATGCGGAAGCAGCAGCACCACGCCGCTCAGTAATCCCCACTTGTCCTCGCCCGACGAGATGAACTGGTCAATCACAACCTGGCCGCCGTTCGCGAAATCTCCAAACTGCGCCTCCCACAGCACCAGCGTCTCCGGAAAATCGCGGCTGTATCCGTACTCGAACCCCAGCACGCCCGCCTCCGAGAGAATCGAGTTATACACATCGAATGGCGCCTGTCCCTCCGCCAGATGATTCAGCGGAATCCACCGCTGCTCATTCTCAATATCAATCAGCACCGAGTGCCGCTGGTTGAACGTACCCCGCTGGCTGTCCTGTCCGCTCAGCCGCACCGGAGTTCCCTCCGTCGCCAGCGATGCGAACGCTACCGCCTCCGCCATTCCATAATCGAAGGCCCGCTTGCCCTCACCCATCTCCGCGCGCTGCTCCAGCAGCTTTTTGATCTTCGGATGAATATGGAAACTCTCCGGATACGTCGTCAGTCCCTGCGTCAGCGCATGCACCGCCTCGCGCTCCAGCCCCGTCTCTACTTCATACTCGGCCTTCAACGGTCCGCCCGTGTATGCCGACCAGTAATCCGGAAGCTGTGCCAGAGTCGGCTTCTTCTGCATCGTCCTGGCCCGCTTCTGCGCCTCGCTGAACTCCGCCTGCAGTCCCTTCACCAGCTCCGTAGTGTCCGCGCCAATTTGTTTCGCATAAATCTCATACAGCGGCGGATGGTTCTTGATCCGCTCATAGCGCAGCGGCTGCGTCACCGTCGGATCATCCACCTCCGAGTGCCCATGCCGCCGGTAGCCGATCAAATCAATCACCACATCCGTGTGGAACGTATGCCGATACTCCGCCGCCAGCGCCGCCACGCGCACCACCGCATCCGCGTCCTCCGCATTCACATGGAAAATTGGAACCGGCAGACGCTTCGCCAGATCCGAAGAGAAGCGCGTCGAGTTCGACTCATCCGGTTCAGCCGTAAACCCAATCAGGTTGTTCACAATAATCTGGATCGTTCCGCCCACCGAATAGCCTTCAATCGCAGCCAGGTTCATCGTCTCCGCCCAGATGCCCTGCCCCGCAAACGCCGCGTCGCCGTGGATCAGCACCGGCAGCACGCGATCCACGCCGTCCGCGCCATAGCGAACCTGCCGCGCCTTCGCACGCCCCATCGCCACTGGGTCCACAGCCTCAAGATGGCTCGGGTTCGACACCAGGTGCAGCCCGATCGTCTCGCCGTTGCGCGTCGAATATGTCCCCGTAGCGCCCACGTGATACTTCACATCGCCGCCGCCCAGAATGCTGCGCGGGTTCGCGTCTTCAAATTTTGCGAAAATATCCGTCGGCGATTTGCCGAACGTATTCACCATCACATTCAGCCGCCCGCGATGGCTCATCCCCATCACCGACCGCTGCGCCCCAAACTCCGCCGCGCGGTTCAACAGCTCATCCAGAAATGGAATCAGCGCCGTCACGCCTTCCAGAGAAAACCGCTTCGTGCCCAGGTAGCGCGACTGAATCACCTGTTCAAAAATGTCCGCGCGCGTCAGCAGCTCCAGAATTCGCTGCCGCCTCGCCTCATCCACCGCCAGCGCGTCCGTCTCCTGCCGTTCCGCAATCCACGCCCGCTGCTCCGCCGACGGAAGATGCATGAACTCCGCGCCCACTGTCCCGCAGTAATACCGCCGAGCCGCATCCGCATCGGGTCCTGCAAAATCCAGCTCCGCCGTCTCCACCGGCAGCAGATACTGCCCCAGCGGATCAAGCTGCGCCTGCAGGTACCCCCACCGGCGGAATGCATCAAAGATTTGTTCGCGAGAATGTGTTTGCGTCGGGGTGGGCTTGGTAGGTCGAGAAGCGGAACTTGTTGTGCTCATATCCATTCGATGTCTGAGCGCAAAAAATGCGCCCAGTAACGAACGGGCGCGCGCTGCACCGTACAGTCCAGTTTACCGCGTCTCCAGGATCTCCCCAAATGGCGTTGTCCACTCGACCTTCTGTAGTAAATCCAAAATAAAATTCGGGGCAGCGCTGAAATAAATCGCAGGGTGCCCCACATCTCAAGAAATGTAGGAGCACCCTTAAGCGTGACCAACGGGAACGGCCACAAAAGAGCGCTTCAGAATTGCGCCGAAGGCGCGTGTGCCTGGACGGCCAGTCCTTTACCGCATGCCGCCGCTTGCGATCAGCAGTTCGCCCGTCAGCCAGCCTGAGTCACCCGACGCAAGAAACACCGCAATCGGAGCAATGTCCTTTGTCTGTCCGATCCTTCCCAGCGGAACCTGCGTCTCAATATTCTTCTGGAAGTCGCTTCCAATAAAGCCCGCCGCATGCGTGCCCTCGGTCTCCACCATGCCCGGATTGATCGAGTTCACGCGAATCTTCTTCGGTCCCAACTCCTTCGCCAGCACCCGTGTCACCGCATCCACCGCGCCTTTGGTCGCTGTATACACAGCGCTTGCCGGGGGATGAACCTCTGTCACCGCCGAGCCGACATTAATCACGCTGCCACCCTCTTCGCCAAAGTACTTCGCCGCTTCCTTCGTCGCCAGCAGCAATCCAAGAACGTTCGTATTGAAGATTCTGTGAAAATCTTCCTCGGTAATATCCTCAAGCGGCGTAAATTGATACACGCCGGCATTGTTCACCAGCACATCCAGCCGTCCATATGCCTTCTTCGTCTCCGCGAAAATGCGCTGCACGTCGCCCGCCTTGGCCACATCGCCCTGCACCGCGACCGCCTTGCCGCCCTTGCCCGTAATCTCCGCAACCACCTTGTCCGCACCCTCTTTGCTCGACGCATAGTTCACCACCACCGCCGCGCCCTCCGCAGCCAATGCCTTCGCAATGCCCGCGCCAATGCCCTTCGATGCGCCGGTAACCACGGCTACCTTATTCGCCAGTTTGCTCATATCTCGTCTCCGGTCGAATCGTCATAGTTTCGACAATTCGACAACTATCGAATTGATGAGCCGGCCCGCGGGAAGATTCATCCTTTCCTGTGAATATTTCTGCTGTTGTTGAAGGATTAAATCTTGGCCAGGTAATCGCGATAAGCGTCAAGAACATCCCGCCGCAGCGTAAGGTTGGCAAATTTGCCTTCGCGCGCAATCTCAACCAGCCCTGCCGTCTCCAGCTCCTTCATATGGTGCGACAAGGTGGCCGCGCTCACCGGCTGGCATTCGCGTAAATCGCTGCACGCCACGGAGCAGCTCCGCGAGCCGATCCGTTTCAAAATCTCCACCCGCCGCGGATCAGCCAGAGCCTTCGCAATCAACTGCGCCTGCTTCTTCGTGATCAACTTGCCCTTCGCGCCCGCCATAGAAATCTCCGCCAGCCATTATCTCTCATCACGCAAAAAGGCCCGATTCAACAGATGTACCGGGCCTCTCAATAGATTCACACCGCCAAGGCCAACTATTCCCGCAAGACCCATCTGCGACCAGCGGGAGCGCAACAAAACGAGCACCGGTGTGGCGCGAAGCGCGTGTGCCAGGACGGCTAGTCCTACTGACTGATCCGAAGCATCACTGCTCCATGCCGCGGAACCACCACCGTATACACGCCGCCCGAGGCTTCAACGGCCTTATGCGCCCAAAGATCGCGCAGCTTCGCCTGGCTTCCGAAGCCCACCGCGCTCAGCTTCAGCGAAATCGTCCGCGGCGTCTCCGCCCGATTGAACAACCCCACCGCCTTCGCACCGCCGCTCAGCGGCTTGGCCCAAATCTCTTCCGGACCCTCGGCCCACACGCGGTCGCCCTCCTTGCCCAGCTTGTCCTGATCCACCGCAATCACCTCGCGATTCATCAGCAGTTCCTTCGTCTGCGGAGTCATCTTGCTCAAATCGTTCCCCGCCAGCAGCGGAGCCGCCAGTATCGTCCACAGCGTCATGTGCGTCTTATATTCGTCAAACGTCATGCCGCCATTGCCGATCTCCAGCATGTCCGGATCGTTCCAGTGTCCCGGCCCCGCAAACTTCGCCAGCCCCGCCTGCGAAAATCCAATCTCCTCCATGCTGCTGTAGTGGTCTTCGATGTCGTCCGTCGTGCGCCACAGGTTGCCGCCCACCTCCGGCCCCCACTTCCAAACATCGTTCAATCCGTATTGGCAAAGGCTGAACACAATCGGCCTGCCCGTCGCCTCCAGCGCCTTGTGCATCTTTTCGTAAGCCGCCTTCTGCATCGCGAACTGCTTCTGCGGATTCCCCGGCGCTTCCTTGTCCATAATTTCGCTGAAGCTGCACAGGTCGTACTTCAAATAGTCGATGCCCCACGACGCATACGTCCGCGCATCCTGCTCCTCGTGCCCATAGCTGGCCGGGTATCCGGCGCACGTCTTCGGTCCTGGCGACGAATAAATTCCCAGCTTCAATCCCTTTGAATGCACATAATCCGCCAGCGCCTTCATGTCCGGAAACTTGCTGTTCGTCGTGATCTCGCCCTGCGCATTCCGCGGACCCTCCCACGTGTCGTCAATGTTCACGTAGATGTAGCCCGCATCCCGCATCCCGCTCGACACCAGCGTATCCGCGGCCGCGCGCACGTCCGCATCCGTTACGCGCTCCGCAAAATGGTTCCAGCTGTTCCAGCCCATCGGTGGAGTCGCCGCAAGAACCGTATGCGAAGCCTTCGCAGGCTGCGCAACCGCAGGAATCACCATCAACAAAGCAAGAGCAAACCAGACCGCTTGCAAACGTTTGCATTTCAGCATTAAAAGAAACCTCCTCACGAAAGAAAACAAAACCGCTGCAAGTGTACACGACTCGGATTTGCCAGAACAGCAAAGCACGAAGGCCCAAACATCTCATACAGAACCAAAAGCATCTCGCACAAGCTAATGGCTAATGGCTAATGGCTAATGGCTAATGGCTAATGGCTAATGGCTACTGGCTATTGGGTAATGGCTAATGGCTATTGGCTAATGGCTATTGGCGAATCCCTCGTCTATTTCGCCCTCGGATGCGTCCGGTCGTACACTTCCGCAACCTGCCCCACTGTGAGCTGCGTGTAACGTTGCGTCGTTGAAAGCCGCTCGTGTCCCAGCAATTCCTGAATCGCGCGCAGGTCTGCACCCTCTTCCAACATGTGCGTGCCAAACGCATGCCGCAGCGTATGCGGATGCACCTCCGCCGCCAGCCCGTGCGCCACCGCAATCCGCTTCACAATCCGCCCCACGCTCCGCGTCGTCAGCCTTCCCGCGCCACGCTCCTGGGTCCCCGGCGCGCGGTTTTTGCGTGCTGGGGGGGTCAGCCGTACATTCATCAGCAGCGCGTCCGTCGATTTTCCCGCCGCCGCCAGCCGCGCCGCGCGCTCCGGCAAGTACGTTCGCAACGCCAGCGCCGCCGCATCGCCCAGCGGAACATGCCGCTCCTTGCGCCCCTTGCCGCGCACCAGAATCGCCTCGTTCGCCCAGTGAATGTCGCCGAGGTCCAGCCCCACCAGCTCCGCATTGCGAATCCCGCAACCATACAGCAGCTCAAAGATCACGCGATCCCGCTCCGGCCACGCCGTGCCCTCGTCGGAAGCCGCATCCACCACGCGATTCATCTGCTCAATCGTCGGCACCCGCGGCAAATGCTTCGGCAACTTGGGAGTCGCCACCAGACTCGCCGGATTCTGCTCCACATACCCGCGCCGCGCCAGCCACTTGAACCACGACCGGATCGCCGCCAGCGCCCGCGCCGCCGAAGCCTTTTGCAGCCCCCGCCCATACAACTCGCTCAGGTAAGCCCGAATCTGCTGGTGCTCAATCTTCTTGACCGCCATTCTCGCGCCCCGTTGCGCAATCATGTACGCGGCAAAGTTGCGCAGCTCGCGATCATAGGCCCGCAGCGTATGCGGAGACGCCCCGCGCTCATGCGTCATCGCCGCCAGAAACTCCTCCACCCGCGCCACCATCTCCGGCTTCTCACTCATAAGCAAACCTTCTCTGAATCACCCACCAACATCCCGGGTGGCCCATTCAAGCCCGTCTTTGGCTTGAGTGGGGAACATCAAACCCTCGCCCACCCACCCGGGTGGCCCATTCAAGCCAGCCTTTGGCTTGAGTGGGGAACATCGAATCTCAACCACCCGCCGTCTCAACCCGCCGCAGCCCCCGCGGATGATGCGCCCGATGCACCGCCTTCAACCGTCCCAGCGCCAGATGCGTATACACCTGCGTCGTCGCAATGTCCGCATGGCCCAGCAGCGTCTGCACCGTGCGCAAATCTGCGCCGTGCTCCACCATGTGCGTAGCACAGCTATGCCGCAGCATGTGCGGACTCGCATGTCCATCCGCAGTCTTCACCAGCTGCCACACCCACTGCCGCGTCAGCGCAGCGCCGCGCACCGAAAGAAAAAGATTCCCACTCGCGCGCCCACGCTTCTTCGCCAGCCGCGGCCTGCCATCGCGCAGATACTCCTCAATCGCCGCAACCGCCGCGCGCCCCAACGGAACAATCCGTTCCTTGTCGCCTTTGCCGCGAACCAGCACGCGCCCCGCATCGAGAGACAAATCCTCTTCATGCAATCCCGTCAGCTCCGACACCCGCAGGCCGCCTGCATACAACAACTCCAGAATCGCGCGATCCCGCAGCGCAATGGCATCCGCTCGCACGCCGCCCGTGCGCGCAACATCCGCACGCTCCAGCATCGCCTCGACCTCCGCCTCCGCCAGCGACTTCGGCAGCACCTTCCATGTCGAGGGCGACTCCAGATTGACCGTAGGATCGCGCTCAATCCTCTTGTCCAGCAGCAGCCACTTGTAGAACCCGCGCAGGCACGACAGCTTCCGCGCCGCGGACCGGCTCTCCACGCCATGCCGCTTCAAATGCTCCAGAAAACCCGCCACCTGCGCATGCCGAACCGCGACCAGCAAAACCTGCTCGCCCTCAAGATATTCGGCAAACTGCAAAAGGTCGCGCTGGTAAGCCTCGCAGCTCAGCGGACGCAGCCCCTTCTCCACGCGCAGATACGCCACATACTCCCGCAACAGCTCCGTATTGCGATCCGCGCTCACATCCTAATTATCCGCGCCAAACAGCCATCGCACACGAGGAAAGAAAACAGGAACCAACTTCATCAGCATGAATAAGCGATACATTCTCAGCCGAAAAATCCTAGTTACCTTCTGACTTCCACGCCGTGCAAATCGCCCGCCGATCACACACAATAAAGCGTAGGAGCACGCAATTTTGACGACCACCCCCATGGCGCCCCCGCGCTACACTGCGGCTGAATTTGAAAAGTCCGTCTTGTCCCAATCCCCGGCCATCGCCGTCTTCGATTGCGACGGCACCTTATGGAGCGGCGACGCAGGCTACGGATTCATGGTCTGGTCCATCGACCAGGGCCTCGTCTCCCGCAACGCCACCGATTGGATCGACGCCCAATACCGCCTCTACCTCACCGGAGACGTCTCTGAAGAGCAGATCTGCGGCCAGATGGTGCAGCTCTACGCCGACCTCCACGAAGACGAGATGCGCCACGCCGCCGCCGAATACTTCCGCCAGCACATCGAGTCGCACATCTTCCCCGAGCTTCGCTCCCTCATCGAAAAACTTCAGGCGCACCAAACCAACATCTGGGCCGTCAGCTCCACCAATAACTGGGTCATTGAAGAAGGCGTCCGCCGCTTCAACATCCCCGCCGATCGCGTGCTCTCGGCCCGCGCGCATGTTCACGACGGCCGCATCACCAGCGATCTCGTCGAGGTGCCCACCGGCCCATCCAAGGTAACCGCGCTCCGCCGCGTCGGCATCGACAATCCCGACGCCGTCTTCGGCAACTCCATCCACGATGAGGCCATGCTCGCCATCGCAAAACACGCCTACCCCGTCAATCCGTCCCCGGCTCTTCTTGAAAGCGCCGGCAAGCGCGGCTGGACTGTCTTCTACCCCGAATCGATTCTCGTCGACGCAAAAATCTGAATGAAAATCATCTCCCTCCAGCCCAGCGTCAGCGTCATCCTCGATCGTGTCGGTTGCCTCGACATGCTCGCCGCCTGCACCAAATACTGCCTCGACGCCGTACCCGCACTGCGCGATCGTGACAGCCTCGAAGATTTCGGAGCGATCGCAATTGAGTCAGGCTCTACGTCCAGTGGGAGTGGCCACGCGAAGCAATTGCCGCGACGGCCAATCGCCATTGTTCACGACTCATGGTCTACGCGGAGCGAAGACCTTCTGCCCGTGCAAGCTGACCTCGTCATCGCTTCCATTCCCTACCGCAACGAGTCGCTCGCCGCCATCCTGAAATCCGGACACCCCGTCCTCGCCCTTGCGCCGCACACCCTCACCGACGTCTTCGCCGACATCCGCCACATCGCCCACATCATCAATGCCGGCCCCAAAGGCGATGCCCTCGTTGCCGAAATGCAGGCAGCCATCAAAGCCATCCATACACAGGCGAAAGGTATCGCATCGCGCCCCCTCGTCTATTGCGAGGAGTGGGGCAAGCCGCTCATCCACTCCCAGGCCTGGGTTGCGGATCTCATCGAAATCGCCGGAGGAACATTTCTCGGCACGCCCGGCGCAACCACTACGGCAGAAGCCATCGCCGACGCCAATCCCGACATCATCATCGCCGCATGGTGCGGAGCCGGCAATCGCGTCCCGCTTGAAAAAATCATCGTGCAGCGTGGCTGGCAGCACCTGACCGCCGTGCGCCAGGGCCGCGTCTACTGCATCGCCGACGAGCTTCTCAACACGCCCGCTCCCACTCTCACCCAGGGACTCGAAGCGCTTGCCAGCGCCATCCATCCTGACGTTTTTGGTGCGCCCCATGCGCCTTCCGTGCGTCGCATGGATCAAATTCACGTTTCAAACGTCTAAACTGGGAGAACGTGGACACGAATGTCGAACAAAACAGGGTGAAAACCGTGCGCTTGGTCGCCGCCGCGCTTATTCTGCGCGAAGGCACTGTCCTCATCTGTCAGCGACGTCCCGACCAGCCCATGGCGCTCAAGTGGGAGTTCCCCGGCGGCAAAATCGAGTCCGGCGAAACCCCCGAGCAGGCTCTCGCCCGCGAACTCGACGAAGAACTCGGTATCCACGCCCAGATCGGCGCTCCCGTCATCCGTATCCGCCACACCTACCGCAATGGAGGCGCCGTCGACCTCCAGTTCTTTGCCGTCCATGCCTTCGCGGGCGAGATTACAAACCGTATCTTCAACGACTTCCGCTGGGTGTCCCTCAAAGACCTGCCCGGTTACGACTTCCTCGCCGCCGACCGCGGCCTCATCCGCGACCTCGCCGAAGGTCGGCTCCTGCTGAGCTGACCGGCTCCTGGCCACAGCCACGGGGCTGCTTCCTGAGTCTTTTCCCTCGAAAAGCAGTCTAATCACCAGAAATCAAATCCATAGAAAACGGGGAAACAGGCGCACCCGCAAAAATCGGTTCGCGTCGGATTTTCCAGCTCACTCTGCAAATAAAGGTCCGCTGCACCCTCAACTTCGCTCGCAGCCGGGACCGCAAGAGTAGAGCCGCTCCATCATCCTTCCGGCCACAGACGAAAAAGCTTGCGAGCTATGAGCTGTTGAATCAGTCAGCTGAATTCTTCACGCATACAAGCTACAAAAACGAGAACATCGCAAGATCCGCAACCATACAAAAGCCCTGGCCTGGAAACCAGGGCTCCTTTTTGGACTTCGGCACACCCCAAATCACATCTACTGCATCCAGACCTGGCAACTGGCAACTGGCAACTGGCAACTGGCAACTGGCAACTGGCTATACCCCGCTCAGCGCCTCCAGCAGCACTTCCCCATCGCAGGTCGGAGGCAAACAACTAGCTCCTCGGCAAACTACCGCAAACGCCCGGCCACCATGCAGCTCCGGCAAATGGGGCAAAGTCTCCGCCAGCACCGGAGGCAGTTCTTCCACTGTCACCTGCTTCGGACGCAGCACAATCACGCGCTTGTTCACCGCGTACCGAGCCGTCGCCATCGCCGCCAGCTTCTTCGCCTCCACACCCGCGCCAATCACCACTACCTGCACCGCGGGCAGCAGCAGCATCTCCAACGCCAGCCCATACGTCCCCGCATACAATCCAAAGTGCTCCACAATGCCCGCAAAGTTCGCCAGTGTGTCTTCCGCTTTCTCGCGGAAATCCGCCCGTCCGCTCAACGCCTCCAGCCTCAGCAGAGCCGCAGCCGCAGCCGGATTCCCCGCCGGAGTCGGCGTATCCTGAAGCGGCTTCCGCCGTGCCGCCAGCACGCCCAGTGCGCCCTCGACCTGTTCCGTATCAAAAAACCCATCGCCGGTCGCGTCATAAAACCGGGCCACCATCGCCTCGCCCAGCTCCATCGCTGCGTCGTAATACCGGCGCGCGCCTGTAGCCTCCCACCCATCCACCGCCGCATGAATCAGAAACGCATAGTCATCGAGAACCCCAGCCACACGCTGCCCAGCCAAACCATCCGCATAAGCCACCACATGCGCCAGCCCCGCCATCGCATCCCATGCCTCGGCCAGCAGCCGATCCAACGTCTTCAGCGCAAACTCTTTCGCCTCGCGCAAATCCAGCACCCGCGCCGCATCCAGGTACGCCGACACCGCCATTGCATTCCACGACGTATAAACCGTCTTATCTATATAAGGAGTCTCCCTCGTCATCCGAGCCGCCAGCAGCTTCGCCTTCGCCGAAGCCAGCAGCGCGTCAACCTCACCCGGAGGCCTGCCCACGCGCTTCGCAACCTCCTCCACCGTGAACTTCCGGTGCAGCACATTCTTCGCCGGATTGTGATGCATGTCTCCCAGCTCGCCAATGTCGTAATAAGGCTCGGCTACCGCCATCTCGTCTGCTGACAACACCGCTGCTGCCTCAGCGCGCGTCCAGGTAAAGTAGTCGCCGTCGTCATCCAGAGACAAGTCCGCATCCTGGGACGCATAAAATCCGCCGCGCTCGCGATCCGTCAACACCGCATCCATCCAGCGAATAATATCCCGCGCCACCCGCGCCGCATCCGCATCCACAAAGGTCTGGAAAGCGTGGACATAATTCGCCAGCAATCCCGCATTGTCGTACAGCATCTTCTCAAAGTGCGGAACCACCCAGCGCTCATCCACCGAATACCGATGGAACCCGCCCGCAATCTGGTCATACACCCCGCCCCGCGCCATCTTTTCCAGCGTCACCACCGCAGCATCCTTCGCTGCTTCGTTCCCTGTGCGCGCCGCCACATCCATCAGCAAATCCAGCGCCGCCGGATGCGGAAACTTCGGCTGCGACCCAAACCCTCCATGCCGCGGATCGAACTGCTTCACCGCCGACTCCACCATCTTGTCCACAATCTCCAGGCTCAGCGACCCCGCCCGCCCCGCAAACGTCTCGCCATGCTCGATCGCCGCAAACACGCTCGCCGCCGACTCCAGCGCCTCCTCGCGCCGCGTCTTCCACACATCCGCCATCGTCAGCAGCACGCGATCAAACCCCGGCCGCCCGTAGCGATCGTCGCGCGGAAAATACGTCCCCCCAAAATAAGGCTTCCCATCCGGAGTAAGAAACGCCGTCAGCGGCCATCCTCCCTGCCCGCTGATCGCCGACACCGCCGCCTGATACCGGCTGTCCACATCCGGCCGCTCATCGCGATCCACCTTGATCGCCACAAAATGTTCATTCACAATCGCCGCCAGCGTCGGGTCCTCATAGCTCTCCCGATCCATCACATGGCACCAGTGGCACCACACCGCGCCAATATCCAGCAGCACCGGCTTGTCCTCGCGAGCCGCGGTAGCAAACGCCTCCGCGCCCCACTCATGCCAGTGAATCGGCTGATGCACAGCCGAACGCAAATACGAAGATGCAGCCTTATCAAGAGAATTCCCAGAATGTCCCATCAATTCCGAGTCTATCCAACCAACGCACAACTCGCCACGAAGACCTGTAACCTGCCCATTCCGCAAATGCGCACGGAATGCTTCACCGGGCAGTACTTCCAGACTGAGATCGGGCGATGTTTCGATCCTTCGATCACGCGCTATGATGGCTCCGGTATCTGATTCCCGCACTTGCGCCGCAAGGAGATGCGAATGTCCTGGCTCGTCTGGTCGATTCTCTCTGCGGTCTTCGCCGCCGCCACCGCGCTTCTGGCAAAAATCGGCGTCGCCGATGTCGAGCCGAACCTCGCAACCGCAGTCCGGACCACCGTCGTTGTGCTCTTCACCTGGATCATTGCGCTGAGCGTCGGCAGTCACACCGGCCTGGTCCACATCGACCGCCGAAGCTGGCTCTTCCTCGCCGCCTCAGGAGTCGCCACCGGCCTCTCCTGGATCTGTTACTTCCACGCGCTCTCTGTTGGGCCCGTCTCCAAAGTCGCGCCCATTGACAAGCTCAGCGTTGTCCTCGTCATCCTGCTCGCCTGGCCACTGCTCGGCGAAGCCCTCTCCGCGCGCAAACTCATCGGCGGAGCACTCATCGCCGCCGGAGCCATCGTCCTCGCGCTCGGTTAACTCCTGCCCAAAGCCGCACCGCGCCCCAGAGAACCTCCCGGAGAACCCCATATCAAACCCAGCACCACCCCCAGATTCCCCGCTGAATCCCCCCTCAAAAATGCTAAAGTAGGGTCATTTACCGAAACACTTTCCCCC
>JBARHV010000080.1:0-28981 GCA_049799415.1 Silvibacterium sp.
CAGGTTGACAAGCACCTGATTGGAGTTGTCTGGCGCATCAACGGAGCAGGATGAGACGAGAAGCCCGGCCCATAGTTGCATGGCCGCTTCATCGAGGCTCCAGGAGCCTTCTTTCAGGATGCTTGCCACCAGCTTGGGATGGGCGCGCATGCGGTCGGCGTCAGGCTCCGAGGCGAGCAGATTTTCCGCGGATAGCGCGATCTTGACGACGGTTTCAGTGTGGTCCGAGTCGAGTTGTCCGCCCAGCAGAAGGATCGCTTCCTCAGCCTCGGACTGACAGATGTGGCACAGGAAGAGGATGGCCCGGAGGGTGCGGAACATATGCGCGATTTGATCTTGATCGGTGAGAACGACGATGTTCCGTACGAGCACTCCCCAGAGATTGGTATCCAGTCCGGGAGGCAGGACAAACGATAGCCCGATGCCATCCTCTCCCTGCCGGGCGACCCGCGCGTGCACGGAAATCTGGAGCTCGGAGCTGTTCTCCGGCTCGCCTTCCTCCTCTAGCGTGAGGGTGATCAATTCGCCGGTGCGGAGGCGCTTTTCACTGACCAGGTAGATGCCTGTGGCACTGATGTTCTTGATGCCTGCGGGCGTGTAGGTGGAGTCGAGTCCATAACTGGCCGCCAGCCCGGATGCGGTTCGCCGTTCGGCACGTGGCTGCTCCAGCTCGGGGAATTTCTTGACCGCACGTTTTAAATCGCTCAGCCAAGACATCGCTCAGAACCCCCCAGCCCCTCCATCTCATGTGCTCGATTGTCCTATCGGCAACCCTTCGCGTCAAAGCAAAAAATGCGCTGGGTGGGCCGCAGTTCGTCACCACAACGTCACCAGAAATGACTCACGAATGGAATATGCCGCTAAGCTGCTGAATTATTTGGCGTCCCCGACGGGATTTGAACCCGTGTTATCGCCGTGAAAGCCTCGACTGAAAACGCAACACTAACGAATCGCAGAAAATCGTAGTGCATCGGATCAAATCGTAGCAGCCAAAATCAGGAATTTATCTGGTCCCCACTGTTTCCTGCCAAAGCGTGATGCTCTTACGGTGTCAAAATTAGGGTAAACGCTACCTACTGGATTTACAAAACCCTAGTTGCTCCAGAAAACCTTAAAAAACGAGCCACTTCATTATTATTCTCCTGGAGCAACTGTATAGGCTCTGGCTTGAGTATCTGAGGAGAATCAGCAGCAGACGATAAAGCCTCGACTCACTCGTTATCGGAAAGGATCGTTGCGTTTTATTCGGTCGCGTTGTCCTGTAGTTGGAGTGCAGCCGGCGACAATTTCACATGATCGTGCTTCACCGACAAGCTTGCCTCCACCCTGGAATGCCTCACCTACTGACCGAAAGTTCCCTACCCCTTCGCTGGGATGAAGGCGGCCCAAAAGTCGACCGCATTCATGCGGCGCGAAGCCGATGCCTTGGATCGGTCAGTGGTATTCAAAGCCGCCTATCGAGAGGAAACTATGCTTGGGGTCCATTAGAGGTTGCGAAGAAACTCCATCAGCGCAGGATCATCTCGCCACCGTCTACGCACACTCTTAGGACTCAACCTTTCTAACTCTTTTCTGAATCGTTCTGGAGTGAGGGACAGGTAATTGTTAGCTGCTACCAGACTTCCATTGCCCATGTATGCCGAGAGAGCTGGCAGTAGGCGATTTAAGTCTGCGCTGCTTTTTACGCTCGCCAACTGGCTCAATGAAGTGGAGCGGGTGCAATTGATGCTGCGGCTCACCCCAAGGCTCCGCGAAAAGTATCAGGATTAGGTGGAAAGATGAGGATCAAGATAGCCAGTGCCGGTGAGCCTGTCCTGCGCAAGGCGGCGCGGCCGCTTCGTCCAGAAGAGATTGGCAGCGAACGCATTCGCGAGCTGATCGAACACATGCGAGAGACTCTGGCAGATGCTCCCGGCGTCGGCCTGGCCGCTCCCCAGATTGGAGAGCCTTTACAGTTGGCGATCGTCGAAGACAAAGCCGAATACCAGGGACTCTGACACCAGCGGAGCTGGCGGAACGGGGACGGCATCCGGTCCCGTTCCATGTGCTCATCAATCCCGAGATCGAGCTGCTATCGCCGCCGGATGTCGGCTTCTTTGAAGGCTGCCTCAGCCTGCCAAGTTTTGTCGCGATGGTGCCTCGTGCACGGAAGGTGAGAGTCCGGGCTTTCAACGAGACGGGGAATCCCGTACAGATCGAAGCGGAAGGTTGGTATGCCCGCATCCTGCAGCATGAGATTGATCACCTGAGCGGCACCCTGTATATCGACCGTATGTGGAGTTGCGGCTTCTCTTCTCTTGACCACTACAACCGGCACTGGAAGTCCAAATCCGCCGGTGAGCTTGTGCAGGAATTCCGCCCCGAGAAGTGACCTGAAAGATCGGTTCGTTTGTCACGAGCGGCTATAATCGCGTGAGCCCATCCTCGCTAAAGGCATGGGTGGATCATATTATTCGCCCGGGACGGACCTTCCGCTACACCGCAGATGGGGTAGAAGGGCTTGCCCTCGGGAAGAAAGCGATCCTGGTGCTTGCCTCTGGCGGAGCTTTCACTGAGGGACCGTGGAAAGCATGGGATACAGAGGAGCCCTACCTCCGTTTTATCCTTGGCTTTATCGGAATCACCGACGTCCAGACTGTGCGAGCTGAGGGGATGAACATATCGTCACTTGCTACAGGCGCGATCCCAGCCGGTGAAAAAGCTGTAAGCGCCGTCGCTATTTGAAAGGAGATAACGATGCTTGGTTTCATGATTCTGACTGTCAATAATGTGAAACGTTCCCTGAAGTTTTATGAGGCTGCCCTCAAGCCTCTCAACATCAAGTTCTTCCTTCCTTACAAAGGCAAGGACGGACACCCTGATCTATGGGGATTTGGTGACGGCAAGCAGGCCTTCTTCTGGCTTAAGCAAGGAAAGCCTGATCCTGAAGTGATCCATTGGGGGTTCATGGCAGAGAGTAACGCCAAAGTAGATGAGTTCTACGAAGCAGCCATCGCCGCTGGCGCGAAAGACAACATCTCGCCGCGTTCGCGGACGGAATATTACGCCGGATACTACGCTGCCGATGTCCTGGACCCGGACGGGTATTCGTTCGAGGTTGTCCATAAGAGCTAGAGATGAGACTTCATCTCCGGCTCTCTTTCCGGTGATGAAACGGCGGTTCCTGCCGATTCTATTTACCTTAGTTTGTTTTCAGGAGATTGCAGAATGCTCTATCCTAACCGGCGCGAAGTTTTGATCACACTCGGTGTCCCGGCAGCAGGAGCAGCTATTGGGGAACCGCGATCGAAGTTGTGTGGGATGACGGATTGAACAACCACGCAATCAAACACAGGAGAAGATGGCATGGGAACAGTTACAACGAAAGATGGCGCACAAATCTTCTACAAGGACTGGGGTCCGAAAGACGCCCAGCCTATCGCGTTCCACCACGGATGGCCTTTGTCGTCAGATGACTGGGACAACCAGATGCTGTTCTTCCTTGCACAGGGTTATCGCGTTATCGCGCATGACAGACGCGGTCACGGGCGGTCTTCGCAGATAAGTACCGGCCATGACATGGATCATTACGCTGCCGACGCTTCCGCGGTAGCCGAGCATCTCGACTTGAAAAACGCGATCCACGTTGGCCACTCAACCGGCGGCGGCGAAGTGGCACGGTACGTTGCGAAATTTGGCCAGCCTCAGGGGCGTGTCGCCAAAGCGGTGCTGCTCGCCTCGGTTCCCCCGCTCATGGTCAAGACTGCGGCCAACCCCGATGGAACGCCGATCGAAGTGTTCGATGGCTTCCGGAAGGCGCTGGCTGACAACCGCGCTCAGTTCTTTCTCGACGTGCCTACAGGTCCGTTTTACGGCTTCAATAGACCCAGCGCGAAGTCCTCGCAGGGAATCATTGAGAATTGGTGGCGTCAGGGGATGATGGGAAGCGCGCTCGCCCATTACGAAGGCATCAAGGCCTTCTCTGAGACAGACCAGACGGACGATCTGAAGGCCATCACGGTCCCGACGCTCGTGCTGCAAGGCGACGACGACCAGGTTGTCCCCTACAAAGACGCATCCCGGCTGCAGGCCAAGCTGCTCCAACATGGAACACTCAAAGTCTATCCCGGCTATCCACATGGCTTGATGACCACTTACGCCGACGTAATCAACGCCGACATCCTCGCATTTATCAGAAGCTGAGCCGCGCGGGGGCCGCATCACGCGGCCCCGCTCAGGTGTGAGCGATACGCGTCTCTTACGTCAGTTGCATGCGCCGTTCCATTTCAGGGCGATTTTTCCGCAGCAGATCGAGAAACCCGTCACGGATCGCGTCAGGATCATTGTCGCGCCAGGCGAGCACAACCTCTACCTGACAGCCTCGATTGCTCAGTGGCTTGAAGGTCACGTCGTTCGAGCGAAGATGACGTACACAAGCCGGCACCAGCGACACTCCCTCGCCGGCTTCCACCATCGTCAGAACCGACTGCCAGAGGCCGGGGCTATCTACGATACGAGGAGAAAACTTCGCCCTCTTGCAAAGCGTAACGATCACATCGAATAGGTCGGGCGCGTTTTCTCGCGCGTACAAGATAAAGCGCTCAGCGGCCAGTTGGGTCAGCGAAATGCTTTTCTCGCGTTCAAGGACGTGTCCACGGGGAAGAACTGCCATGATCGGTTCGCGAAACAGGATCTCACTGTTAAGAACCTTGCGGAATTCTGGAGTCACACTGCGCGTAAACCCAATGTCGATCTCCCGGTTGGCTAATGCGCCCGGCTGATGAGCCGGGTCTAAATCCTTGAGAGCGACCGTGACCCCGGGCTGCTTCTTGCGGAACTCCCGAATCAGGCGTGGAAGAAAAGGCGCTGTGGCAGGGCCGCAAAGCCCAATTGACAGCTTTCCGTACTGTCCCTGCGAGGCGCGCACAACCAACTCTTTCGCCTGTTCTGTCCGTTCGAGAATCTCCTGAGCTTCGCGAAGAAAGATCGCTCCTTCGGGCGTTAGCGAAACTTTGCGCTGATTTCGATTCAGCAGAGTCACTCCCAGCTCTTCTTCGAGGTCACGCACTTGTCCGCTGACGCCGGACTGCGAGACATGGAGGCGACGCGCGGCGAAAGTGAAGCTCTGCTCTTCGGCAACGGCACAGAAGTAGCGTAAGTGGCGAAGTTCCATGATTTTCACCCTATCAGTATTTGTGATAACTGAAAGCAAAACAAACGTCGCGACTTCTTACTCTGATCATGATCCAATCCAGCGTAACAGGTAGTGATCGCCAGCCGACCTTCTTGCTGTCTTCGCAGGGCATGCGGGTAGAGGTATGTGGCATTCATTCACACAACGAACCCATCAGGAAGGACAGATCATGAAGACGAATTATTCTCCGGCAATCACCCCCACGGCAGTGACGTATAAAACGGAAACGGTCGACGGACTGAAGATCGCCTACCGCGAGGCGGGTGATCCAGCAAGCCCAAAGCTTGTGCTGCTGCACGGCTTCCCGTCCTCGTCGCATCAATACCGGAACCTGATTCCTGCGCTCGCAGGCCGGTTTCATGTGATCGCGCCTGATTATCCCGGATTTGGCGATAGCGACTATCCCGATCCCGAGAAGTTTTCCTACACTTTCGACAACCTGGCCGAGGTCATCGAGCATTTTCTCGCAAAGAAGGGCTTCGATCGGTTTGGTCTCTACGTACAGGACTACGGTGGTCCTGTTGGATTCCGGATCGTTACCAGGAAACCTGAGGCTTTGGAGTGGCTCATCATCCAGAACACCAATGCCTATGAGATTGGATTCACGGCTGCCTGGGGTAGTCTCCGGGGCGACCTCTGGAAAGAACGCACGACGGCGTCAGAGGCTGCGGTTGCCGGTCTCTTAGAATTCGAAACTGTGAAAGCGATCTATCTGCATGGCTCGAAAGTTCCTGAGTTGATTAGCCCGGACAACTGGAACTCAGATTTTCAATCGTTGCGGCGTCCGAACGCGCACCGCATCCAGATGGATCTCTTCTATGACTACCGCACCAATGTCGAACTTTATCCGAAGTGGCAGGTATTCCTCAAAGAGCGGCAGCCAAAGACGATTATCTTCTGGGCTCAAGGTGACATTTTCTTTACTCCCGAGGGTGGCGAAGCATATCTGCCGGACCTGACGAAGGCAGAGATGCATCGGCTCGACGCAGGCCACTTTGCCGTCGAAGACTGTCTGGACTACATCTCCGCCAACATCCATCGCTTCTACGACAAGGTCGTAGCGTAGCGAAACGCACCGGATGCGGCCTTCGGGGCCGCATGTCCGGAGGCGTTCTAAACGCAGGAGGAATCATGTCTTCAGTTGCCGTGTCGCCGAGTTCCATCAAGCCGCCATTCACAATAGAGACCGCTGCACTCAAGATACAAGCCGCAGAGGACGCGTGGAACTCGCGCGATCCTGAACGCGTTGCTTTGGCCTATACAACGGACTCCGAATGGCGCAACCGAACGGAATTTCTGCGCGGACGAGAGGAGATCAAAGGGTTTCTGCGACGCAAATGGGCGAAAGAGCTGGACTACCGGCTCAAAAAGACATTCTGGGGATGCCAAGGCAACCGGATTGCGGTGAGCTTTGAATATGAGTGGCACGACGATTCAGGGCAGTGGTATCGCTCCTATGGCAATGAACTTTGGGAGTTCGATGAGGAAGGACTCATGCGACGGCGGCTGGCCAGCATCAACGATGCCCCGATTGCTGAATCTGAACGGCGCATCCGATAATCCTCGAAACCAAGATGGAGATGCGCTATGGGGCGACGCTTTGCTGAACTGGCATTCACGCCGATCATAAAAGCACAGCAGTTGAAGCACGGCAGCCGCCATCAGTACGAACGTATCGAACAATCGGATCATTCCGGCAACCGGATCGGCCCTCACGAAAGGGAGTTTATCCACGGACGGGATGGCTTCTATATGGCCTCTGTCAGTGAGTCCGGATGGCCCTATATCCAATTTCGCGGCGGTCCAAAAGGCTTTCTTCAAGTGATTGACGATCAGACGCTCGGCTTTGCAGACCTGCGAGGCAACAAACAGTACATCAGTACAGGAAATCTGCTGTACGACAATCGTATCGTGCTGTTTCTGATGGATTATCCCGCGCAGAGCAGGCTCAAGATTCTCGGTCGTGC
This sequence comes from Silvibacterium sp., assembly GCA_049799415.1. GTDB lineage: Bacteria > Acidobacteriota > Terriglobia > Terriglobales > Acidobacteriaceae > Silvibacterium. The sequence goes on from JBARHV010000080.1 coordinate 7,141, forward strand.
CGAGATTCTTGAAGAGAGTGCAACGGCGAAGGAATGGATGGACCGGCTCCGACCCTCTGGAGAGAAGTCGCCTGCGGAGAGAGCCCTGTTGATCCATGTGGAAGCATTCGACTGGAATTGTCCCCAGCACATTACCCCGCGTTACACGGTGGAAGAGTTCGCTGATGCTTTGGAGCCTATGCGCAAGCGCATCACCACCCTGGAGCAGGAGAACGCATGTCTGCGGAACGCTCCCAAATGACGCATCCCTTACTTCTTCATTGGAACGCTTTACAGGCAATCTCAACGATGCCTTTCAAGGCGGCGCGGCTCTTTCCTGCCCTTGCTACGATCCTGAGACCGGCAAGCGTCATATCAAAGAAGTCTACGAGACTCGTAATATCCGCATCAGGAGCTATCTCTCCTTGCTCCCGCCCTTTTCTTAGGGTTGCCATGAGAAGCTTGCGCTGGATTTTACCGTTGCCATGGCCATCCATGGCCTGCAAGACTTCCTGGTCCTGCAAGCCGAATTCGCAAAGCGCGTTGATCCCCATGCATCCGTCTGTTGGAGAGATAGCCATTGCCCTAAAGCCGCCGGCGTGAAAGGCAGAACCACGCCTTGGCATCATGAGTGCGGAACTCGGCGGCACGCAGTTCGACAATTTCGAGAGCTGGTTCGACGGCGATCGCCACCTCCCGGGCCGAGCGGCACGGCGGGCCAACCTCCCGCGGCTCGCCTTCGGTGCTGCCGATAAGGCTCAGCCACAGGCCTCCAGGCACCAGCGCCGCGGCGATCGGATCAAGGCCAGTGGTCGGCTCGTCCAGCACCAGCAGTTGTCGTCTGCGAGTAAATGTCAGGAGCAGGGCCGCTTTCACCCGTTGCCCGTGGGACATCCCTTTGATCTCCTACCGTGCCTTTAAGTCGAACCCCCGCAGCATGTTCTCCGCTTACGCGACGTGCGTTTAGCTTGTTTCGTAAATCTTGCCTAATGAGTTGCGCAGAGCTTGCCTCTATTTGACATCCCTAGCGTTCTAGGTCTATCTTGCCTTATACCAAGATATATAGGGGTAAGACGCATGGCGAAAAACGACCTTCAGGGGAGCCTGGACCTTCTGGTTCTCAAGACGCTGTCGCAAGTGGGCGCACTGCATGGGTACGGCATTGTGCTCCATATCGAGCGAGCTTCGGACGCGCTGTTGAATGTCGAGGAAGGCTCGCTGTATCCGGCCCTGCACCGTATGGAGTTGAGCGGATGGGTGAAGTCGGAGTGGACGCTGACAGAGACCGGGCGCAAAGCGAAATACTACAAGCTGATCGCGGCCGGACGGAAGCAGCTGGAAGAGGCGGAAAAGAGCTTCGAGCAGTTGGTGAAGGGCGTGCGCGCCGTGCTGCGCTATGCGTGAAGGGGGGCTTAATGCCGATTTTTCGCCGGATATCGAATCTTTTTTCCCGATCCAGAATCGAGCGGGACATTGACGCGGAGCTTCATGCACACATCGAAATGCGGGTGGAGGACAACATCGCGCGGGGCATGCCAGAGGAGGAAGCGCGGCGTGAGGCGCGGTTGCGCTTCGGCAACCCGGCGGCAATGCGGGAATCGACGCTGGACGTTGACACAGCGCTGGGGATCGAGGGATTCCGGCGAGACATAAAATATGCGGCGCGGCAACTGAGGAAGTCGCCGAGCTTTACGTTGACGGCGGTGCTGATGCTGGCGCTGGGAATCGGCGCGACCACAGCGATTTTTTCGATTGTTGAGGGCGTGCTGCTGCGCCCGCTGCCGTTTCTGAACCCGGGCCGACTGGTGACGGTGGGGGACCTTCTGGAAGGATCACACTGCCGTTTCTGCACGCAGTCCCGCGCCACCGCTCCCGATATTCGCAACTTCATGCGATACACGCACAGCTTTACGCATCTGGGCGGCTATCAAGGAACGGGATTTGAGCTGTCGAGTGCAGGAACGCCGGCGCGGATTTTTGCGACACGCATGAGCGGGGACCTGTTTTCCACGCTGGGCGTTGCGCCGCTGGTGGGGCGCGCATTCACGCAGCAGGAAGATGAGCAACATGAGCAAGTAGCGGTGTTGAGTTACGACCTATGGCAGAGCCGCTTTCACGGCGATGCGGGAGTGGTGGGGAGGAAGATTCTGCTCAACTACAAGCCATATGTGGTGGTGGGCGTGATGCCGCGGGGTTTTGAGTTTCCGCTGGAACCGGGGCACCTGTACCAGACGGAGGTTTGGGTGCCGTTGAGTTTGCAACCGGAGGAGTTCACGGGCGGACAGGCAGCGTCGTGGGACTTCCGCATGGTGGGAAGGCTGAAGCCGGGCGTAACGGTGGCGCAGGCACAGAGCGACGCCGATCGGGTAGCGCAGGAGACGATGCTCAGCTATCCGGCATTCATGCGCAGCCTGCGCATCCGTGCGCTTGTAATGCCGTTGCGCGAGGACACGGTGGCGCAGGCGCGACCGCTGATTCATATTCTGTTTCTTGCCGTGCTGGTGGTGCTGCTAATCTGCTGCGCGAATCTGGCCGGGCTTCTGCTGGTGCGCGCCATTCGCAGCAGCCGGGAAATCGCCGTGCGGCTGGCGTTGGGCGCACGCACGGTGGCGTTACTGCGGCAGGCGGTGATCGAGAGCCTGCTGCTGAGCCTTGCGGGCGGCCTGCTGGGGCTGGCCCTGGCGGCGGCCACGCTGCATACCGGCGTTCGCCTGTTGCCGGAGACGCTGCCGCGCATCAGCGATATCGGGCTGAACTGGCTAGTGGTGGGGTTTGCGCTGGGCCTGGCGCTGCTGACCGGCATCCTTTGCGGACTGGCTCCGGCGTTTGCCGCGGTGAGGACGAGCGTAAACGAAGCGTTAAAGGCGGGAGGACGGACGGGGACTTCGAGCAGCGGCCATGCGCGACTGCGCTCCGCGCTGGTGATTGCGGAGATCGCCGTTGCGCTGGTGTTGCTGACCGCCTCCGGCTTGCTGCTGCGCAGCTTTGAGAAGATGCGGGCGGTTGATGTCGGATTTCGCCCGGACCACACGCTGGCCGCGATCTATGATCTGCCCAAGGAGAGGTACGGGACCCAGACGGCGATTGACGAGTTCAACGACACGCTGCTGCGCGACGCGCAGCAACTGCCGGGAGTGGAGGCGGTAGGCATCACGTCGCTGGTGCCAGCGGCCGGCGACGGCCTGGGCATTGCGCTTACGATCGATGGCTACGTTCCGCCCAAAGGCGCGGGGCTGAATATGGCAGCACCTTCGCTGGTCGAAGGCGATCCTTTCGGCGCGCTGGGCATTCGGCTGCTGCGTGGGCGCACGTTTACGGATGCTGACAAGGCAGGTTCGCCGCTGGTGGTGATCGTGAACCGCAAGCTTGCGGAACAGTACTGGCCGGGCCAGGACCCGATTGGAAAACGGCTGCGGCGGGGGATGCAGGAGACGGCGACTCCGTGGATGACGGTAGTGGGCGAAGTGGAAAGCGTGAAGCTGGGCTCGCCAGACGGCCGGACTGCGCCCGAGATTTATCAGCCGGCAACGCAGACAGTCACCTCGGAAGGAGTATTTGCCACAGCCGGAGAACTGGACGCGAACTCGGGATATATCATCCTGCGGAGCAGCATGCCTCCGGAGCAGATGGAAAACATGCTGCGCGAGATGGCGCGGAAGATCGATCCGCAACTGCCGGTGTTCCGGATGCGGACGATGGACGAGGTGATTGCGGAGAGCGAAGCGTCGCGGCGCTTTAATACTACGGTGATTTCGTCGTTCGGATTGATTTCCGTGCTGCTGGGAGTGCTGGGCATTTATAGCGTGATTGCGTTTTCGGTGGCGTCGCGCGAGCAGGAGATGGCGCTGCGCATGGCGCTGGGGTCGCAGCGCTGGGGAATCGTCCGCCTCGTTCTTTCGTCCGGAACGAAGCTGGCGGCGGTGGGCTGTGTTCTGGGGCTGATTGGCGCGGCGGCCGTCTCACAGGTGCTGCGATCGTTTCTTTTCGGGGTCAGCCCGTTTGACCCAGCGGTGTTGGCCGTTTCCGTTGCCGCAATGCTGGTGCTGGCAATTATGGCTTCAGCACTACCAGCCGCGCGCGCTGCAAAAACGAACCCCATGACGGCCTTACGAGGAGAATAAAAATGCCGCGTCCTGTCGCGAGGGTCGAGTCATCCGCGTGGACGAGTTACGGACTCGACCGCGCAAGCTTCACTCCTTTATGCGAGCAGATCAGAAGACTTTTCTTGAGCGGGATTGCGCATGGCGACCTGCGAGCGGGCGATGTCATTCCGTCTGAAGTGCGGCTGGTCGCAGCACTTCGTACCAGCCGCGGGACGGTGAGGCAGGCCCTCTACGAACTCCGCGTCGAAGGCTACGCAAGCGATCACGAGCAAGAAACGACAGGCCCAAAGCCGTGTCGCGGACGGGCTATTCGGGAGAAAGGCGAAGTTTTCAGCGCAAGTCGAAATCAGCAACCAACGTCCCTTCGACGTCCCTCGCGCAGAGGCCGCGTGCGGCTAAGCTGTTGAAAGATATCTGTGCTTCGAATTCGTAGTGACGACGAACCGCTTTGGTTGAAAAGCCAGCAAATTGTCCTCGCGCATCATCCGTGCCACCCTCTTGCGATTTACTTCCACTCCGCGGCGGCGTAGTTCTGCGCTGATCCGTCGATATCCGTAACGACGACGATGCTCCAGAGCGATTTGTTGAATCAAGGACCGCACTTCTGTCTCTTCTTCTGCTGGCTTCTGTTGTCGCAGTGAGCGGTAGAAGCCTCTGCGACTCACCGCCGTTAACTGGCACATGTGCTCGATACTCAGTCTGCCTTGCAAAGGCATCAATTCTCGGATGGGTTCGTAGATGCTTTCTCGCCAGAGCCGCTGCTGCGCTGCCGTCGAGCCTCTACTTTTTGCAAGGCACCTTTCAAAAACTCCACCTCCATCGCCTTCTCGGCGAGCATCCGCTTCAACTGCAGCAGTTCTCTCCGCTGGACTTCTGCATGTGTATTGGGTCGTGCGGTTTCTTCACCAAGTTGTGCCGCCGCTAGTTTGGCACGCCATTTGTAGAGACATCGGCGCGTCACGCCAAGCTCTCTGGCCAATTCATCAACGCTCTTGCAATCCTGCATGCGCCTTACGGCGTTGTTCTGAAACTCCCAGGAATATCGCTTTCTTCTCTCCATCCCTTCTTCCTCTCCCGGAGAGTATGCACATTCAGATTGTGTCAATTCAAGGGTCAGTCCAAATCGGCGTTCTGTTCCCACGACAAAAACTGAACCGTTCGGTTTCAAGCCTTCGGTTCTGATCCGGATCGCTGGCTGGATTTGAACAGTGATCTTGGGTTATGAGAATCGAACCCACTTGGAACGGTCCAGTCGTGCCGTTGAAATGAGCCCAGCTTTCATATACATAACCGAATACTCAGCTTCCACCATTCTGTCCGCACTCTCCCGAGTTACTGTTGTGATCAATCGACTCAACGCCATTTCCAGCATCGTTCGCGTACACGCAATCCAACCCGGTCGGATCGATATTGATCAGCGGATTGTTACGAGCATACGCATAGAGGTTTCAACTTTGCGGATCCTCCGGCTTCTGTGCCAATAGGCCACTTGGATCGGGGCTCATGAAGCGTCCCATCGAAGAGCCATAGTAGTGAGCACCGAGGTTATCTAGGCTGCTTTCTATGTCTCTTTCTTTGCCGGTAAATAGATATAGATAGTGATTCTCATCCGGCTGCGGCCTCTGCCCCAACGGATAGAACGTGTACGAGGAAAGCACCGTGCCACTGCCGTCGGTCACCAGACGCGCCGAGCCGAGTTGGTCCCCATGGTTAGTAGTCCGTCGTCGTCGCCGGACTCGTCGCCCTCACGCTGTCCGCCATCGCCAACCTCGCCCCGCCGGCAAATACATAATCCGTCCAGCTTCCGTTGTTGTTCAACTCCGAAATCGGCTCGCCGTTCAAGTAAACGTACTCGATCCAGTCGCTGCTGCCCAGGTCCTTGCGCACCCGTGGGCTTGGTTGCCGTAGAAGTACTTGCGAGAATCGGTCTGGCCAAAGGCCCAAACGCGAGAGACCCACGTGTCGGGGGCACGGATTGGGTCGGGACCGACAAGTCAGCTTCTGTTCACTGACGGCTCAGCCCTCCTACTCCTGGTCGAGCTAAGGGCAAGTCATCGGCCATCGTATTCGTGGGTGAGCGAGAAGACTATTTATTTCAAGGGATAAGAGTAACCGAGTGATTCCGGACCGCCCAAGACCTTCGAGGTACAAACACTTATACGGTGCTCGGGTTTGATCGCTATTTTTCATATTTCCTTTGGAGCATTCTACTTTCTAATAAGCATAAAAAAAAGAAAATTATGCCTGTTTAGCGCTATCTCGGCCATTTATTATTGCGAAATGCGTCCAGAGGCGTTAAGATCAGCTGGTGAGGTCAACGGAAGAAATGACTGGGAACATGAGACAGACTGGAGTCGAGATCTTGCGAAATGCGAACCATGCCCCACATAGCAAGCTTCTTGTTCTTTGTAGCCCCACAGTGACGGGTATATCGACACGAGCACAACATCAAATCTCAACCTGTCTGGCAATGGAGGCTTGCTCTAGTTTGGCACGCGAGGATCTCACACCTGCCAAATGCCTAGCTCACATCTTCGCTCCGTCTTTTGGAATCCTTTGAGGAACAATCGGGAGGTAGTTTATGGCAGCGGTTAGCTCACTATACGAAGTGACAAATGAGAGCACGATACAGGCTTATCCTTCGGCCGCGATCATCAGCTCACGTGACTACCAGGTCAAGTCAGTGCTCAGGGCAACTCAGATTATCAAGGCTTTCCGGAGCAAAACGGAAATTCTCGATTTGAAGACGATCACGTCGCGTGTTGGCTTCACCAAGCCGACAACATTTCGCCTAATCGAAACTCTGGTTGCAGGCGGATTGGCCCATCGCATAGGCAAGAGCGGCTATCGGCTGCAAATTGAAATTCTTAACGAGAAGAGATTTCGTATCGGATATGGCGTCCAGAGTAGCGTTATACCCTTTACCTCCACTGTCACTCAGAGCCTGCTGTCGGCAGCGGCCGCTGCAAATGTTGATCTAGTGACCCTGGATAACAACTTCAGCGCGAGAACGGCTGTACTGAACGCAGAACGTTTCTTGGCAGAAAAAGTAGATTTGGTAATCGGCTCTCAAATTGATCCCCGGGCAGCCACTCAGGTTGCTGGTCTGCTCGCAGACGCCCGCGTTCCATTTATTGCAATAGACGTTCCCCATCCCGGCGCCGTGTACTTCGGAGCGGACCACTACAAAGCGGGTCGGCTGGCGGGCGCGTGCCTCGGTAAGTGGTCGGTGCAGCATTGGCCCAGCCAGGTCGACGAAGTGTTATTGATAGGAGCAGATTGCGCAGGGCCGACATTAAATATCCGACTTAATGGAATGTTAGATGGAATCACCCAGTCGATCCAGCCCAGTCGCAGCATTTCTCTCGTTCGAATGGATACCAAGGGGCAATATGAACGAACGCTGGACTCCGTGCGTAAGCACCTCAGAAGGGGCAAGCTGCGCAAAGTGCTTGTCGGGGCGGTGAATGACACTTCGGCACTCGCAGCTCTGCAAGCCTTTCGAGACATCGGCGCAGAAGACTTCTGCGCAGTGGCCGGACAGGATGCATGCATCGACGCGCGCAATGAGATGAGACGGCCGCACACACGGATGATTTGCTCGGTTGCGTACTTTCCGGAAGCATATGGCGAGCGGTTGATTAAGCTTGCGCTTGAAATGCTTAGGCACAATTTTGTTCCGCCAGCCATCTTTGTTAAGCATGAACTAGTAACGTCTGCAAATGTAGATCGAGTGTATCCATACGATAAATGGGGAGGCTCTACGATAGCGCGAATTCAATAGCTTGCAATAGCGCGAACGGCGGAAGGCGCTCCCGTGCATGTACGGAACGGCTAGAGTTGGCCTGTGGAATTGCGAAAAACCGAGACACTCTGCGGCACATCTCGATCAGCTTGCAGCCCATGACTGCCTGCGAGGTCCTGTGTAAGATGATCAGAAGAAAGGCTGAAGAGATGCCTTCGTCCATGCCCTGCGTTTCCAGCATTACCGTACTTGGCCTTTGTAGAGCCACCACTCTATCTTTCTCAAGCTTGATCTGGTACCGCCATGCGCGGTGAGAGCAATTGGGAAAAGTGCAGACGCATCAACGCGTCTGCACGCCAACGGGCGGGATTTGTCGTGGGCGTGCGATTTCTATTCCCGATAACTCTGGCATTGGCTATGAGTCCGGGCATTCTGGCAAGCCAAGATACCTCATCACGCCCAACCACGAACTTAGTCATTAACTCTCATCTCGAAGCCGCGCAGCAAGCGCAACGAAATGAGGACTACAGTACAGCGGAGCGGGAATATCAAGCTGTGCTGGCCCTGGCGCCTGATTTTTCCCAGGTACACATGAACCTAGGTCTGATCTACCAACTCGAAGGCAACTCTGCTGATGCTATGGCGGAGTTTCATCGAGCGCTCATGATCAAGCCCGACCTTGCGGGCGCCAATCTCATGTTGGGCATTGACTACTGCAAGATCGGCGACGGGAAAAGAGCGATCCCTTATCTCACCGCCGCTGTCAACCAAGACCCAAGTCGACCAGAGCCTTGGTCGTGGCTTGCGGCAGCACAGGAAATGACGGGCGACGTACCTGCAGAACTCGTAACGATCAAGCACGCACTGAAGCTTCACCCACAAAATGTCGATCTACTTTACCTTTCGGGCCACGCCTACGAACGGCTGGGGAAAGCTGAGGTCGCCATGATGCAAACGGAGGCGCCTGGCTCTTCTCGCGCAGAACAGTTGCTGGCTGAGAGTTATGCGACGAGCAGCGAATGGCCGTCCGCAGTCATTCATTTTCAAAACGCCTTGGCGACCTCCCCAAACTGGCCCGGGCTTCACGTTGAGCTCGGTGAAGTGTTCTTGCGAGCCGGGAAATTGCAAAGTGCAACCCACGAATTCGACGAGGAATTGCGGGTCAATCCTCATAGCGTGAGGGCATTCGCCCGTCGCGGAGAAGCAGAGTTGCTTGAAGGTGACCTTGACAGCTCCCTTCGGGATTGGTCGCAAGCGATCACGATAGACCAACTCTATGCTGCGCGGGTCCTGGGAATGCGCGACGCGGAATCCGGGGAATCCGCCTTCGAGCAGCTTCCTGCTGAGTCTCTCCAGAAGATCGAGCAGCTGGCGCCAGAGCTGCGAAGCCAAAATAGCCCAGCCTCCCGATTTGCGCTCGCATATTTAGCGACACAACGCGGCGAGTCTCCCCAAACGCTGGGAGAGGCAGCAGCAGTTCCGTCGAATCATACGGCCGCCCCTCCCGCCACCTGCACCGAAAGGGAAGTGCGCCGCGCTCTCAACTCGGGCCAATTCACCAGCCTCGCGCTTTGCGGCTCTCGCGCTTTAACTGCGCAGTCGTCCGAAGAGTTTCGCTTGCAAATGGCGGCCGCTTTACTTGATATCGGAGATGATGAAGCGTCTTTGAAAGTGCTGGAGGGCTTGGGGGCGGGCGGGCAGAATTCCTCCGAGATAGCCTATTGGCGCGCCCGCTGCTATGAAATGCTGTCCACCGGAGCCTACCTCAGACTTTACCAGGCGGACCCCAACTCCTATCACTTGCATCAACTGATGGGCGACCTCGCGGCTGCAAGGGATGACGATAAAAAAGCCATTGAGGAGTATCGCGCTGCCATTGCATTGAATCCCTCCGCACCGAGCCTGCATTACAGCCTGGGGCACATTCTTTGGAAAGATTTGGATGTCAGTGGTGCACGTGTAGAACTCGAGGCTGAGCTGACCATCAATCCGCGGCACGTTGAGGCGCTCCACGATCTGGGAGACACCTACCTCTTGGAGCATCAACCGGAGAAAGCTCTTTCTTATCTGTACCGCGCACTCGCAGCGGGTGGAGATATCCCGGGCATTCATCGTGACTTAGGCACGGCCCACGCGGAGCTCGGTGATTATCGCAAAGCGGAAGTAGAATTTAACATTGCGCTGCCCACTGATCACGATGGCTCAATCCATTTCAAATTGGGCAGAGTATACCAGGCTCTGGGCGAGAAGGAGAAGGCCGCGCATGAGTTCGCAATCTCAGCCGATCTCAATCGTGAATCCCACACCAAACTTGAGAAGCAAACCCCGCGTCTGGTTGAGATTGAGAAAAAGTAATATGGAGATCCCAATCTGGCATCTGGCGGAGACAGGCCATTTCACTGCCGTCAATATGCCCAAAGACGGGAACGATCCTGAAAGCAACGACCCGATGAAAAAGCAATGGTGGAAAGGCGTTCGCTATTGTCCATGCAGAAGATTGGATGAGAAAAATACCAAGATCATGCCCGGGTTTGTTGCTCTTGTTCTCTGCTCGTCGCTGGGTTCGCTGTTGCTCTTGAAGTCCGCTGAATGCCTTGTGGTTAATCCTCGCGTACACTCATCAGTTCCCTACTTGGCGGTACAGGAGGGTGCGTTTCAAAGCGGCTTGATTGCGCTCAAAGAGAATCGTCTCAACGCAGCACTCGATGAACTGACCACTGCCGAAGGTGAGCAACCGAACGATGCACTGGTGCGCAACTTCCGGGGAATTGTACTCGCCCGCTTGGGCAGAAACACAGAGGCTGCCTATGAGTATAGTGAGGCGATTCGCATTGATCCCCGCATGGAAGCTGCCTACAGAAACCTGGGATTTCTCGATTGGACCGAGCATCAACTTGATCGTGCCCGTCAGGAACTGAGACACGCAGTGGAGCTTTCGCCTGATGATCAGTTCGCCCATTACTATCTGGGTCGAGTCCAACTCGACGCGCAGCTCTATCAGAATGCCTTCGAGGAATTGCATCGATCCGGGATGTCATTCCCCGATGACCCTGAATTTCTCATTGAAGCGGCAACCGGATACCTTGCCATCGGGCGACCAGCAGAGGCGCGAAAGGCAATTGGCCCTCTCACAACTCAATCGCTCAACGATGAACAGCGCGTGCATCTGGCTTCCCTTCTTGTCGCTCTTCACGAAAATGACGCCGCCGTTCATCTCCTGCAGGGATTGAATAATAACGGCGTGCACGTCAGTGCCCCATGGGCTAACTTCGATCTGGCTTTGGTTTACCTGCTGGCTGGAAACTATCAACAGGCGGCAAACCAGGCCCAGCTTTGCACGGAAGCCTTGCATCAAGACCCGGAGCCAGGCCACGCTGCGGCGGCGTGGTCTCTCATCGGCATTGCCAACGCTCATCTCGGCAATGCCAACCTGGCAGTGAACGGTTTTCGGCATGCGGCGGAGCTCGCTCCAGCACAGGAAGAGCATTGGCTAAATCTGACACGCGAGTTGATGGAGCTTAATCAATACTCGAATGCGATCTCGGCTACTCAAGAAGGGCTCACTTTCAACCCTAAGTCCTATGCTTTGAACCTTCGTTTGGGAGCGGCCAATCTAGCTGCAGGTCACTATGACGAGGCCGAGGTAGATTTTCGAAGGCTCGTCGCCGCAGGTGACCCTTTGCCCACCAGCTATATTGGGTTAGCCCAGGTTCTGCTCCGCACGGGACGCGCACAGGAGGCTGTTACGGAGCTTGCCGAAGCTCGGCAAAGGCTAGGCCCGAACTTTCTCGTCAGCTATTTCGAGGGCCTGGCGCTCGATCGTGCCGGAAAACCGTTGGAGGCAATTTCTTCTTTTCAGGAGGCGGTACGGCAGAATCCGGGCAGCGCTGAGGCCCACTTCGGACTAGGAAAAACCGAGCTTGTACAAGGTCGCGTAAGTGATGCCATTGGTGAACTTGAAGAGACGCTTCGTCTTAGTCCAGGCAACGTGCAGGCGCTGCGCCTTCTAAGTCACGCCTACCGGGAGGCAGGGGATGCAAAGAATGCCGCAAAGTATGCACAAGCACCGGAGGCCCCGCCTGTTACTGACGGCGACCTGCTGGGGGACTTCCTGTTGCCCCAGTGGCAAAACCCTCCGAAAGGAACAGAGCAATAAGCCTAAAGCTGCGACAGAAATTTGCTGACCAAACTGGAGAGAGAAGGAGAAGAAATTGGCGTATCGAGCAGGAATTTCACCAGGAGATGGACGGCAGGACAACGGCAAGCATACAAGCAGCCGACCACCCGGAGTGGTTCAACCGTCTGGAGCAGCAGCGACAGAGTTTATCGTCGCCGAGGTGACGCCAATCATACCCATTTATCACCATGCCGTCCGTGGTTTTGCCTCGGCCTGTCTGCTTACAGCGGTCGCTCTCTGTGCGGTCTTCTGCATCAGTGGGGGCAGGTCAATGGCGCAATCTGCAGAGTCGAGCGCTCACACACCGCAATCTGAGGCAGGCAGTCCTCCGTCGCAGATGGGAGGAGTCAATACGGGTGGGACCCACCCGGCTGTCCTGGACGAAGAGCACCGGCCGATCACCGCTGGCGGCTTTGTCAAGAGCGGCCCCGTGGTCTTTGAGGACATTGCGCAGAAAGCGGGCCTGACTACATGGATACACACCATGGGGACTCCAGAAAAGCATTACATTATTGAAACCAACGGGTCCGGGGTTGGCCTGATCGACTACGACAACGACGGCTGGCTGGACATCTATCTCGTCAATGGCTCTACCGACGATGCTTTGGCCGGAAAGGCCGCTGCTCCCAAGGCCGCGCTCTTTCATAACAATCACGACGGCACTTTTACCAATGTGGCCGAGCAGGCTGGCGTCACCAATGATCGGTGGGGCATTGGCGTTGCCATCGCCGACTATGACAACGACGGCTGGCCTGATATCTATGTCTCCAACTTCGGTAAGAACCGCCTGTACCACAATAACCACGACGGCACTTTTACAGATGTTGCCGAGAAGGCAGGCGTAACTCTAGGCAACTGGTCCACCGGCGCCACCTGGGGAGACTATGACGGCGATGGCCGCCTCGATCTCTTCGTTCCTGGCTATATCCACTACGACATGGCAAACCAGCCCGCGTCCAGCAGTCAGGATGGAACTGCATTGTGCCCGTTCCGCGGAGAAGAGGTGATGTGCGGACCACGGGGACTGAAGGGCGAGCCTGATCACCTGTTTCACAATAACGGCGATGGGACTTTCAGCGACGTGAGCGACAAGGCCGGTGTCAGCGACAAAAACCTGTACTACGGGCTCGCTTCGGTCTTTATTGATCTGAACGATGACGGCAAAGTGGATCTGCTGGTCGCCGACGATTCGACTCCGAACTATCTCTATATCAACAAGGGCGACGGTACCTTTGAGGATGCGAGCTACTCCTCGGGCTATGCGCTCAATGAGAACGGCCGCGAGACGGCGTCGATGGGCATTGCGTACGGTGATTACCGGAACAATGGCCTCGTGGACTTCTGCAACACTACCTTTTCCGACGACTACAACACTCTCTATCGAAACGACGGCAATGCCGCCTTCACCGACGTCAGTTACCAGGTAGGCATCGCTGAACCGACGATTCCCTTTCTTGGCTGGGGCGCGGCCTTTCTGGACTTCGACAACGATGGCTGGAAGGATTTGATGTTCGCCAACGGCCACGTATACCCACAGGTAGATCGCACGAACTGGGGGACGACCTGGGCCCAGAGGCCGCTACTCTTCCATAACATCGAAGGTAAAAGGTTCGACGTTATGCCTCCGGTTGAAGGCACCGGGCTGGCCAAGGTTTATGTGGGTAGAGGCATGGCAGTCGGCGACCTCTTCAACGATGGCAAGCTGGACGTTGTCATCAATGTGCTTGACGGGCATCCCGCGCTGCTGCGCAATATTTATCCCGACACTAACCATTGGGTGGAGCTGAAGCTGGTGGGTGGCCCAAAAAGCCCGCGCGATGCGGTTGGCGCTACCGTTTTCTTGACCGCAGGCGGGATGCGGCAGCGCGGCGATGTGGTTTCGGGCGGAAGCTACGCTTCCACCAACGATCCCCGTCTTCACTTCGGGCTTGGCGACGCCACCAAGGTCGATATGATCGAGGTTCACTGGCCCAGCGGCGCAAAGGAGAAGTTCACGCTCAACAAAGTGGACCAGATCGTTACGCTGGTCGAAGGCAGCGGAGCCAAACTGCAGCGTTGACATTCTGCGGCACTGTCAGCCGTCGCTTTTTTGATCTGCTCTTACCCTGATTAAGGGGTCGCGCGTTAGTCTATTAACTGTTTTATCAGGATGATCCTTTGCCATGGCATTCAAGGTTTCTCTTCACCAACCAGCCGGTATCCTCATCTGTAGCCTGCTCTCTCCTTTCTGGCTGACAGTCGGGCCCTCCGTCGTTGCTCAGGCGCATGCTCCAGCCGTTTCTGCTACGCTGCCGCAGCCTGCACCCACCCCAGGCCACTTCGTCGACGTCACAGCTAAAAGTCAGGTTGTCTTCAATGGTCAGGCGTCCCACACCGCGAAAAAATACCTTCTTGAAACCATGGGCTCCGGAGTCGCTCTCTTTGATTACGACAACGACGGACTGCTCGACATCTTCTTCGTCAACGGAGCACCACTCGCAGATCCCACCGCCAAGGGAAGTATCCCTCAGAAGACCAGCCCTAAATACTGGAATCGTCTCTTCCATCAAAAGAAGGACGGCACGTTTGAAGACGTTACCGAAAAAGCTGGGCTGCAGGGTGTCGGCTATGGCATGGGAGTGGCGGTAGGCGACTATGACAACGACGGCTATGAAGATCTCTATGTCACGGCCTACGGCGGCAATCGGCTCTATCACAACAACGGCAACGGGACTTTCACTGACGTCACCGAAAAGTCCGGCACCGGCGGCAGCGGGTGGTCTACCTCCGCCGTCTGGGTCGATCTCGACAATGACGGCCTGCTCGATCTCGTCGTCCTGCGTTATCTCAAGTGGGACTTCGACGACATCTGGTGCGGCGAACACCGCGAAGGCTACCGCACTTACTGCGACCCTGATAACTTTCCGGCCATCTCACCTCTCGTCTATCACAACGACGGGAACGGCCACTTCACCGAAGTCGCGGCAAAGGTGGGCCTCGGCAAACCCGGCAAAGGCCTCGGCATCGCCATCGCTGACTTCGATCGCGACGGCAAGATCGACATCGCCGTGGCGAACGACTCCATGCCCGAATTCCTGTACCACAACAAAGGCGACGGCACCTTTGAGGAAGTTGGCCTTCCGGCAGAGATTGCCGTCGATGGCGAAGGCCACACCTACGCCGGCATGGGCGTCGACTTCCAGGATTACAACAATGACGGCCTGCCCGATCTCGTCATCACTGACCTCGCCAACCAGAAGTACGCCTTATACCGCAACAATGGAGACTCCAGCTTCACCTACGACAGCTACGCCAGCGGTATCGGCGGCATGACCATGCTGCACTCTGGCTGGGGGGTTCATTTTCTCGATTACGACAACGACGGCTTAAAGGATCTCCTTATTGTTCAGGGCCACGATCTCGACACCATCCAACTCAACTTCCCTCAACTCCGCTACAAGGAGCCAATGCTTCTCGCTCATAACACCGGCAACGGCTTCGTGGATGTCTCAGCCCAATCTGGCGACATCTTTCACGACTCCCTGGCTGGACGCGGCTTGGCGATTGGAGACATCGACAATGACGGACGCATCGATGCCGTTGTCACCACCAACGACGGAGCCGCCTATATTTTGCGCAATGAGACGGCAACCAGGAATCACTGGCTCGCGCTCTCCCTTGTGGGCCATCGCAGCAACCGCGATGGCATCGGTGCCGAAATCAAGCTGACCTCTTCAGCAGGCTCCCAATACGTCACCGTCTCCACCGCGGGCAGCTATCTTTCCTCAAGCGACAAGCGCGCCCACTTCGGCCTCGGCGCCGACACTGTTGCAAAATCGATCCAGATTCATTGGCCCAGTGGGATCATCCAAACGCTGGAAAATGTTCGTGCAGATCAGATCCTCACGGTCAACGAACCGGCTCAAACACCATCAGAGCCATGAGGGTTGTGATCCGACACTGACGCCTTCGTAGCGGCTACCGTTGTCCGTTTCGGGTTCTCCCTAATGCGCCCATGAGCCTTTTTAAATTATTGAACAATTGGCAACCCTGTTACAGGCCAATGATCGACCTGGGCGTCTGTGTTGACTCCAATGGCTGCTTCTGAAGACGATGAAGGGATCACTCCGATATTCCATCCATCGACTACGACAATCGGCACCTCTCCTTGCAAATCCGATGCTGCCGCCTCAATCGTGATCGTCCTGCTTTCATCCGGCGCGAGCGACACATAGTTGTCGGAGTAGTAAACCGGCAGCACACGTTCCCCAGAGACCTTGCGCCGCAGTTGCAGATGCGCCATAAGAGCGATCTGCGAACCGGGATTATGTAGCGTCACAGACAAAAAGCTTTTGCCATCCGTATCGTTGCGAGTGATCTTCGCATCCAGAGTTACAGTTGGCAGCGTGCCCAGGGCCTTCAAATCGTCCGGGTGCTCGGGCAACGCGTGCCAGTAGAAATTGTCCGAGAGCAGTTGCCCAGCCGTGTCCCGCAGCTCCAGCCTGACGAAATGAACCGCCGAAAGACTGGCAGGCCATTCGACACGTCCCAGATTTGTCGCCTCGCTCGCGGGAGCGCTCACATCGAAGTCGTGCTGGTACTGAACGGAACCATCGAGGTTATAGATCGTGATGTGGGCTCGAGCATTCAGCAAAGGGGTTGCCAAATTATTGATGACCTGGATGTCGCCATCACTCTCATTCAATTGAATGTGAACGGGCTCGGCTGCCTTCTTCACTGCGAAGAGAGCTGAGTTGGGCTCCAGGTCGTGGTGGTAAAGCTGCCATACAAAACTTGGCTGCGCGGGATTGCTCATCCAGGTAATTACGCCGGTCGTGGGATGGAAGAGTTTGGCATTACGCCCTTCGTACATCGCACGAAATGCCTCATAGTTCGCCAACTGAGACTTTCTTACAAAATCGGCAAGATTTGCGATCTTCCCGTAGCGATCCGCGATCATGCCCGGATAGGAGTCGCTGCCGGATGCTCCTTTTGCGAAGTCGTGTTCCGCCCAGTCATCGTTGATCGTCTCCCAGTCCTTTTCGGGCATCATCCCGTGTATTGATTCAATCGTCGGAATGGACACGCTTCCAACTTCGGTCTTGAAAGCTTCGCTGTAGGCATAAAACTCCCGCGGCGTCCTCCAATGATAGGGCCCGTTGGAATTGACTCCTCGACCATCTGTGGAACTGGCCTGATACAGACGATTCGGTTCAAGTTCGGCCATCAGAGCGCGCAGGGCATCGTCGATCTTCCGGGGTGGATGTCCTTCATTTCTTGCGCACCAGATCGCGATCGAAGGATGGTTGCGAAACCGCAAAATCTTGTCGCGAACATTCGCCATGTAGGTAGCGAAGTCCGTAGGATCAGGTCCATCGTTCGGACTTGGCTGGAAAAATTCGTCCCAGACCAGCAACCCGTACTTGTCGCACAGGTCATAGAAATCTTCGCTGGTGCTTTGCCCAACCCAATTGCGAATCATGTTGAGATTGGCAATCTGATGCATTCGAATCTCCGCTTCCAAACGTTGGCGCGGGATACGTTTCATTGCCTCGTCCAAACCCCAGTCCCCGCCACGAATAAAGACGGGTACACCGTTTACCGAAATCGTAAGATTCGGCGAGTCAGGGACCGAATATGTGATCTTCCGCACTCCAAAGCTCACGTCCTGGCTGTCAGATACCTTTCCATCGACATCAAAAGCCAGGTGAAGAGTGTAGAGATTTTGTGGACCGTAGCCGTTAGGCCACCAGAGTTTTGGATCATGAACATGGAGCGCCGGCGTGGTGCGGGGATCAAGCGCAATTATTTGAGAACTGTGAGGCGCTAGCTCCACTGGCTGTTGAAAAGAAATGTCTCCAAAGCTTCCCTCCAGTACACCTTTCTGGGGAAAATCGGTCACGTTCTCGACGGTCGTCTGGATGGTGATATCAGCAGTATCTAATCTGGGCAACGGAAGGTCGGTTGTCACTAGAGGGTTCTTAAGGACCGCTGGGCCACTGGCTGAGATAAAAACCTTCTGCCAGATGCCTGTGTCCCGATCGCGAATCGCTGGAATCCAATCCCACCCCATTGTGGAAAGGAATGTAGGTCCATCGATGGCCGTGATGCCTCCATTTTTGCCCAGGCCATCGCGAATGGTATGTTCGTGAGGAACTCCGGGATGGGGCTGCGGAGACACGAGTATCGCCAGGACAGTCTTTTTGCCGGGCTTCACATTCTCGGAGATGTCAAACGTTCCGCGAATGAAAGCACCACGCACCGAGCCCACAAGTTTCCCGTTGACCCATATGTCTGCTGAATAGTTGATGCCGTCCAGGTTGAGCCAGATATGGCTGTGCGCATAGGATTTCGGAACTTTAAAAGAGGTCCGATACCAGTAGGAAGTGCGGCACAAGCTGTCAGGGATTTTGTCCGGACGATTATTTTCGCCATAAAGAGGTTCTGGATAGACACCATCGTTGACGAGGCTCGTCAGCACGGTCCCCGGCACGGTAGCGGCATACCAGCCTTGAGGCTTGAATTTCGATACTGCAATAACAGCTCCGGACTGAGATACTTTGGCAATATCCTGCAATTGCCAGCCAGAGCTAATTGTTATGGGCTGTGGCAGCGTCGGACTTGCGACTGCGGCTCCAGGAATTAACAGAGTGAGAATTCCGGTAAAAGCAAGAAGTGATAGCGATCCCTGAAATCCCATTCGCATTCTACATACTCTCCATTAAGCCAGGTGAGAAACCAAAACATCATTGCGTATAACGGCGATAACTTAGCCCGCTACGATGTAGCACTACGGGAGTTGTGCCGTCCTATTCGCTCGTGGCCGGAGATATACCAGAGAAGGATCAGTCGCCTGCACATAACTCAGACCGCTCGCCGAAGCCGAACCACGCCTTGATGAAGAATGGGCGATCAGGATTGATCATCGAAAATCGGACACGTGGCCGCAGACAAAAAGGGAGGAGCCGTGGTGTAGGCCTTATACAGACTACAACACGGCTCCGCGGAGGCTCAATAGGAGATGTTCAAGCCAAATTGAACTGTTCGTGGTCCACTGGCACTCGTGACCGCTCCGAAACCGCAGGCGAATACTCCTGCACATCCGGCCCCCCCTGCAGGGACGAATGGCGTACCGACGAGAGACCCTCCGACATCTGGCATGTAAATATGCCTGTTCAATATATCGAAGAACTCTGCACGAAAGTCGGCGACGATCTTGCCATCAAAGAAGCCAGTTTTCTTGCCAAGCGTTACATCTTCATCCTTGGTGGCGAAGAAACGAGCACTCGACAGAGAGCGCGGTTCGTCGCCGAAGGTAAGAGGGCCCGGAGCCGTGAAAGCAGCAGGATTCCAGAACGGCGTTGTGCCCGGTTGGAAGTTACTCTTGTTTGCTTGAGGAACGCCCGGGACGACGTTGGCTCGGGCGACACCGGTGAAATGGCACCCGGCGAACAAAACGTCACCGGCTGTCCCACCGCAAGGGGCGTACACCTCCGTAGGGCTTCCCGAGTGGTAGGTTCCGATTCCAGAAACGAACCAACCGCCCACAACGGTGTTTACCGGTCCAGCCTTGTTCAAGTAAGTCTTCCCATGCCCCACCGGCAGTTCATAGAAGAGGCTAGTGACCAAACTCTGCGGCGTATCGAGTTCACTCACCGCTTTTTCCGCTTTGCGATCATATGAGTTCTGCCCGATATATTCGTTGGTACCAGTGAAGCCAGCGGCGCCTGGACCAGACGCATCAGCATCGGTAAGAATCTTCGAAACCGTATAGGACACCAGGAAGTTCAAACCTCGGGCCATGCGCTTGTTTATTTGCATCTGCATCGCGTGATAAGTGGAGTCCCCTGTGCGGTCGGGACTGAAGGAGTTATCTTCCTGGTTAAAGTCCCCGTATTGAGGAAAGGGTCGAACCGCTTGGTTGATAAGGCCAGTGAACCCTGGGTAAGGCAACTTAACCCCGGCCGCGATGGCATTGGGGCAGCTGCCATCCGTGAGGCAGGTGACATTCGCCGTCAAGTCCGCGCCCAACGCCAGGTACGACGGATTCACCTGGTTCGGAATAATGTTGAGCGCAACCAGGTGGGTTCCCTTGGAGCCGACATAAGCGACGCTTACAAGAAGATTGGCAGTCACTTGTCGTTGTACATCAAGGTTCCACGATTGGACATCGGATGGACGCCCGGTGTTTGCAGGAACCATGATTACGCCGCTGTTGCCATTCTGCCCTTGCGGAGTAAAGGGACCGGAATCAGGGAAGATGCGCGTCACGCCATTGTCAATTTGGGTGGGACCGCCATTGGTTGGAGTGACCGTCTGCACGTTGAAGAAGCCCAGGCTGTCCTGATCCGCAAACGAACCCTCTTTCAAAGGCTCGTAAAAGATCCCATATCCACCGCGCAGTACGGTCTTGTCATTGATGCTGTAGGCAAAGCCTAAGCGTGGCCCGAATGATTTTGGGTAGATGTTCTGCGGACGCGTCTTTCCATTTCGTCCTGGACCGGATCCGTAATATGTATAGGCTCCGGGTATGTTTCCCGCACCGGGGTTGGGCAGGGTTGGGTCAACCATTGAAAAGCGATCAAAGGCTTCGCTAGCCGGAATGTCGAGATCCCAGCGGAGACCGTAATTAAGAACTAATTTGGGCGTGAGCTTATATGTGTCCTGTGCATAGGCGGAATAGTTTTTGTATCGAATGCCGCTGAATGTTCCATAGACCAAATAGGTGGTATCAGACAGGCCAAAGAGAGAGCTGGCCACCGCATCGCCCCCCGTTCCGTTAGCAGCTGCGGTCTCCGCCGACATGAAATTGAATTCACCGGAGGAATATGTTAGACGGCGCACGTTGAACTGCAGGGCTCGATCTTCGCCGCCAAATTTGAAAATGTGCTTCCCCTTGGCCCATGTGAGCGATTCGTTCAGCTGGTAGACGTTGTCGGCATATTGCGAGTCTCCGCAGTTGTTCAGCAGGTCTACGTATGGAGTTCCAATGAACAGCATGCACGGAAAGGTGACGGGCGAAACCCCTTTAAGCCCAATCTTCTCCGGATAATTCCCTCCGAGAGTATTCGATGCTTCGGTCCGGAAGCGTCGCGCGAACCCAAAAAGAACCTGGTTGACTATAGAGTCGCTGATAACATAATTGTCGCTGACGCGAGCATAGCGCGTGACCTGGGGGGTGGAAGACCCAAAGATGGGTCCCAAGTTCGAAACACCACCAGCATCGGTGTCATCCCAGTCGAGGCCGCCGGAGATACGGTGCTTCGCGGAGAGAACCTGGTCAATCTTGAGGTCCCATATATCAGCGGTTGTGCTCGAAATGCTGGTGTTGACCACGTTATTCGTGAGGTTGCCGTTGGTCGCCGGCAGCAGCGCGAAGACCTTGGTCATCACCGAGCTCGGAGTGAAGTTGGGATCGTTTGTCAGAACGTTGCCAGGAATGGCCGCATGGGTCGTAGGATCATAAATCTGCGTAGTCGGCAGCTCGGCGGAGAAATTGCCCTGACGAAAAGCTTCGTTGGGAGCGCTAATGAGTGCCGTTCCGCCGCTGCGGAAGCGAAATCCCTCATAGTCGGCGAAGAAGAACGTCCTGTCTTTCCCATTATAAAGGTGGGGGATACGCACCGGACCTCCAATCGTCGCTCCGAAATCGTTCTGCGTATCGACAGACTTGGGTAGACTGGCTGTGTCGTTGGTCCAGCTGTTCGCGTCGAGCGCCCGGTTGCGGAAAAAATCATAAGCGGAGCCATGAAAATCGTTGGTGCCGGATTTTACGGTGAGGCTCACAATCCCATCGCCCGATTCACCATATTCAGGAGAAAAGTTGCTCTGCAGAACCTTGAATTCCTGCACACCTGC
>JBARHV010000081.1:0-21059 GCA_049799415.1 Silvibacterium sp.
CAGCGGATGCCACCCCCACCCCTCGCGCTTCATATCCAGCGGGGTCGACGCTAGATTCAAAGTCGTAAGCAGAATCCGCAGCCGTGCCTCATGCTTCGGCTGAATCCCCGCCTTCGATCCCGTCAGAAAAAACCGCTCGACGCCTTTATGCCTGAAAGACCGGATCACTTCATAAGTGTAACATATAATGTTACACACCGCAGGTGGCCCACTCAAGCCTTGTTTTGGCTTGAGTGGGGAGGCTCAAATCCCACCTAACCCTCGCCTAGCCGGATCACCAACAGCCTCGCGCCAGCGAGGCCCGGTAGAAGCCCCGGACGATCGGGGTCCCCGGCACGCGGTCTTTGCGTGCTGGGGTGATCTTTAGCCCGGTGAATCAAGCCCGGCCCAAAGGGCCGTACCTTGCTGCTGCAGGCCCGAGCGAAGCCAAAGGCGCAGCGACCCCCACAAATAGAAGTCCGGCTCGCAGAGCCGCACCTTATCCGCCGCAAAACCCGAGCGAACCCAACCAAATCCTCCACCCCCATGGAGTAAATTGAAGGCGAGGCCCCAACGGGATAGCAGAGATGAAACTCCTTTGGTCGCGATCGAACCCACGAAAGCTGGCACAAGGCATCCTCTTCGCCCTCATCGCGCCCATGCTCGTCCCCCTGCTCGTTCAAGGACAAACGTCACCCCACTCATCCACCACCGGCGAAGAACAAACCGCGCGCCGGGACCTCGCCGCCTGCCGCGCTTACCGCGTCACCGACCTGCCCGGAAGCCACCAGTTCACCAGCGACTTCATCGAAACCATCGCCGCCGATCCCGCGCCCCATGCAGAAGACGCCAACACAATCTGGGCACTCAGCGCTGACCTCGATAACACAGTCCCCGCAAAAAATCAGGCCATCTATCTCTCGCAATCAACCAACGGCGGCAAAACCTGGAAGCAGATCGCGCGCATCGGCTCCAGATATTACAACGCAGAAATCTCCGAGGGTCTGCGCAACGGCCTCATCGTCACTCCCGGCGCAAAGAGCTTTGTCATCACCACGCAGCAGGGAGCCTTCCAGGTCATCCCGCAGCCCGATCCCGCAACGCCAATCATCCAGCCCCTACAAGGCCCGCGCGTCCCGCCTGTGCGCCCCAACGTGACCATCACCAAAAGAGCGGGCGATCCCGTGCGCGCCGGCGTCGCCCTCATCACCGCCGACGGCCAGCACATGATCGTTGCCTACGGATACTTCGACGACGACCCCCAGCTTCTCACCTATCACCGTGACCGCCGCGGCGCATGGGACGAATGGATCGAAGATGGCACGCTCCCCCATCTTCCAACCAATCTCGATATCTTCTCCATGCAGTTCGACAATCCAAAGCAGCCGCACCCCGGCGCTCTCTATGTCGGAACCGGCGATCAGGCCTACCGCCTCAATCTCCGCACCATGCAATGGACCCGCGTCGCCGGAGTCGGCCCGGATTCAGCCATTCACGCTATCAGCACCGTCGCTGGCCTCCATCTGGCCGCATGCTGGGGAGTGTACAACCCGATCAACGCCGACGCCGTAACGCGAGTCACTACCGCCAGGTTTCTCCTGCATCGCGCCAGCGATGAAGTAGGCCCCAACATTCGCGCCTATGGCATAACTGTGGACCCCGAAAGGCCGAATCGAGAGATTCTCACCGCGATTACCGGCGTCTACATCAGCAGCGACAGCGGCCAAAGCTGGAAAAGGCTCAACGACCTTCCCGAGGGAGAATTCCATTCCGCCCATTTCAACGCCGATGGAACCGCCCTGGTCTCGGGATTCGTTGGAACATTCCTGGTCAATCCATTTTCAAGCAGCTGCTCGCCTCATCTCGAAACGCGCGCATCATCGCAAAGACTGGCTTCACGCCACGCTGATAAATAGCCCATGCAAAATCCACTCACAAAATGTCACCCACATCTCGTTTTTGCATCTCAAAGGTGTATACCCTGAAGAAAGCCCAAAACTGAACGGAGAAACAAATGGCAAAGACCGCGCTCACCAAAGACTCAGACAAGAAACTCACCCGCAAAGCCCTCATCGACGCGCTCAATGAAGACCTCGCGCGTGAATACCAGGCCATCATCGCATACGTCAATTATTCGCAGGTCCTCAGCGGAGCCGCCTACATGAACATCGCCGCCGAGCTGGCCGTCCACGCCGCCGAAGAGCTGGCCCACGCCCTGCAAATCGCCAACCACATCGATTATCTCGGCGGCATGCCCTGCGTCACGCCCAAGCCCGTCAAAACCTCCCATAGGGCTGTGGACATGCTCCGCTTCGACCTCGAAAACGAAAAGGAAACCATCCGCGAGTACCGCCGCCGCGTCAAGCAGGCCGAAGAACTGAACGAGTACTCCATCTCCGAAAGCATTCGCAGCATTCTCATGCAGGAGCAGGACCACCTCATCGCTCTCGCTACCGCCCTCGGCATCGAGCCGCCCAACCCCGGCATCGCCGATTAAGCAATCGCAATCAGCAGCCCTTTGCCGCATCACGAATGGGGAAGCCCATGAACTATAGCCTCCCCATTCTGCTGCTCATCGCCACCATCGTGGCCTTTTTCGCCCTCGCGCGCGGTGGTTTCTCCAGCTTCGGAACCCCGCAGCGTGTCCTCTGCGTCCTCGTCGCCATCTCGCTGTTCACCTCGGCCGTCCTGCTCCACTTCATGCGCACCACCGCCTCCGCCGGCATCATCCCGCCTATCTTCCCTGCACACCGATTCTTAATTTTGCTCACCGGAGTCTTTGAAATCGCAGGCGCCATCGGGCTCTTCATCCCTGCGCTGCGCCGTCACGCGGCGTTCTGGATCGCCGTCATGATGGTCGCCATCTTCCCCGCCAACATCTACGCCGCCGGAAAAGTAATCGACGGCCTCCGCATGCCCGAAGTCCCTCTGCGCACCACCATGCAGATCGTCTACATCCTGCTCGTACTGTTCGCAGGCTATGGAATCCCGCGCCGAAGACCGAACTAGACATCACGCGAATCTGCCATAAGCCCGTCCATTAGGCTGGCACGCGATACGGAGCATTCTGCAAAGCCTTCAGCAGCGCAGTAAACGCAGGCTTCGCATGAAAGTCGCGATCGAACGGAAGCGGGCGGCGCGGCAAGCCATCACTTCGCGCGAACTGCGGAAAATACGGCGAATTCAGCCATGAGTACCGGTCCGAAAGCCCCCACGTCACCACCGCCTTCACTGCCTTGTTCTCCAGCGCTGTGTTGAGCAGCTGCGAATACAGGTCGGCGACCATCTGGTCGCGCACCGCAACCGCCGCCGGTGTCTTCACATCAAATACATCCAGCTCTGTAATCAGAATCAGAAACCCGCGATCGGAAATCTCCCGCAGGAACTCTCGATAGGCATTAGCGTCAAACTTGCTCCCGTCCAGCCTCAGGTGCGACTGCAGGCCGACCGCCTGGATCGGTGTCCCGCGCTTCTTGAACGCGTCCAGCAGCCGGAGCAGCGTCACCCTGCGCCATGTGTCTCCCCACGTGCCCATCGCAAATCCGTAGTCGTTATAAACCCGCAGCGCGCCCGGAGCCGCTTCCTGCGCCGCATGCGCAGTAAAGTCAAAATAGTCCAGCCCGAACTTTTCCAGGTAGATCGTCTTGCGATAGCCGTCGAGCCGCTTGTCCTCCGGCGCAATCGTCTCGTTCGCCACGTTCCACGAATAGAGAATGTCCCCATACCGCGCGCCCAGGTCGGCCACATGCTTCACGATCGCCGCCTCGGCAGTCTTCGCCGGCATATCATTCAGCCACGCTGGAGTTGTCGTATGCCATACCAGGTGCCCGCCCGTCAGCTTCATCCCATGCGCGCGCGCAAACCCGATGTTCGGGTCCTCCCACACATGCACATCCTGTGATTTTGGATTGGAACGCGACCAGTCGAAATTCGCCGCATAAAGCGCGCACTGCGCCGCGAACAGCGCCTGGTATTCCGTCGGCTGCTCAACAATCGTAGAATCGCTGTCTGATCCGTACATCAGGCCTGCCGCCCTGGCCACATCCTTCAGGCGCGGCAACTGCGCGTCCGCGGTTTGTCCAATTCCATAGCGAGTCGCGGCAAATCCCACCCCTGCCGCCGCCGATGCTGCAAGAAAACCTCTCCGGTCTAAGCGCATTCTTCCGTTCCCGCGTAGTCACGCAGATCAATTACAAGATTGATGCAGCAGGAAGCCAGTCTACCGCAGGCTGATCAGCATCTCCAGATCAGGCGCCACGCTGCAGGCCTCAGACGCTGCAGGCGTCCAGCTCGATCCATCCGCATAGCTCACGCCTACCAGGTCAATTGAGTCCACCGCCGTCAACCCGCTCACCCACACATCCGTCTCCGCCGACTCGTGCGATCCGACGCTTACCTTCAACTCCAGTGTCTTCGCAGCCGTGGCATAGTTCGAGCTCGCCTCGCGCGCCGGAAGAGTGCGTCCCGTGCCATCCCAGCCATGCGCCGTAATCTGCACCGCGGAAATCGCACCCGGCTTCGCGTTATACAACGTCAGTTCCAGTTGTTGCCCCTGTCCGCCGTGAGGCGCAGCGTCTTTCACCACGCGCATGCTGCCGTCCACGCCATGCGCCGCCCGCATCGCAACTGGGCAGCTCGCGCCTGGCGACGCGGGAATAACGATTGTCAGCTTTTTTCCAGTCTGGGCCACTCCGGAAGGCGCAACCGCCAGCCCGGCAATGGCAAACGCAAGGGAGAGCTTACCGAAGGCATTCATCTCATCCTCCTGATGCCCCAAACTATACGCCCGAAAATTCAGCCTCGGCAATCAGGCCACGCAGGCAAAAGAATCTATTCCCGGCTGCTCCCATACACCGGAATCCCGGCCTCCATCTTGTACACCAGGTCCGCCGCCCGCGCCGCATACTCTGACTCCGGATACTTCGTCTCCAGCCTGCCCGCCAGGTCCGCCGCATGTCCGCGATCTTCCTTCGCGCGGCCCCCATCCCCGTCCGCCGTCCACATATCGCCCGCCGCCGCCAGCCGCCACGCCGCCATATACAAGGCCTCCGGCGAACGCGGAGAATCCGGATGGTCCTCCACATACTTCATGTAAAAATCGGCCTCTTTCTCCGGACACTTCTCCGAACCCTGCCAGTCGCCGCACAGCTTGTTGTCGATCATGTCGAAGGCCGCATAATCCGCCCACTTCGTATGCGGAAAGTACTTCTGAACATCCTTCATCTCGGTCTCGTCCATCTGCTCGCGCAGGTAGGAGGCCTTCTCATGCGCCGAGGGCAGCGTCGATGCGTCCGCCTTCTGCAGTTGCCATTTGATATCCGCCGCCCGCCACATCGCCTGCGGAGCCAGCGTCGATTTGGGAAACATCTCCACCACGCGCATATACAGCAGCCGCGCATCCAGCGCTGCCTGCGGTGGCGGATGCGACTCCGACGCCGCGTTCTCCTGGCTCACCGCCTCGCCAAACAAAATCTGGTCTCCATGCGGCGTGTTCACATCGATCACGCCCTTATTCAACATCCACCCCGACAGCGGAACCACCTCCGACCCGCCCCCCATCGTCGGCGCAGTCGAGTCCTCCTCCTGCTGGCCGCCCAGCGAATCGATATTCGCAAACACCTGCAGCCAGTTCCCGCTCCGCTGCACAATCACCATCTCGCGCCCCGGCGTAATCACCGAAACCCGTTGCGAAGACTCATCCGGCTGCACATAGAGGTTGGCTTCGCGCACCAGTGTGGCCTTGGGCCCATTCTTAAGGGCCTGTCCCTCCGGCATACGCGATTGCCCGGGCAAGGACTGCGCCATTGTCGATACCGGAATCAGGAGAGCCAAAACAGAAAAAAGAAGTTGATTTCGCATCACGAGGGTAAGACGTAAGCACATGGCGTCTCGTCTCAAACCTACCGCATTTCTCCGATAGGTGTATACCAGCGCATGAACCTCAAGCACCAAATCGAAACACCGCCGCAAGCCTCCTCAGGGGGTGGGTTCACACAACACCCGACCAAGGGGAGGGCCACAAAAGCCTGAATCAGGAAAGGCGCGAAGCGCATGTGCCCCTATGGCGAGTAGCGCGTGGCCTCTATGGCGAGTAGTTGCCGCCGCTGAGGATCGCAACAGCCTTGCGGTAGGGCAAAAGCTCCGTCTCATGGAACAGTACCGCCGCCGTCGCCACCGCGCCGCTCGGCTCCGCCGTCAATCCCGCCGTATGCAGCGCCTGCACCGCACCGCGAATCTCGTCTTCGGCGACCGTCACAATATCGTCCACCAGCACGCGAATGTGCTCGAAATTCAACGCGCCCAGGCTCTGCGTTCGCAGCCCGTCGCAGATCGTGCGCGTCGTCTTCTCCGCTGGCCAGGTCACCAGCGTTCCGCTGCGAAAGCTGTCCTGCGCATCGCCCGCCAGCTCCGGCTCCACGCCAATCACCCGCGCTTCCGGCCGCAGATGCTTCACCGCCGCCGCCACGCCGCTCAACAATCCGCCGCCGCTCACCGGAGCCAGCACCAAATCCACATCCGGCAGCTGCTCCACAATCTCCAGCCCGCACGTCCCCTGCCCGGCAATAATCGCCGCATCGTCATAAGGAGGAACCAGCACATACCCAAACTCCGCCGCCATCTCCTCGGATTTTTGCTTTCGGGCCGCACTCGACGCATCAACCAGAACAATCTCCGCGCCCAGCGCCGCCGTAGCCGTCCGTTTCACCTCTGGCGCATTCGACGGCATCACAATCACCGCCTTCACGCCCAGCGCCCGCGCTGCATACGCTACGCCCTGCGCATGGTTCCCGCTCGAATACGCAACCACGCCGCGCCCGCGCTCATCCGCCGTCAGCTGCGCAATCCGGTTATAAGCCCCGCGCAGCTTAAAGCTCCCCGTAGCCTGCAACCCTTCATTTTTGACGAAGACTTCGCCCGCCGCACCAGCAACCGGCAAAGCCACCAACGGAGTCCGCACCGCCACGCCGGCAATCCGCGCCTGCGCCGCCCGAATCTCATCAAGAGTGATCAAAGAAACAGTCTCAGCCATCTCCGTCATCATACGTCCAATCTTTTGATGTAGCTACAAATGTGGTAACATGGATCGTGGAATTTGAATGGGATGCAGGAAAAGCCGCCTCCAATCTCCGGAAACATCGCATTTCTTTCCCATTCGCAGCGGAAATATTCCTGGACAAAAACCGCACCGAGCGGCAGGACAAAAACGACGACTACGACGAAGACCGATGGATCACAATCGGGCTTGTAGATGAAATCGAGATCGTGGTTGTATACACAATACGCAACGAGAATATCCGCATCATCTCTGCGAGAAAGGCAAATAGCCATGAACGGCAAGCATACTGGAATCGTTAAATACCGCCTCAACCCCGAACGGCCCGCCAGGCTCTCTCCGAAGCAAAAGGCCGCGCTCCAGAAAATGCCCGATGCGGCAATCGACTACACCGATATTCCTTCTCAAAAAGGAATGACCTGGACACGCCCCGGAGCGCTCGTACCCTCAGAAAACAAACAGCAGATCACTCTTCGCCTGGATGCTGACGTGCTGAAGTTTTTCAAGAAGACCGGTAAACGCTACCAGAGCCGCATCAACGCTGCTCTACGCGAATATGTAACGGCACAGAAAAAAGCAGTCTAAGCAACGACACGTCGTTGATTTCAAGCTGACCGCTTTACCAGCCAACCGGACCATAGCTAACCGCTTTTTAGCTGGCCGCTTCACCAGCTGTACAGCTATATCTCCAGAATCACCGGCATAATCAAAGGCCGCCGGCTCGTGTTCTTCTGGATATACCGCTTCAAATCGATCCGGATCTTTTCCTTGATCACGCCGTAGTCGGCTTTTTCCTCTGCGCTCGATCCTTCCAGCGTCTTCGCCACCACCAGCCGGGCGGCTTCGATCAGGTCATCATCCGCAACAAAGCCGCGCGTCACCACCTCAGGCTGATGCTCGACCTTGCCTGTTAATTTATTGATGGTCAAAATCGGCAGCACAAATCCATCTTCCGACAGGTGCTTCCGGTCGCGGATCACCAGGTCTTCCACCACATCGCCCGCCGACCCGGAATCGATGCACACCCGCCCCGCCGTCACCTTGCCCGCCTTGCGTGCATTGGCGCGGTCCAGCTCCAGAATGTCGCCATTCTCGATCACCAGCGCCAGGTCCACCACGCCCACGCTCTGCGCCAGCTCCGCATGCTTCTTCAGGTGGCGATAATCCCCATGCACCGGAATAAAAAACTTCGGCTTCAGCAGATTGATCATCAGCCGCTGCTCTTCCTGGCTCGCATGTCCGCTCACGTGGATCAGCCCCGATGCCCCATCGTCATAAATAACGTGCGCATCGCGCCGGTAAAGGTGGTCGATCACCCGGTAAATGCTCTTCTCGTTGCCCGGAATCACCCTCGAGCTCAGTACCACCGTATCGCCCGGCAGAATCCGCGCATGCTTGTGGTTGTCCACCGCCGCGCGGCTCAGTGCGCTCATCGGCTCACCCTGCGTTCCGCTGATCAAAATCATCACGTCTTCCGGAGAATGATCGCCGATCTGTCCCGGATGAATCAGCAGCCCCGGCGGAACATCCAGGTAGCCCAAATCCTGCGCCACCTCCGACGACTCCACCATCGACCGCCCCACCACCGCCACCTTGCGCCCATGCGTATGCGCCAGTTCAAGAGCAATCCGGATGCGGTAGATCGAAGACGAGAAGCAGCTGAAGAAAAGCTTCTTCTTGGTGCGCGAAAACAGCTCGTCCAGCCGCGGCTTCACCGCCCACTCGCTCGGCGTATACCCCGGCCGGTCCACGTTGGTCGAGTCCTGCAGCAGCGCCAGCACGCCCCGCTTGCCGTACTCCGCAAAGCGATGCAGGTCGAACGCCTTCCCATCCGGCGGCGACAGGTCGATCTTGAAGTCGCCCGTATGCACAATCACGCCCACCGGAGTCTCAATCGCCAGCGCCACGCAATCCACCAGGCTGTGCGTCACGCGAATCGGCTCAATCGTAAACGGCCCCACGGCAAACTTCGCGCCCGGAGCAATCTCGATCAGCTCCGTATCGTCCAGCATCTTGTGCTCTTCCAGCTTGCCTTCGACGTACGCCAGCGTGAACTCCGTGCCATACACCGGAACATTCAGCTCCGACAGAATCCACGGCAGGCCGCCAATGTGGTCCTCATGCCCGTGCGTCAGAATAATGCCGCGCACGTGCTCTTTGTTTTCAACCAGGTAGGAAATATCGGGGACAACAATATCCACGCCCAGCAGCTCCGACTCAGGAAACATGAGCCCGGCGTCGATCACAATAATGTCGTCTAACCAGCGGACGGCAAGGCAATTCATGCCAAACTCGCCCAGCCCGCCCAGCGGAATAATCTGTAATTTAGCGTCAGCCATCGGAAACTACGATGCTAACAGGTAGCACGCCCCGCTCAAAGCCACAATCACCGAACGGCACGCCTGCGATGCAAACCTGCGATGGAACCCTGCAATGGAGCGGCTGTAAAGAAGCAGCCTTCATCGGGACCACCCCGTCAATCAGGCGCAGCAGTCAGGCAATGGCTTTTGGTCTTTCCGGCTCGTCTGCAGCCTCGCCGATATGATCCAGGTTCACGCCATTGGTCTCAATGCGATACACCCACGTCACAATCGCTCCCAGAATGGACGAAAGAACCAGTCCGTAGAGCAGCCAACGCGTACCAATCGTCACCAGCAGAACGGGGAACAGAAACGCGGTTGCGACCGCGCCGATCTTGGCAAAGGCCGCCGCAAACCCTGCCCCTTTTCCGCGAATTGCAGTGGGAAAAACCTCACCCGCAAGCAGATAGGTCTGCGCATTCGGGCCGACATTCGTCATGAAGTTGAAAAGCATGAATCCCGCAAAGATCAGCACGATCTTCAACTCGCCGCTGAAATCTACAGACAGCGAAGCCAGGAACAGCCCAGCTGCGCAACCGAAGAACCCGAAAACCTGCAGCCATATCCGGCCTAGCCTGTCGGCAAGAAATACGGCAAACACAATCCCCACGATCAGGAGCATCGTGATCATCGCGTCACCCTTGGCCGCCAGTGTGGCATTTGCGATCAGGTCGCTCATGCTGCGGACATGTTCGGCTTTATGGCCGATCGCCGCAGCCAGGATCGTCGGCGTAAAAATGCCAATGCCATAGGTGCTCAGGTCCTGCAAAAACCACGGAACCGAAGCGAGGATGGTTGCGCGGCGATAACGCTTGCTGAACAAGGACAGGAAAGAACCGCCGTTATGCTCGTTCTGGCCAGGTGCCGCTGCATGCTGCAGCAGCACAATCGTCTGCGGATATTGCGGTTTGCGGGACAGCAGGCGACTTGCGGCGAGTTGCGCTCGCTCCGTGGCGCCGCGCGTGTGCAGCCAGTTTGCGCTTTCGGTCACATAGAAGCGTCCGATCGTGACCAGCAGGGCAGGCACGACTGCCGTGGCAAACATCCAGCGCCAGGCATCGAGGTTCGGCACCGCGACCAGGACCGCATAACCAACTGCCGTTCCACCCAGGGCACCAATTGCCTGAAAGGCAAATGCGGCCAGCACCAGCTTGCCTCGGCTCATGCTGGGTATATTTTCGGAGATGATCATGTGCGCCGTTGGATAGTCGCAACCCAGCGCAATTCCCAGCCCGAAGAGGCAAAATATCAGCGAAATAAAGCTGGTGCAGAACACCGCCGCGCCCAGGAACGCCGTGAAGATAATCATCTCCACAATAAACATCGACTTGCGCCCGAAGTAATCGGACAAGCTGCCCAGGCCGACCGCCCCAATTAAAATGCCGCCCAGCGTGGCGGCAGTCACAAATCCCTTCTGAGAGGGAGCGATCGCGAATTCGCTCGCGATCAGCGGCAGCGCAACGCCGGTCATGAAGACCACAAAACCTTCGAAGAATTTTCCCGCAGCCGCCAGCATCCAGATGCGCCGCTGCATGGTCGTCATCGGAAACGACTGAAGCCGCGTTCCGTCCGGCCAGATCGGCCGCTCGTCTATATAGTCCTGTACCGTGCGAGGACCGCTCGGCGAGGGTTTAGCAACATCCGGCATGGCAATCTTCCTCCATCAATGGTTCGGCGGATTTGGGGACTCCAGCAAAGCGCGTCATCAGTCTACTGAATCTTGGCAATCTGTATTTCGCTCCGTGCTCGAATCGCCGTCGGCAGCGCGATGAAATGCACGATACCAAGAAAGCTGGCCGAGCTGCCACCCTCCGGCGAAATGCACCATAAAAGAAAATTGCTGACCGCCGTCGCCGTCTGGGAATTCGGCTGTTTATCGGAAACGATGGCATATTCGTAATTAATCAGCGGATAAGAATCGGCTCCCGGCGCGAACACCAGTGTCAGGCGCTCGTCGGGGGGCGTGCGCGGCGTAAGTTCAGCCGCGGCGGCTGTAATCGTAGCCGTGTTCGGTAGCAGAAATCTTCCATCCTGGTTTTCGAGCATCGCGGTGACAAGTCCGGCTTTGTTCGCATCGTCTTCAAAGCTCGCGCCCACATAGCCCACCGCATACGGTGTGCGGGCAATCGTCTGCACCATGCCTTCGTTACCTGTCGCCGTCAGGCTTCCGCTCACCGAAGGCCATGCCACCGTCGTCCCGTACCCGATCTTATTCCCCCACGTCTTAACCGCGGGGTCATCCGACGTCTCAGTCGAGAACGTCAGGAACTGCGTAAAAATAAACGTGTCGCCCGAGCTGTCCGCGCGCCGCACCGGCACAATTGCATGGTGAGGCAGGCGTACACCGCGATTCATGGCAGCGATTGGCTCAGCATCCCATTCGCGAATCTTGCCCGAATAAATATCGGCCAGCACCGGGCCGCTCAGCTTCAGAACAGAACCTTTAAGCTCCGGCAGATTTGCGTCCACCGTCTGCGCGGAAATAACAAGCGGGATGTTCAGGATGTGCGGATTCGCCATCGCCTGCACGTCTGACATATAAGCGTCCGACGTACCGATCTGCACCTGCCGCGCAATGGCCTGCGAAATGCCCGCCCCCGATCCGGTAGCGCCAACCGTCATCTGCACACCCGGCTCAACCTTCGCGTAGGTCGCAACCCAGGCCTTGAATAAAGGAAAGATCAGCGTGGATCCAGTCTCAGAGACCGTAAGGGCAGCCGCATACACTACCGCAAACGACAGCAGCGCAAGCCCTGCAGTAATGGTCGTAACACGCCCCGCCCGGCGAATTCCACTCGTGCCGCTACCGCCCAAAGCACACCCTCTTTCTCGACCCCAAAGCTTTTTCACTCCCAGAGCGTAAATCGCTCTCCAGCCAATGGGTTCTTATCCAACGTTCGGTCTACACGCTACCAGACGGCAGGTTACGGAATGATGAAAATTCAACGGCAATTCAGGCTATAGGCCAACGAATGAGAGCCAGGGATTCTCCATTGGCGCTGCACCGCCGGAACCATCCATCAGCTCGATCGCGCAGCTCCACAAATTCCACGGAACCTCCCGCCAACATTCGCCGTATTTACCCGCAGAGGCCCTCCATGCAAACCCTGCGTCAGGACATCACCTACGCCCTCCGCCAGATGCGGCTCTCTCCCGTCTTCACCCTCACCGCCATGCTCACCCTGGCGCTCGGCATCGGAGCCACCACCGCCATCTTCTCCCTCATCCACTCCGTCATGCTCAAGTCGCTGCCCGTGGTCGATCCCTCCAGCCTCTATCGCATTGGAGAAGGCAACGATTGCTGCGTTGAAGGCGGTCCGCAAACCAAATGGGGTATGTATCCCTATCAGCTCTATCTGCGATTCAAAGACGCCGCGCCCGAGTTCGAGCAGCTCGCCGCCTTCCAGGCCGGTGGATCGCAGTTCAGCGTGCGCCGCAGCGATACGGACCGCGAAACCAAGCCGCTGCGTGGCGAGTACGTCAGCGGAAACTACTTTGAGACCTTCGGCATTCAGGCCATCGCCGGCAGAACACTCATGCCGTCCGACGACCAGCCCTCTGCATCGCCCGCCGCCACTCTCAGCTATCGCGCCTGGCAGCAGGAGTACGGCTCCGATCCAAAAGTCATCGGCTCCAGCTTCGTCATCGACGGTCATCCCTTCACCATCACCGGCATCGCCCCTCCCGGCTTCTATGGTGAAACTCTCCGCGGCGACCCTCCCCAGATCTGGGTTCCCGTCCAGCAGGAGCCTCTGCTCACCGGCAAAAATTCCATCCTCAAGCAGACCAGCGCCTGGCTCCGTGTCATCGGCCGTCTTCGCCCCGGAGCCACCACCAATGGCCTCTCCGCGCGCTTCACCGCCATCCTGCAGCACTGGTTCGTCACCGACTTTGTCGGCCAGGACCTGAAGGAATACCTGCCGCAAATCAAGGCCATCGCCCCCAAACAGGTCATCACCGTCATCCCTGCGGGCGCCGGAGTCGGAGAAATGAAGGAGGACTACAAAGATAGCCTGCGCATCCTTCTCACCGTCTGCTCCCTCGTGCTGCTCATCGCCTGCGCCAATATCGCCAACCTGCTCCTCGCCCGCGGAGCCGCGCGCCGCCCACAAACCTCCGTCCGCCTCGCTCTTGGAGCCTCCAGAAAACGCCTCATACGCCAATCGCTGACCGAAAGCATTGTCCTCTCTCTGCTCGGCGGCTTCGCCGGAATCGCCGTCGCTTACCTCGGCGTCAAAATGATCGTCGCGCTTGCCTTCCACAGCGCCCACTTCGTCCCCATTGATGCCCGTCCATCGCTGTTTGTTCTTGCCTTCGCTTTCGTTCTGTCCCTCGTCACTGGCGTGCTCTTCGGCACCGTCCCCGCCTGGCTCACCTCGCTCACCAATCCCGCCGAGGCCCTGCGCGGAGCCAACCGCAGCACCCGCGACAACTCTTCTCTGCCCCAGAAGATTCTCGTCGTCGTCCAGGCCACGCTCTCCATCGTCCTGCTCGCCGGGGCCGGACTCCTCACCCGCAGCCTGCAGAAAATGGAGCATCAGGATTTCGGCTTCGAAACCGCCCATCGCATCAACATCAGCGTCAATGCGCCTTTTTCCAGCTACCCTCCCGCCAAGCTCGACGCCACCTACCGCGAGCTGCAGGACCGCCTGTCGCGCATCCCCGGCGTGCAGCACGCCGCCCTCGCTCTCTACTCTCCGTTTACAGATAACTGGGGCGAAATGGTCATTCGTGAAGGGCACGGCATCCCTAACGTCAATGACGACGAGGGCTCATCATGGGATCACGTCAGTCCCGGCTATCTGGAAACCATGGGCGAGCGCATCCTCCGTGGTCGCAGCATCACCGATCAGGACACGGCGGCCACGCAAAATGTCGCCGTCGTCGACGAGTCCTTTGTGCGCAAGTTCTTCAAAAAAGGCGAAGACCCCATCGGAACCTTCTTCGGCCTCGACAAAGTCCAGTACAGCGGAACCTTCAGGATCGTCGGCGTCGTCCGCGAGGCCAACTACACCGATCCCAGCGGCCACTGGCGACGCCCCCTGTTCTTCGTTCCCCTCGCACAGCACGTCCATTACGACTCAGCTCTCATGCAGGAGGTCGATGACCGCTCCCACCTCATCGAGAGCGTCGTGCTTGAGTTGCAGGGCAGCATGAACGGCCTGGAGCCGCAAATCCGCCGCGCCTTCGCCGAGGTCGACCCCAACCTCACCATCATCGATATCCAGACCATGGACCAGCAGGTCGCCAACCGCCTCGATCAGCAGCGCGTCGTCGCGCAAATGACCGGACTCTTCGGCATCCTCGCTTTGGTCCTCGCTGCCGTCGGTCTTTACGGCGTCACCGCCTACATCGTCGAGCGCCGCACCAGCGAAATCGGCGTCCGCATGGCGCTCGGAGCAAACCGCGGCAACGTCGTTCGCCTCGTCCTGCGCGGAGCCTTCACCCAGATCCTCATCGGACTGCTCATCGGCATCCCTGTCTCCATCGCATGCGCCCGCCTCATCGCCAATCAGCTCTATCAGGTCAAGGGATGGGACCCCGTCGTCCTCGCCGTCTCCGTGCTCGCGCTTGGATTCTGCGCCCTGATCGCCAGCATCATCCCCGCGCTCCGCGCCGCATCAGTCGATCCGGTAAAAGCGCTCCGAGCTGAATAGCATCAACGCTTCGCGCCCGCAATCGGATAAAGCATTTCTCCGTCGGCGTCTGCTGCTTTTTATTCCCGCCGCTACCGCCGGCTCTTCCGCTTCGCATCAACCTTGGGCCAGTATTGGAATTCATCCGCATACAGCTCACCGCTAAGGTCGAAAACGCGCTGCGTCATGCGCGCCTGCGCGTCCGCAACCGCCTTGTTGTAGATCACCGGCCCAATCTCCTCAACAAAGAAGTTCAACAGCAGTCCCGCCGGCATCTCGCCGATAGGCTCCGGCAAATTTTCTTCAAAGTAGCGTTGAATCGAAGCGATCGCATCCGCGCGCGCCTGCTTGGAAAGTTCAATGGGCATCATCAGTCCGCGCTCCTTCAACCGAGCTTACACGTTCCATTGCTTCCGTTGAACAGTCCGAAATCGCATCGGCTTCACAGCATCTGCGGCAGGACCTCCGCTGCCGTTCCCAGGACAATCTCATCGAAAGCGCCGGCATTCATCGGCTCCTCCGGCCCAACATAAATCGTACGAATCCCTCGGCGATTGGCAAGACTCACGAATCCCGCAGCGGGATACACCGACCCCGAAGTGCCGACAACCAGCACCACCGTCGCGCGTTCCAGCTCGCGGTAAATGCCGTCCATATCCAGCGGAACCTCGCCAAACCAGACAATGTGTGGGCGCACGCGTTCCCCGCAGTCGAAACATCTCGGCAGTTCCCCGGCGCTCTCATACGACGCCCTGTCCGGAAAGGGAACTTCGCAGCGCACGCAGCGCGATTGAAACAGCATTCCGTGCATGTGGTGAATGTGCCGGGAACCGGCGCGTTCGTGCAGATCATCCACATTTTGCGTACACAGATAAACCCGCTCGCCCAGTTTTTTCTCAATCGCCGCCAGCGCAAGATGCCCGGCGTTAGGTTCAGCCGCCATCGCATCGCGCCGCCGCATCGAGTAGAACCGCCACACCAGTTCAGGATTCGCCTGCCACGCCTCCGGCGTCGCAACTTTTTCCACGCGATGTCCGTTCCACAATCCGCCCGAACCGCGAAACGTCGCCAGTCCGCTCTCCGCCGATATCCCCGCGCCCGTCAAAACAAACAGCCGGTCGTCCGCACTCAATTCCATGGCTCAATTATCGATCCTTTAATTCTCTGTTTGCTTCGCAAGGCAACGCAGCTCAGGACGCACCGGCGCGACTGGCTTGGATGGGAACGTTCAGCGCTCAAGCTCCAAAGCAAGAGCATCCGTCTTAACAAAATGAAACGGCTCTCCCGACCAACGGGAGGGCCACAAGTCTCAACCTGCCACAGAAGGCGGCGAAGCCGCGTGTGCCCGTGCGGCCAGCACCTTACCGCAGCAAATCCTCCAGAGCCGAGCTCAGCTCCGTCTTCTCATCGCGATACTTCACAATCACCGGAGTGTACACACTCAACCCCCACTCCGCCGCCTTGCCTTTATGCACCGCGCGCGATCCCGGAACCACCACCGCACCCTCCGGAATGATCAGCGGCGTCTCGCCATCCGCCCGCAGCACCTCGCCACGCACCACGTCGTACACCGGAGTCCCGCGCGTCAGAATCGTTCCCGCCGCCAGCACCGCGCGCTTCCGCACAATCGTGCCTTCATACACCCCGCAGTTGCCGCCCACCAGCACGTCATCCTCAAGAATCACCGGACTCGCGTTCACCGGCTCCAGCACACCGCCCACCTGCGCCGCCGCGCTCAGGTGCACGCGCTTGCCGATCTGCGCGCAGCTTCCCACCAGCGCATGCGAATCCACCATCGTGCCCTCATCCACATACGCGCCCACATTCACATACATGGGAGGCATGCACACCACGCCCTTCGCCACATAAGCCCCGGCCCGCACCGCCGACCCGCCCGGAACCACCCGCACCCCATCCGCAGGAGTAAACCGCCGCGCCGGATACGTGTGCTTGTCCACAAACGACAACCCATCCCCCGAAGCCGCCAGCGATCCCAGCCGAAACCCCAGCAAAATCCCCCGCTTCACCCAAGCATTCACCCGCCAGCCTATCGCCGCCGCGCTGTCAGGCTCCGCAGCCCGAACCGCACCCGACTCCAGTGCCGCGCGCAACTCTTCAAACGCAGCCATAGCGCCCGCATCACCAACAGCATTCGCGCCAGCCGCAAAATATCTCTCAATTTTCAGGGAAAATTCGTCAAGACTCACAACCGGAGTCTACCAAACCGCTCGCCGCACAGGCATGAGCCTGCCCTGAGCGAAGCCGAAGGTCGCTTCGCGCCGCCACTCCCGTTGGTCGCAGAAGGAATGGCTTCGTACACTACAACCGCAACCGTATCTATCTTGACTTCGCGCACCCGCGCAGTTGGCAAGTCAGAGTCAACGACAGCAGCGTGGGTGCGAAAGAGGGCCGTATCCTCTTTCGCTCCCACGCCCGCCCGTCCGGCAAACCGGGGTCCCCAGCGAGCGATCTTTGCTCGCTGGGGTGGAAGGACCGCCCGCCGCGCAGGCGCCGCCGGAGGCTGGTCACCTGCTGAGCGCCGCCGCACCCGCTCCAATCACCGCAATGGCCGAGTCTTCCTGTAAAACCTCCAGCGAGTAGCTCTGCAGCGGACTCATCTTCACCATCTTGTAAAGAAAGTCTTTCAGCGCCGCCAGGTCCAGCCGGTCAATGTCGCGTCCGGTAAAGTAAAACTTCCCCGGCCCTTCCAGATGAATCTGCGAGGCCGTCGCCGCCGCCAGCGCCCGATGCCACAACTCCACAAACTCCACGCAGCGCCGGTCTCCCTTGCGCGCGTGCTCAAAAATCTCATGTGGCTCCAGATCGAGAAACCGCAGCCGCATCGCGCGATGGCCCATAATGCCTTCCAGGTGCCCCTTGCCGCCGCACGCGCAGTAATTTTCTTTGGGATCGAGCGTCACCACCGTATGCCCGCCCTCCCACGGCTCTTCCGTGTTTGGAAACCTCCCAAAGCCAATCCCGTTGCCGATCGTCCACACCCGCACCAGCCGGTCCAGTTGCCCGCGTGTCGCCGCCAGCCCCGCCGCCACTGCGTCTGCGTCATTCAGCGCGGAAATCGGATAATCCAGCTTCCGCGCCGCCAGCCCGCTTCGGATCGCCTCCACCACCTTCGCGCCCTTCAGTTGCGGAAGATTCGGTGAGTCCTCCACCACGCCGTTGCGAATCATCCCCGGCATAGCCAGGCCCACCGCCTCCACCCCGGACCCCGCCGGAGCCAGCGCGGCAATGTGATCGCAGATCATCTCCCATAGCGCGTCAGCCGGCATCTCGATCAACGCGCCGTTGTTTTCCGTCTCCTCGTCCCGTTTTTCCGGAAAATGGCGCAGTTCGCCCGCAAGCTTGTGGCCGTCGATCAGCCCGGCCACAACCCACTCTGTCATCACTACGCCGACGGTCTTTGCCACCCTGTTTCTCCTCGTCAGTTTCTAGCTCTCGAACCGCGCCAGCCGGTTGATGCCGTTGAACGCCGCTGCCTTGTACGCCTCCGCCAGCGTCGGATAGTTAAAGACGCTGTCGATAAAGTAATCCACCACGCCCCCCAGAATCATCACCGCCTGCCCAATATGCACCAGCTCCGCCGCGCCCTCGCCAATAATGTGAACGCCCAGAATCTGCCGCGTCTCGCGATGAAAAATCAGCTTCAGCCGTCCCGTCGTGTCGCCGCGAATCTGTCCGCGCGCAATCTCGCGGTAGTACGCCACGCCCACCTCATACGGAACGTCCTCTTCCGTCAGTTGCTCTTCCGTCTTGCCGATAAACGAAATCTCCGGGATCGTATAAATCCCGTAAGGATAAAAGCTCGGGTTCGACTGCACCGCCTCATCGCCGAACGCCCGCTCCACCGCAATCCGCCCCTGTTCCATCGAGACGGATGCCAGGCTCGGAAACCCGATCACGTCGCCCACCGCAAAAATATTCGGAACCTTCGTCCGAAAGTCCTTGTCTACCGGAATCCGCCCCCGCGCGTCGGCCTCGATCCCCGCCGCCGCCAGGTTCAGCTCGTCGATATTGCCCTGCCGCCCGACCGCGTACAGCAACGCGTCGCCCGAGATGCGCTTCTTGCTCTCCAGGTTCGCCACCACCGTCCCATCGGCCAGCTCTTCCACGCTCTCGACCTCTTCATGCAGCCGCATCGTCACCCGGCTGTCGCGCAAATGGTAGCTCAACGCTTCTACAATTTCCTGGTCCGCAAACTCCAGCAGCCTGGGCCTCTTCTCCACCAGCGTCACCCGCACGCCCAGCGCCGCGAACATGCACGTATACTCCACGCCGATCACGCCGCCGCCCACAATAATCAGCGTCTTCGGCAAGTTCTGCATCTCAAAAATCTGGTCGCTGCTGATAATCGTGCGCCCGTTCATCGGGACCTTCGGCGAATCCGCCGGCTTCGTCCCCACAGCAATCACAATCTTGTCCGACTCCAGAATGTTCTCGCCGTTCGCGCCACTGATGCGCACATGGTGGTCGTCCACAAAGCTCGCTACACCCGTCACCACATCCACGCCGTTGCGCGAAAGCTGCGCCTCGGTCACGTCAATCTCCGTCTTGATCACATGCTGCACGCGAAAGGCAAGATCCGACATCGTGATCTTTTCCTTCACGCGATAGTTCATGCCGTAAATCGAGCGATAGTTGTAGCCGGAAAGATGCAGCACCGCCTCGCGCATCGTCTTGCTGGGAATGGTGCCGGTGTTGATGCACACGCCGCCCACCACGTTGCGCATCTCCACCAGCGCCACGCGCTTGCCCTTCTTCACCGCCGAAACCGCGGCGCGCTGCCCCGACGGTCCCGAACCGATCA
This sequence comes from Silvibacterium sp., assembly GCA_049799415.1. Classification (GTDB taxonomy): domain Bacteria; phylum Acidobacteriota; class Terriglobia; order Terriglobales; family Acidobacteriaceae; genus Silvibacterium. The sequence continues at coordinate 19,852 of JBARHV010000081.1, forward strand.
CCAGTAAGTCGTATGTAGCCATGTTCTCCGAGAAGACGTACTCGCTGACACTACCACGCGCTATCTTAACTCTAAGATGCACGATGCTGTATGAATCCGCCGCATCCCAAAGCGAAACCCAATTCCCAAAACAGAAAAATCGACGCAAAGTACAGACGGGAAAACATCTGCTTATTGATCGCGTTGTCATCCTGAGCGAAGTCTCGCGGGTACCCCATCCTTGACGAGCTCTTTGCGGCAAGGGTGGGATCCGTCATTTTTGTTTTTGATGTCATTCTGAGCGAAGTTCGCGAAGCGAACGAGTCGAAGAACCTGCGGTTCCCATCCCAGCCACAAACCCACCTACACTAATAACGATGCAGCTCTACGCCATCACAAATCGTGCTCTACTGCCAGGAACTGAGCAAGACCGCCGTACCGCGCTCATCGATCTCGTACGCCTCTGGGCAAGCAACAACATCGACTACATCCAGGTCCGAGAGAAGGACCTCACCCCCTCCGAACTCCTCGCGCTGACAAAACAAATCGTAGCCACCGTTCGCAAGCAAAACACCCCGACAAAAATCCTGCTCAACGGTCCAGCCCAAGTCGCCCTCGAAGCCGAAGCCGACGGAATCCACCTCCCCGCCAGCGCACCCACCAACGCCGCCGAAGAAGCACGCAGCCTCTACACCCGCTCCGGAAGAGAAGCCATCCTAAGCCACGCCTGCCATTCCCTCTACGAAGTTCTGAAAGCAAAAGAAGAGTCACAACAGAACGCCCACGCCACCACCACAAACACCCTCATCCTCTACGCGCCAGTCTTCGAAAAAATCATCTCCACCGAAAACACCGCCAATAAACTCCCCGGCCTCGGCCTCGAATCACTCAAACAAGCCGTAGAAGCTGCTCACCCCATCCCCGTCTTCGCCTTAGGCGGAGTCACAAAACTAAACGCCCTCACCTGCATCGCCGCCGGAGCCGCCGGTATCGCCGCCATCCGCCTCTTCCTCGAAGACAACTGGCAATCCCTCAAGACAGCGCCAAATAAAACGATGCCCTCCTGAACACCCAACCGATGTCATCCTGAGCACCCACCCAACCGATGTCATCCTGAGCGAAGTTCGGCGCACTCGCGCCGAACGCAGTCGAAGGACCTGCTGTTTCTCAACTGCCCACCAAACCCGGGTGCCCCATACATGTCGCGCATTTTGCGGCGTGTGCGGGAA
>JBARHV010000082.1:0-30109 GCA_049799415.1 Silvibacterium sp.
GCTGGAAGACATGAAAGGTGCGCCAGTTGCGGATGGTCCAGGGAATGAAGGGCAGAATGGAGAGCAAGGCGGCGGCGAGGGCAAACTTCATCATGCGCGCCGTGCCCCAGCGTTTGCGCCCGTACCAGACCATGGCCGGGCACAGGGCAACGGCGATCAGCGGGCCGTCGGGGCGCAGCAGCGCGGCATAGGTCCAGGCGAGGGCTTCAAGAATGGCCCAGTTCCACCGGGGTGTCTGAAGAAAGCGCGCGAGCGCATAGAGGGCCAGCGCGACGGAGAAGACTTCCAGCGTTTCTGTAAGCGGAACGGCGGTGTAGTTTGCCGTGAACGGGCAGAGCACGGCGAGCCAGAGCGCCCACCAGGCGGCCTTGCGGTTCCAGATTCTGTCCACGAAGGCGGCGAGCAGGAGGCAGGTGGCAAGATCGATGACGACCTGCGCGTACATGACGGCGTGGTAATGCTCCATGCCGAAGAGACTGAAGCAGCCTACGAGGAAGAGCGGATAGCCGGGCAGGCGAATGAGCGTGGGCAGCAGATCCCCGCTGGTGGTGGTTCCGTAGACGCCGTGCAGCATCCAGTTTTTGGCAATCGAGCCGTAGATGAGCGGGTCGCCGAGGATTTCAGGATAGGCGTAGATGAACCAGAAGCGGAGCGCGGCACCGGCGGCGAGCGCGAGGAGCACGACCCACCAGCGTGTGGGAAGCCGGGAATACGCCGAGGGCGAAGAACGCATACAGGCAGCCTACAAGGTATGAGCCTCAAGGTACAGGGTTTAGAGCCGGATAACGCTGTGCCTGTAAAGTAATAGAGAGCTGGTTGTTGCACCCACGATGAAGCAAATTTTCTACGACCCGAATCTTAAGCGATGGAAGCGACTCCGCCGGTTTACCGATGTGGGCTTTTTTCTCGCTACGGTTGTCGGGATCATTTTTATCTTCAGCATATTAAAGGGAGAGCGGTTGCCCGATCTGCTGATGCCGACCCAGAAGCGCAACTACAAGGCGCTGAAGGAGCGGCGCATCGGCGATAAGCTCCGGAAGAACCTGGAGAGCCAATCGCACCGGAGATCGCACAGCAGGCCGTCGGACGTCACCTTGAATGAAGGTGAGGGTTTGCGTGCGGCCTTCTACCAGAATGATGAGCCCAGCTATTCCTCGCTGAAACAGCACATCCATCAGATCGATATGCTGTATCCCGACTGGCTGCATGTGATCTCGGCGACAGGCGACATGCTTGGGTCTACACCGGAGTATCCGATTCGGCTTTACAGCGTAGTGGATAAGACGGGCGTGCATGGCGTCGATCCGCAGAACCGCGTTGCGCGGCTGATTTCGGCGACGAAGGAAGACATGGAAGTCTTCCCCATGCTGAACGATTACGATCCGCTGACCCAGCAGTGGAACGGAGACGCGATCGGCAAGATGCTGGAGAATCCAGTGGGTCGCCACTGGCTCCATATTCAGCTCGACAGGTTCCTGTACGCGAATCCGGGATATCACGGCATCTGCCTGGACTTCGAGGAGGTTCCGGTAAAGGACCAGGCGCTCTACGCGCAGTGGATCAGGGACATCTATCACGACTTTCACGCGAAGAATCTGCGCCTGTACGTCAACGTGGAGATCGGCAACAAAGACTGGTTTCTTAAAGAACTGGCGGCGAACACGGACGGCGTAATCCTGATGAATTACGACCAGCATGAGGACTCAAGCGAACCTGGCCCGGTTGCGGCTCAGGACTGGTTCGACGCGAATCTGCAGCGCATGGTGCAGGCGATTCCCCGGCAGAAGATCATCTGCGGCATGGGCAATTACGGGTACGACTGGTCGATGCCGCTGCCGGAAAAGGGCAAGAAGCCTTCGGACAAGGTGCTGGATGTGACCGATCTGAGCGTGCAGGAGGCATGGCAGAGGGCCGCTGATTCCGATGCCGATGTGCATCTGGAAGGCGATGAGCTGAATCCACACTTTGCCTACGACGATGAAGATGCGCAAATCCGCCACCAGGTGTGGTTCCTGGACGGCGTGACGGCCCTGAACGAGATGCGCGACGCGCGGTTGATGGGCATACGGACCTTTGCGCTGTGGCGGCTGGGCATTGAAGACGGCTCGCTGTGGTCGGTGTGGGACCGCCCCATGGCAAAGGACGCGCCGCAGCAATTGGAGGCTGTACCGCCGGGCAACGACGTGGACACCGAGGGCGAAGGCGACATTCTTCGCATTGTCGCGCAGCCGCAGTCGGGCAGCCGCACCATCGACATGGACTCGGACAACTTCACCGTGACCGATGAGGAGATGACCGAGCTGCCGCGCTCCTACGTGGTGGAGCAGTACGGATACAATCCGCACGAACTGGCGCTGACCTTCGACGACGGCCCGGACCCGACCTGGACGCCGAAGATCCTGGCCGTGCTGAAAAAGTACAACGTGAAGGCCACCTTCATGGTGATTGGCGAGGAGGCGCAGGATTATCCCGGGCTGCTGAAGGAATATATCCGGCAGGGGCATGAGATCGCCAGCCACACCTACACGCATCCGGACATCAGCGAGATTTCCGACTTCCAGCTGCGGTGGGAATTGAACATGACCGAGCGGCTGTTTGCCGCGAAGCTCGGACTTCAGCCGCTGTTTTTCCGCCCCCCCTACTCGATCGACCAGGAGCCGGACACCAACGATCAGGCCGCTCCCGCATACCGCATTCAGCAGATGGGCTACACCATCATCGGCGACAAGATCGACACCGACGACTGGAACGAGCATCCGCGCAAGTCGCCGCAAGAGATCGTCGATACGGTTCTTCAGCAGATCCAGAACATGAAGACGAATTCGTGGATGCGGGGCAGCATCATCCTGATGCACGACGGCGGCGGCGACCGCTCGGCGACGCTGGCCGCGCTGCCGCTGCTGATTACCACACTCCGGAACAAAGGCTACAAGCTGGTTCTGGTGTCGGCCCTGATGGGCAAGACCAGTGCGCAGGTCATGCCGCCCATCACGCCGAAGATGCGCTGGCAGGCACGCGTCGATTCGGTGGCATTCTTTTTCTTCTCGTTCTTCAACCACTTTGTGGTCGATGTGTTCTTCCTGGGCGACGTGCTGATGAGCGCGCGTCTTATTCTGATCGGGCTGTTTGCGTTCATTGACCGGCTGCGTCGCCGCAAGGTTCCACCCGGCGTTTACGAGCCGCAGGTGGCGGTTCTGATCCCGGCTTACAACGAGGAGATGGTGATTGTCCGCACCATTCGCTCGGTTCTGAATTCGGATTATCCGAACCTGCGCGTGATTGTGGTGGACGACGGCTCGACTGACAACACTTTTGAGACCGCGCGAGAGGCGTACCGCGCGGAGATTGCCGCTGGCAAGCTCACGGTGCTCACAAAACCGAATGCAGGCAAGGCAGAGGCGCTGAACTTCGGCCTGCAGCATGTGACGGAAGAGATTTATGTGGGCATTGATGCCGATACAGTGATTGCTTCGGACGCGGTGTCAAAGTTGATCTACCACTTTGCCGATGCGCGTGTGGGCGCAGTGGCGGGCAACGCCAAGGTGGGTAATCGCGTAAACCTATGGACGCAGTGGCAGGCGCTTGAATACATCACCAGCCAGAACTTTGAGCGGCGCGCGCTGGATCTGTTCAACGTTGTGACGGTGGTGCCGGGCGCGATTGGCGCGTGGCGCACGGCGGCGGTACACAAGGGCGGCAACTATCCCATCAATACCGTGGCCGAAGACGCCGACCTCACGATGAATCTGCTGGAGCAGAACTACAAGGTGATCTACGAAGACCTGGCGCTGGCTTTTACCGAGGCCCCGGTGAATGCGCGCGGGCTGATGCGGCAGCGGTTCCGGTGGTCGTTCGGCACGCTGCAGGCGGTCTTCAAGCACAAGCACGCCTTCCGTACCAATCGGGCCATGGGCTTGTTCGCGCTGCCGAATATCATCGTGTTCCAGATTCTGCTGCCGCTGGTCTCTCCATTTATCGACATCATGTTCGTCGGCGGGATGATTCATTACTTCGTCGACCGACACTTCCATCCGGAGACGGCCAGCGCGGCGAGCTTTGAGAAGCTCGTTGTTTACTTCCTGGCGTTTCTGGTCATCGACTTCATCACCTCGGCCCTGGCTTTTTCGCTGGAGCGCCGGCATCCGGCGAGCAAGGGCGACGTCTGGCTGCTGTTCCACATCTGGCTGCAGCGTTTTGCCTACCGCCAGGTGTTCTCGATTGTGCTGTTCAAGACGATCAAGCGCGCCATCGACGGGCGGCCCTTCAACTGGGAGAAGATCGAGCGCACGGCGAAGATGTCCCAGCGCACGGAAAGCATCGCGGGATAACTCTCTCGATTCACTCTCACCTCTGAATCCTCATCCGCCGATGTAAGAGGCGGCAAGAGCGGTGCTAGACTACGCACAATGTTCTGCATTCGCAGACAAAAAACAAGCCTGAACCCCCTGTCCGGGTTCAGTAGCGTGCAGGCACAAGGCTACGTCAGGCATATTTTTCCCGCTCGTTGTCAGTTTTCGGATCTTGAGGTTTTGAATTTATGACACTTCTCCCCCGACGTGTCCTGATGCTGGCTCTTGCAGCATCCTGTGCCATCACTGTTTTCGCGCAGCAGGCGGATGTGGCCGGCGGCCCGGCTGTTATCACCGCAAATGCGTCTTCCAGCAGTAGCAGCATGAATACGGTAGCCACGGGCGGCAATGGCGCTCGTGCTCAGGTTGCTCCGCAGGTTTCGGAGCAGCCGTGGCTTTTCCGCCACTACGGCATCGGGACCTATTCGAGCCCGCTGGGCTTTGGCGGAAGAGTCGCCGTCTCATTGACGCGTTCGTTAAATCTGCGCGCGGGCGGCAGCTATTTCAGCTTCGGCATCAACCGGTCGGTGGGCAGCGTTCCCTTCTCGGCGAACGTGGTGCTGCAGTCGGAGCAGGCCAACGTGGACTGGTATCCCTTTCATCGCAGCAGTTTTCACCTGAGTCCGGGAGTGTTGTTTGGCAGCAGCAATCGCGCATACGGCTCCGCGTCGATCGCCGCAGGCAATTCCTTCACGCTGAACAATGTGAATTATTACAGCGGCTCGGCCGGCCCGGTGCAGGCGTCGGGAGCGGTGAGGTTCGAGCGCACCGCGCCGACGTTTACCGTAGGCTGGGGAGATTGGGTTCGAGGAGAACACAAACGCCACTGGGCCTTCCCGTTTGAGGTGGGCTTTGCGTATACCGGCAATCCGCAGACCGTGCTGAATTTTTCGGGCGTAGTTTGCACGGACGCGGGACAGCACTACTGTCAGAACATCGCCGATGATCCGTCGGTGCAATCGAATATTGCGGTGGAGCGGAAGAGACTGCAGAATGATGCTAACTGGCTGAGCTTTTATCCGATTATTGCCGGCGGGATCGTCTATCGATTTTGATTCCGCAGTGCGGCAATGATCTGGCTCACGACCGAGCCCCAGTCACCGGCTGACGTTTGCCGGAAGAGGCGCGCGCTGGTGTACCACGGACTATTTGCGCGTCGTTCCATCCAGCGCCAGTCGGCCACCCAGGGAAGCATGATCCAGACAGGCTTGGCCATTGCGCCCGCGAGGTGCGCGATGGAGGTGTCCACGGTCAACACCAGGTCGAGCGTGCGGACCAGCGCGGCTGTTTCGTGCATATCGGCGTGCGATGATGCGGCATCTTCAATCGGAACGCGGCCCTGGAGCGGTGCAAGCTGTTCGATGCCCGTGCCCTTTTGCAGCGAAATAAGAGTAAGGCCGGGGACATCGGTAAGCGGGAGCAGCGCTTCGAGCGGCATGGAGCGGTTGGCGTTGCCCTTGTGACGCGGATTGCCGGACCAAACAATACCGATGCGCTGCGCGATGTTGATGCGCTGTTTACTATGGCTGGAATTGGCCGTGTGTTCGGCGTTCAGATAGCCCTCAGGCGACGGGATGGTTTCCGTTGTTGTGCCGAAGGCCAGAGGCAGGCTCATGAGTGGGCAGTGGCAGTCGAAGGCGGGCAGGCCAGCTCCGTAGGGAATAACGCTCTCGACTCCGGGTAGCTGCTGTAACAAGCGAACGAGCGGCGGCTGCACTTCCAGAATGACGCGAGCACCGCGCGCGGCGATTAGCGGCACGTAGCGCGCGAATTGAATGGTGTCGCCAAGGCCCTGCTCGGCATGCAGCAAAATAGTTTTTCCGTGAAGCGGCTCGCCGCGCCAGAGCGGTGCGCGGAAATTTCTTCGCCGCAGATGCAGCTCCTCAAAGCTCCAGCGCGATTCATAGTTGCGCCAGCCCTCCAAAAATTCACCGTCGCGAAGCTGCGCCAGTGCGAGATTGTAGAGCGCACCGGGCAATGCGGCGTCGAGTGTGAGGCCGCGCTCATAAAAGGAACGCGCCTGACTGTGCTGGCCGAGCGCCAGCAGAGCATTGCCGAGGTTGATGTGGGCGCGGGCATAACTGGAGTCGAGTTCCAATGCGTGACGGTAGTGCTGGGCGGCGTCGAGCATATTTTTCTGGCTGTAGTGGAGATTGCCAATACTGTTGTGAAGTTCGGCGCTGGCCGGGACGAGTGCGAGCGCTTTCTGAAAGCACGCGCGGGCTGCAGCCCAATCTTTCTTTTCGGCGAGCGCATTGCCGAGGTTGATGCAGGCCTTGGCATAGCAGGGCCGGATGCGCAGCGCGGATTGATAATGCGCGGCGGCGGCGGGGAAGATTCCTCGGTCGTAGTAGAGATTGCCGAGATTCAGATGAGCTTCGGTGAAGCTGGGCCGCAGTTTCAGCGCAGTGGTGAAGGCCGCGCGGGCCTTGCGCGTGTCTCCCAGCCGGTTGAGCGCGTACCCCAGCCCGAAGTGGAACTCTGCCTGTCGTGGTGCGAGCATAATCGCCTGCCGGTAGCAGGCTGCGGCTGCGGCGAAGTCACCCTGCCTGCAAAGAATGTTCCCGATGCCGTGATGCGCGCGGGCAAAGCCGGGCTGCGCGGCGAGCGCGTGCTCACAGGAACGCTGCGCATCCGCATACTCTTCACGGTCGAGCAGGATCTCCGCGAGCCAGCAATGCGCGGCTGCGTCATTCGGGGCGAGAGAGATGGCGGAGCGGCAGGACTCTTCGGCTCCGGCAAGGTTTCCGGCAGCGCGCTGCGCGTAGGCGAGGTTCAGGAAATAATGCGCGGCCGGGCGCTGCGCGATGGCCGCCTGGGTGAGCGCGATCGCCTCAGAGAAATGCCGCGTCTGCCGCGCGAGGATGCCGAGCAGCAGCAGCGCGTCGGGATTTTGAGAACTTATGTCGAGCGACTGCTGATAGCAGTGGGCCGCAGCGGCAAGCTTTCCAGATGCGTGGAGCCTGAGGCCCTGGGCCAGCAAAGCCGGAGGGTTGGCCACTACAAATTCAGCCGGGTAGTCGGTCTGGAGCGGTTCGGGCATGGGCGCGTTCTGCTCGAAGGTTATCGTTCGGGCGGCTGACTTATGAGGGAGATTGCAAAGATTTGCGGGGGTTGGGTTTATTTTGGGAGCGCATTCCTGGTTCGGGTCGTGTCCTTCCATTTCGGCGCATTTTCCTGAACAGGACTAAACTGGAAGGTTATGGCCACTACCGAAATCTCTACTGTCATCCTTCCGCGCACGCCGCAGGGCGCGTTTCGCAACGAACCTTTTGTCGATTTCAGCCAGCATGAGAACGCGCATGCCATGCAGGACGCGCTGACACGCGTGGGCGACATGCTCGGCCATGAGTACGAGTTGGTGATTGGCGGCGAGCGATTGCGGACCGAGGGCAAGATCGTCTCGAAGAATCCAGCGCGGCCCGCGCAGGTGGTGGGTATTCACCAAAAGGCCGGCGCGGAGCACGCGGAGAAGGCCATGCAGGCGGCTTTGCGCGCGTTCGAGACGTGGCAGCACACTGCGGCCGAAGAGCGGGCTTCGCTGCTGCTGAATGCGGCGGCGATCATTCGTGAGCGCAAGTTCGAGTTCTGCGCGTGGTTGACGTATGAGGTCGGAAAGAACTGGGCCGAGGCCGATGCGGACGTGGGCGAGACCATCGACTTTCTGGAGTTCTATGCGCGCGAGGCACTGCGGCTCGCGCGGTCAACGACGCCGATTCAATATCCAGGCGAACGCAATGAGCTTCTGTATATTCCGCTGGGCGTCGGCGCGGTGATTCCGCCGTGGAACTTCCCGGTCGCCATTATGGCGGGCATGACGGCGGCGGCTGCGGTGACGGGAAATACCGTCATCCTGAAGCCGTCGAGCGATTCGCCGACCATCGCCGCGCGCTTTGTCGATGTGCTGGAAGAGGCGGGGCTGCCACCGGGCGTGGTGAACTTTTGCCCGGGGTCGGGAGCGACGTTCGGCAATGCGATTGTGCAGCATCCGAAGACGCGCTTTATCGCGTTTACCGGCTCGAAGGAAGTGGGCCTGGATATTCATGAACGCGCGGCGAAGGCGCAGCCGGGGCAGATTTGGATCAAGCGCACGATTCTGGAGATGGGCGGCAAGGACTCGATCATCGTGAGCGCCGATGCGGACCTGGACAAGGCTGTATCGGGGGTGGTCGCCTCGGCGTTCGGCTTCAGCGGGCAGAAGTGCTCGGCATGCTCGCGCGCGATTGTGGAAGAGCCGGTTTACGACGTGTTTGTGGAGCGGGTGCGCGAGCTGGTGGCTACGCTGAAGGTGGGCGATCCGGCGGGGAACGCGAACATGGGTCCGGTGGTGAACGAGGGCGCGCTGAAGACGATGCAGGAGTACATCAAAGTGGGGAAGACGGAGGGCCGATTGATCGCGGGCGGCAAGGCGATTGCAACCCCGGAGAAGGGCTACTTCCTCGAGCCGACGGTCTTCGCCGATGTGGCGCCGGGAGCGCGCATCTCGCAGGAGGAGATCTTCGGGCCGGTGCTGGCGATCCTGAAGGCGAAGGACTTTGACAGCGCGCTGACCATCGCCAACAACACGGAGTTTGGGCTGACCGGCGCGGTGTATACGCAGGACCGCGTCAAGCTCGACAAAGCGCGGCGCGAATTCCATGTCGGCAACCTGTACTTCAACCGAAAATGCACGGGAGCGATGGTGGGTGCGCATCCCTTTGGCGGATTCAACATGTCGGGCACCGACTCCAAAGCTGGAGGGCCCGATTACCTCTATCTGTTCACGCAGGCGAAGTCGGTCGCGGAGAAGCTTTCCTGAACCAATCGCTGGATGCGTCGTTGAAGACAGCAAACCCGCCACAAGGGCGGGTTTGCTGCTATTGGAGAAAGGGACGAAGGAAAAGAAGTTCTTAGCTGGTCTGCATGATCAATTCGCCAGCCGCAATGGCGGCTTCAGCCAGCATTCGATGATGGATGGTGAACAAGGCCAGCTCCAGACGGTCGGAGACCCCTGTCTTGTCGTAGATGCTCCGCAGATAGTTCTTCACGACCTGTTCGGTGGTGAACAGGCGCAGCGCGATCTCCTTGTTCTTGCAGCCCTGGATGATGAGCGCTACGATCTTCATCTCCTTCGGTGTAAGGCGGTCGCGAACGCGCGCGCCCACCGGGTCTTCTTCGTGGACGGTGCCATGACAGCCGTTGGCGATGACGCCGCGTTCGCCGTGAATGACGCGGCGCATGCACTCGATCAACGAGGGTCCGCTTACGGAGCGATGTACGGCTCCGTTGACGCCGTCGGCGAGGAAGGGCTGGATGGGTTCATGGTTTTCCGCAATGACGACGGCGCGGGCTCCGGTGGAGCGAATGCGGGCCATCAGTTGAAGTGTGGTCAGCTTGAGTGAAGAGGCGAAGATCAGAGTCGCCTCCCGAAAAGTTTCCATTACTTGAAATAACCGGATTGGATCGCCGCACTGGGCGATGATGCGGAAATCGTCCTCTATCGCCAGAACCTTGGCTGTTCCCGCTCTGAATATGGCCTGATTGTCGGCAAGTATGATCTTGTTCATTTTCTCCCACGTACCGTTCTATGTTAGGCAGACAAGGAGGCTTCATCTGGGGAAACACAAAGCGCCCTAAATGATCGAGGATGTTACACGCAATGGTTGCGGTTACACATTCAACGACCGGAAAATATTTATTTGGATGACTGCATTCTTCTTATTTCTTACCAGGACAAAAATGATACATGAGACATATCATTGAATGTTGCCAAAGATATGTTGAAAGTCATTCATTTGCGTTGCGGTGTTGTGCTCACAGGCTAATTTACGGAGGTTCTCTTTGCAAATAAAAATAAGAATGTTTGTGACCTAAGTAATGTCCCGTTTTGGGATTGTTTGAGCTCTGCTGCAACCTGTCAACGACTGCGCGCCATTTCCACAAATCAACGAAACCGCAGCTTCATATCTGCCGTGCGTGGTTGCCGCTCGCTATTGGCGATATGGACTGGAGCGCGGCAGCCTGGGGATGAGCTGCGCTGGTTTCGCTTCCGCGCCTGAGGATACACTGGAAAAACCATGGGTAAGCCGGTCATTTTAGCGGTTGATGACGATGCCAGTGTCCTCGAGGCCATCATTCAGGACCTGCGGCGGAAGTATGGGCAGAATTACAGGATTCTGCGCGCCGCGTCCGGGCAGGTGGCGCTCGATACCTGTGCGCAGCTCAAACAGCGCGGAGACGAAGTTGCGCTGTTTCTCTCTGACCAGCGGATGCCGGGCATGTCTGGCGTCGATTTTCTGGAGAAGGCGCAAAAGGTCTATCCCGAGGCGAGGCGCGTTCTGCTGACGGCCTATGCCGACACGGAGGCCGCGATCAAGGCCATTAACACGGCCAGAATTCAGTATTACCTGACCAAGCCGTGGGACCCGCCGGAGGAGCAGCTCTATCCGGTGCTGGACGATTTGCTGGGCGCCTGGAGCGAGGGATACAAGCCGCGCTTTGAGGGGATGCGGGTGATTGGGCCGCGCTGGTCGGCCATGGACCACCAGGTGCGGGATTTCCTGTCGCGCAACCAGGTTCCGTATATATGGCTTGATCCGGAGCGTGAGAGCGAGGCGTTTGAGTGGCTGGATCGCTATGGCCTGGACGACCGAAAACTGCCTGCGGTGCTGTTTCCTGATGGCTCGTCGATTGTGCAGCCCACGCAGACGGCGCTGGCGGAGAAGATCGGCCTGAGCACTCACGCGGAAAAAGACTTCTACGACCTGGTAGTGGTCGGTGGAGGCCCGGCGGGGCTGGCCGGGGCGGTCTATGCCGCGTCCGAGGGGTTGAAGACGCTGCTGGTGGAGCCGGAGGCTCCAGGCGGGCAGGCCGGGTCAAGCTCGCGGATTGAGAATTACCTGGGGTTTCCGTCAGGAGTGAGTGGCGCGGACCTGGCGCGGCGGGCCTACGTGCAGGCCTCGCGCTTTGGCGTAGAGTTCCTTACCCAGTGCGTGACCGGCATTCGCGCGGAGAACCAGTACCGGCTCATCCGCATGGGGGATGGGCGGGAGGTGTCCTGCAATGTGGGCCTGATCGCCATGGGGGTGAACTACCGGCGGCTGGATGCTCCGGGAATTGAGCGGCTTACCGGAGTGGGCGTCTACTACGGCGCAGCCATGGCCGAGGTGCGCGCCTGTAAAGACGAGGACGTATACATTGTGGGCGGAGCCAATTCGGCGGGGCAGTCCGCCATGCACTTTTCGCAGTATGCCCGGCAGGTAACCATGCTGGTGCGCGGGGAGTCGCTGGAGTCCAGTATGTCGAAATATTTAATCGATCAGATCGCTGCCACATCGAATATAAAGGTGGAGACCTGTTCGCAGGTGATGGAAGTGATTGGGGAAAACCGGCTGGAGGGCCTCCGGCTGAACTGCAGGGGCGAAGAAAAGGTGGTTTCGACGACGGGTCTGTTCATTTTTATCGGGGCTGCGCCCGCAACCAGCTGGCTGCCGGAGCAGGTGATGCGCGATCCGCACGGCTTTGTCCTTTCGGGTCCGGATTTGCTGGTGGACGGCAAGCTGCCGCGGAGATGGAAGGAAGATCGGGCCCCGTATCTGCTGGAGAGCAGCATGCCGGGGGTTTTTGTAGCTGGAGATGTGCGGCACGGCTCAGTGAAGAGAGTGGCGTCAGCGGTGGGCGAGGGTTCGATCGCGGTGCAGTTTATGCACCAGTACCTGGCCCGCTTTTAGGGTGGCAAATGTTTGGCGGTTTTAGCAGCAAAAAGTGAGAGAGCCTTGGGAATCAACTCACGAGATTGCGTTTAAGTTTTTATATTTCCGGGCTGGTTCCCGGTTGACGAGAAAAGCGGAACGATGGAAGTGAAGCAGACGAACTTGACGTCGAAGCTGGTTGGCGCGAGAGAATTACTCTCGCAATTACGGCAAATCCCCCTTTTTCAAAACATCAAGGAACAGGACCTCGATTGCCTGGGCGACGTTGAGGTGATCGATGCGCCTGCCGGGACCGCGCTTCTCAGCCCGGGCGATGCCACTCTTTATTTCTGGATTGCGCTTGAAGGGGAGGTCCGTGCGACCAAGCCTGAAGCGGACAACGGCTGCACGCTGCTGGGCATGTTGAAGGCCGGGGACACCTTTGGCGAAGTGCCTCTTTTGACAGGCGCCACATCCACCCCGGTCCTTGTAGAAACCATTGCGGACAGCAAAGTTCTTCGTATCGATAGCACAGCCTTCTGGAGACTGATGAGCACCTGCCCCATAGTGCGGGCCGGGATTTTGGCGAATATGGGCCGCCGCCTTGAGGCCTACCAGATTTTGACACTGCACCGTGAAAAGCTCATGTCGCTGGGAACGCTGGCTGCCGGGCTCATGCATGAGCTGAACAACCCGGGCGCGGCGGCGCGGCGCGCAGCGGCACAGCTTCGCGAAAACCTTGTTCATCTGCAGGAGATCAGCCTGCGCTTTACTGAGACGGAGATGAACGCGGAGCAGAAACGCTGCATGGCGCAGTTGCTGGCCGAAGCGTTGCGCAGCAGTAAGCCGCAGGCCATGAACTCAATGGACCAGGTGGACGCCGAAGATGCGCTGCTGGGATGGCTGGAGGGCGCCGGAGTCGAAAACGCATGGAAGGTCGCGCCGACTCTGGTAGCAGTTGGCTGGAAGCACGAAGACATTGAATGCGCGCAGCGGGCGTTTCCTCCAGGAGGCCTCTCGGATGCGTTGAACTGGCTTGAGTCCCTGGTATCGAGCCTGCAACTGGTTGGCACCATTGAAGAGAGCATTACGCGGGTCACGGACCTGGTGATCGCGGTCAAAAAATACGCCTACGACGATAAAAACCGCGAGCGCGAAATCGATATCCCCGACAGCATCCAGAGCACACTTACCATCCTCGCTCACAAATTCCGCCAAAAAGAATTGAATATCCGCAAGGTCTTCAGCGCCGAGATGCCGCACATCAAAACGACCGGCACCGGGCTGAGCCAGGTGTGGACCAACATCCTCGATAACGCCATAGATGCTTCGCCGGAAAAAGGCGAGATTGTGATTCGTACCTGGGTCGAAGAAGGGAAGGCCTTCGTCGGCATCGCGGACCAGGGCGGAGGCATCGCGCCCGAGAACCGCGACCATATCTTTGAGCCATTCTTCACCACCAAGCCCGCCGGGGTTGGCACTGGGCTTGGGCTGGACATTGCGCACCGCATCGTCGTAGGGCAGTTCGGCGGAGAGATCACCTTTGCGAGCGAGCCGGGAAAGACGGAGTTCGTGGTGCAGATCCCCGCGGCGAAGTGATATCGCACCATCGGTTCCTGTTTCCTTCAGGCAGGACCAATTTCGATCTTCTCTGAAATAAAGCCCTTTCCATTCCCGCCGATAGACAAGCCAGACGCCTTCAAATCGACCTGTTTCAGGACGGAGTATGTGCTGAAGAGCGGCGTTCGTGTCAATGCAATCAGTGAAAAGTAGAGGGGAAGCGCGCCGATGTTTGCCATCGTAGGAATCCTGCTGGTCTTCGGAGCCGTGCTGGGCGGCTTTCTGATGGAGAAGGGCCATATCGCCGTTCTCGTGCAGCCGGCGGAGTTTCTGATTATTGTGGGTGCGGGCTTCGGTACGCTGCTGATTGCGAATCCTCCGCATATCTTGAAGGCGATCTTTTCATCGGCCCTGGGCGTCTTTGGCAAATCGCACTTCACGTCTGAACGGTACGTCTCCACGCTGAAGATGATGTATGAGCTGCTGAACAAGGTGCGACGCACCGGCATGCTGTCGATCGAGGCCGATATCGAGCAGCCGGCGGAGAGTTTGATCTTCAAAGAGTATCCGGCGTTTCTCCATGACGAGGCCGCGTGCAATTTTGTGTGCGACACGATGCGGATGGCGGTGACCGGCGGCGTGGAACCCTTCGATCTTGACCAGATGATGGATCTTGACATGGAGGTGCAGCACCGCTCGTCGCACCAGCCGGTGGCGGCGCTGACGACAGTAGCCGACTCGCTCCCCGGCCTGGGCATTGTGGCCGCTGTGCTCGGCGTAGTGATTACCATGGGCGCGCTGGGCGGACCTCCGGAGGAGATCGGACACAAGGTTGCGGCGGCGCTGGTGGGGACCTTCCTCGGCATTCTGCTGTGCTATGGGCTGGTGGGGCCGATCGGTTCCTATATGACCAAGGAGGCTGAAGAGGAACATGCGTTTCTATATGTGCTGCGCGTGCTGATGGTGTCTTTCATCAGAGGCAATGCGCCGGTGCAGGCGGTGGAAATTGCGCGGCGCGCGATTCCGATGCACGTAAGGCCGACCTTTACCCAGGTTGAGGCGGCATGCCACGGACAACCGGCCGGGGCGGAGAAACGTCCGGAAGAACAGGCAGCGTAGCCTGTGGCAGAGCCGAAGACAATCATTCTGATCAAGAAGGCAAAGGGCCATGCAGGCCATCACGGAGGCGCGTGGAAGGTGGCCTACGCTGACTTTGTGACGGCGCTGATGGCATTGTTCATCGTGCTGTGGCTGATGAATACCAATCCCAGCGTGCGCAAGGCGGTGGCCGGGTACTTCAATGATCCGCTGGGCCGCACGACGCTGACCGGCACAGACCGTTCCGGCAGCGCGGACAATCTTCCGATCACCAAAGACAACATGAAGCAGCTCAAAGAGCGGTTGGAGAAGAGCGTTCACGCGTTGAATGATCTCAAGGCGCTCTCCAACCAGATTGAGATCACGGTAACGCCGGAGGGGTTGCGCATTGAACTGCTGGAGACCAAGGACGGCAGTTTTTTCCAGACCGGCAGCGCAGTGCTGAACGCCAATGGCCGCGAGCTGTTGACCGCTCTTGCGCAGCAGCTGGGAACGGTCCCCAACCATCTCTCGATTGAGGGCCACACCGACGCGCATCCTTATGCCGGACGCGCCGGCTACACCAACTGGGAGCTCTCAACCGATCGCGCCAACGCCGCGCGCCGCCTGATGCAGGAAGAGGGGCTGCGCCAGAACCAGGTCTCGCAGGTGCGCGGCTATGCCGACCAGATGCTGCGCGTGCCGGGCAATCCATTCGATCCCTCGAACCGCAGAATTTCGCTCATTGTGCAATATCTCAACGCTGCGCCTGTACCTACGCCTGTACCTGCGCCTGTGCCTGCGCCAAAGACCGATGCGTCTGCACCGCAGTCTTCGGCGGTGCAAACACATGCGATCACGGCAACACCGGCGGCGGGTGCTAAGCCCTCCGCGGCTGTGGCGATGCAGGAGAAAAAGGCTACTGCTGCCTCCGGCGGTCTGGTTTCACGATTATTCGGCAGAATGCATAGACACTGAGCCATTGCATCCGCAGGAGTGGCGCGCAACCCATTCGACCGGAAGCACTACGCGGGTTCCGAGCGGTGGAACCTCCACGCTGGTCAGCCGGTCAAACAGCAGGTTGGCGGCCACGCGGCCCAGCTCCTGCGCCGGTTGCCGCGCCGTGGAAAGCCGGGGCTCAAGAATCTCCGCCATGTCGAAGTCGTCAAAGGCCACCAGGGCCAGGTCGGCAGGGATGCGGATGCCCGCATCGAGCAGCGCCTTGAGCGCGTAGCGGGTGGTGAGGCCGTTCGCGGTAAACAGTGCGGTGGG
Source organism: Silvibacterium sp. (assembly GCA_049799415.1). Classification (GTDB taxonomy): domain Bacteria; phylum Acidobacteriota; class Terriglobia; order Terriglobales; family Acidobacteriaceae; genus Silvibacterium. The sequence continues at coordinate 15,929 of JBARHV010000082.1, forward strand.
CGCGTCCGGTCCGCGCAGCACCTTGAGCAGCGTGGCCGATGCGATCTCCGGTGTGGGGCAGTGGAGCATGGGGAGCGGCTTCAGGCCTGCCCGTCGCATGGCGCGGTCATAACCCTCAAGGCGCGTGCGGAAGGTATAGACATGATCATTGAGCGCAGCGACGGCGATGCGCTTGTGGCCGTGCACGGAGATCAGATGCTCGACGGCGCGTTCGGCCCCGGCACGGTTTTCTACAAGCACAGAACAGAAACGGCGGTCCTGCAAAGGACGGTCGATGGCCACAATGTGCGTTGCCTGGAATTCCGGCAGGCTGAGGCGCGAACGGCCCAGATTCGCGGGAATCACGATGAGTCCGTCGACCAGGCGGCGCATCATCAGCTGGGCCTCGGCGTATTCCATGTCGGCATCTTCATTCGATGTAGTCAGGATGACCGAGTAGCCGTTTTCGCGGGCGACGGTGTTGATGGCGTGCGCGCACATGGCGAAGAAAGGATCGTAGAGGTACGGAACAATAATGCCGATGGTGCGGGACTTCTGACCGCGCAAGGCGCGCGCCATTTCATTGGGCCGGTATCCAAGCCTCTCCACCGCGCTGTGGATGCGGGCTGCAGCTTCCTCGGAGACATTCGCGGAGCGGTTCAGCAGCCGCGAGACGGTCATGGGACCTACTCCGGCTAGGTTGGCGACGTCTTTGATGGTGGGCTTGCGATTCATAGAGTGCTTGCAGGCATCTGGTTCAGAGCGGTTTTGTGAGACCATGTGAACGTTATCACATCACGGTATCAGTGAGTAATGGAAGGCTGCCGCAACATGATGGGAGGTATCGATGAACGCGCGTAGACTACTGCTATTTTCGGCATTGTTATTTTGGATGGCTTCTCAGGCACTTTCGGCTCAAAGCGTAGCTTTTGAGCGCGCCGCAACGCTCCAACACGGGATCAATCTTTCGGGATGGTTTGCAAGCTCGGGCGATCTCTCCGCGCAACACTTTAAGAGCTTCACGAATGCAACCGATCTCGGGACGATTCACGCCATGGGGTTTGATTTTGTGCGATTGGGGATAGCCCCCGAGCTTATTGAGCGTCATGGACAGATGGATCCTGCGCATCCCGAGGTGCTGGCGCAACTGGATCATGCCGTACAGGAGGCGCTCGACAATCATCTGGAGGTGATGCTCTGCGTCTTTCCCAACGATGAGTACAAACACAACCTGGCGACCGAACGTGGAGTGGACGACTTTGTTCAGCTCTGGCGGATCCTGGCTGCGCACTTCGCGGCACAGGATCATGACCGGATCTTCTACGAACTGATGAATGAGCCGGAGGTTCCCGATCCCTATCGCTGGATGGGTATTCAGTCGCGCGTGGTGGAGGCGATCCGGCAGATCGATCCGTACCACACCATTATTGCCACGGCCGCAAACTATTCCGGACTGAGTGACCTGCTGCAGCTGACGCCGGTGCGCGACGCGAATGTGATCTACAACTTCCACTTCTATGAACCGTATCCGTTTACGCATCAAGGTGCGTCGTGGGGAGCGGACAACTGGATTTACTACAAAAACATTCCGTATCCGGCAACGCCTGCAACGCTGGCCGAGCAGATGAAGAATGTGCCGGGCGATCTGGCGCGCTACGAGCTGTATCTTTATGGAGCGGATGGCTGGAACAGTGAAGGGATCGCAGCCCGCATCGGCTTTGCTGCAGCGTGGGCCCGGGAGCGGCATGTGCCGCTCATCTGCAATGAATTCGGCGCCTATCGCGAAACAGCTCCGTCCGCATCGCGCGCGCGCTGGATCCATGACGTGCGCTCGGCTCTTGAGGCAAACCATATCGGCTGGGCCATGTGGGACTATCGCGGCAACTTCGGCATCGTGACGCGCACGGACACGGAGATTACGCCGGACGACGCAACCTTGAAAGCACTGGGGCTGAATGCCGACGCGAAGCCGGTGGCGTTGAGTGACCAGGCAGGCGCAGCCGAATAACCATCAGGAACGGCAGGGCGTGATCCCTTCTCGCGCCCGCGTCCAGATTTCCGTTCGCCCGAAGAGGGAAATGCCGATATAGCCGCGCAGCCTCAGCGTGTTTCCGTCGCTGGTCATCGAGCCGCTGTAGGTTTTGCCGGATTCTGGATCGTAAAGCCGCCCGTCCTCCGCGCGGTCCGGGCTCGTGAGGTGAAAATTCTTGCCGATTTCGAGATCGCAAAGAGAGCGTTTCCGCAGAGCCGGGTCGGGATTACCGGCGTCGATCCGCGCGGGGGCTTTACTGCTGATCGCGAACACTTTGGCACAGACATTCGCGCCGCAGCGATAGATTTGAATGGTAGAGCCGGTAGGGTTCATCCACAGCCCCATCACGCCGGTTTCTCCGTGCGCCGCGGCCAGCGAAAGTATCAAGATCAAAGGAAGTAAAACCTGCTTCACGTATTTCACCTCTGCAACGCGTGCGCCGGAATCCGGGTCCCACTGGCAATATGACGCAAAAGAGATGGCCAGAGCCGCCCGACCTGCGCTAACACGGGATTTGCGATCACAGCGCGGGACACGACCGTGGCCATCACAACCGAGAATCTTAATTCATGGCAAAGACGGCTTTGAAAAGATTCGGCGCTCCCACCTGCCAGAAAAATCCGTGCGGCAAGATGTGCGCTGTGAAGAGCGATCGCCATGCCATCTCCGGAAAAGGAGGGAATGACAGCCGCCTGATCTCCCAGCCGCCAGAGGCCATCGTACGCATGTTGCTGCAGAAGCCCGTAAGGAATGGACGAGACTGCGAGCGGCTTTTCGAGCAACGGCTCCGAGCCCTCCAGCCGCTGTGCGAGATAGTCCGACTCGCGCAGCATGTGGCCGAAAAGGCCGCTCCACTGGCCGCCGCAGCTGCGCAGCCTTTCTCGCGTCACCAGCAGGCACAGATTCGCCGTGCCGTCTTCGACAAGCTGCAGTCCGGCATAGCCTCCGGGAAAAAGAACCAGCTCGACTTGATTTGCCAATGCCGCCTGCTGCGAGGCCGCGAGACGAAAGTACATTTTGAAAGCAACCAGATCATTTTGCCTTCCCGCTGGCCGGGGATGTCCGCCTACATCATATTTGCCTGTTGCCAGAAATGTATTGGAGCCATGACGGAATTCGCCATCGCTCAACTGCGCCACCCAGCCGGAGTCTTTTTTTGTCAGCGATTCAACGCGGCGGCCACGCAGCACGGTCGCGCCAACCAGCGAAGCACGCTCCAACAATGCCTCGTCGAGAGCGCGTCGGCTGAGTGACATGGCTGGAAACGGCAACTCGCATTCAACAATCAGCTTGTTGGCGGCAACTCGCAGGCGCCGAATCGGAACCGCTCCAAGCGAAGAAAGGTTGATGCCCAGGCGTTCGAGGTAAAACAGCGCCTCATGACTGAGAAATTCGCCGCATACTTTGTGGTGCATGGCGGGATTCTTTTCAATGATCTCCACCGCCTGTCCCTGCTGCGCTAACAGCGCGCCCAGCGCTGCGCCTGCCAGGCCTCCGCCGAGAATCAGAGCGTCTACCCGCGACTCACGCGGCCTGGGCTGCATCATTTCACCCGCGCCACACAGAGTCGTGCCGGCCGCATGGTGAAGATATTCACGCGCCCCATGTCCAGGTTGGCCTGGGCGCAATAATCTTCCCAGTCTTCGCGCGTAAAGCTGCGTCGAATGGAGATAAGCCCATCGTGCCGTATGAAGCGGTGCCCATGCAGGAGCGTGGCGAGCGCACCGAACGTGTAATACGGGACACGCTCGCGGTGCAGATCGTTGATGAACCATCCCCAGCCCGCGACACGGTCCATCCATTGCAGAAAGTGCACAATCTCAGCGTCCAGCAGGTGGTGCGTGAAGAGAGAACTGACAACGATATCGATAGGCTTTGCAGGCTGATAGGAGAATGCATCACCTGTAATCCATTCAATGCGGCTGGGTCGGCGAGTGAATTCGCGGGCCGCCTGTGCCGCATGCGGATTCAGGTCAATGCCGGTGAGCCGGACCGCAATGTCTTTGGAATGAGCCCAGGCCTCGATGCGACGCAACATGCCGCCGCCGCCGCAACCCACATCGACGATATGGAGCGGCCTCTTTTTCACTCCGGAAAATTGTTCCAGCCAATGCAGGGTGGGCCGATAACCAAAGATGATGCGGTTGACCCGCTCAAGGTCCCTGAGGCAATCGCGAAAGTCGGCGTAGCTGCATGGCTCGTCCATCCACTCAGAGAGAAGGGCGCGTCGCGAAAAGTCGGGTGACGCAAAGGGCATGATTCCACCCGGCTTCAGCTTATCTCTCCGCATTGATGAGATCGAGGACGCCCCGCTGATTCAGTGCGGAAAAGACAGCTTCCACCGACCAATCAAGAGATTCAGTGCCTTTGACAATAAGATCTGCGTGTTCCGCGGAGGGGCGTATATACCGCTCAGCCATGGGGCGCACCGTTTCGGCGTAATGGCGAGCGACGGATTCAGCAGAGCGTCCGCGCTCGTGAATATCGCGGGCGAGGCGGCGCTGGTAACAGATGTCGTCCGGCGTATCGACATAAATGCTGAGATCGTAGAGCGCGCGCAGTCCTTCATAGTGAAGTGCAAAAATTCCGTCCACGATAAGCAGCCGATGCGCCTCAAGATGCTTCTGTACGCCGATCCTTCGAGTGTGAGTGGTCAAGTCATATTGCGGCTGGCGAATCGCATGGCCGCCGGCCAGACGGCCTACGTGCGCGATCAGCAGATCGGATTCGATGATGTCGGGGTGATCAAAATTTTGTAGACAGCGTTCCTCGTAGGTGAGGTGAGCGAGGTCCCGGTAGTAGTGATCCAGGTGAAAGAGCGTGCCTTCCATCTCGCGCGCCAGCTCTTCGGCCAGCGTGGTTTTTCCCGAGCCGGAACACCCGGCGATGCCGAGGACAACCGGGCCTTTCATTCGTCGCGCGCCTTCGCAATGGCTGTGATGATGCGGGCCAGAAGGCGTGCAAACTGTTGCTCCACCTGCCTGCCCGTTTCGATCACCTCTTCTGCCGTGAGAGGCTGGTCTTTGATTCCCGCCGCCATATTGGTCACGCATGAGATGCCGAGCACCTCAACACCCATGTGCCGCGCGGCGATCGTCTCAAGCACGGTGGACATGCCCACCAGGTCCGCGCCCAGCGCGCGGAAAGCGCGAATCTCGGCCGGCGTCTCATAGCTTGGGCCGGTCACGCTGAGGTACACACCCTCTTCAAGTGCGAGGCCCTCGGCTTTCGCCGCGGTATGCGCGATTGCGCGAAGCCTTCGCGAGTAAGCGTCGCCCATATCGAAGAAGCGCACGCCGAAGCGCTCGTCGTTGGGGCCGATGGCGGGGTTCTGTCCGGTCATGTTGATGTGATCGGAGATGAGGACGAGTTGGCCTTCATGGAACGTGGTCCGGATGCCGCCAGCGGCGTTGGTGAGGATCAGTGTGCGAATGCCGAAGCGGGCGAGCACGCGCGCGGGGAAGGCGATCTGGCTTGCGGCGTATCCCTCATACCCATGCACACGGCCCTGCATTACGGCGACAGGCGTTCCCTGAATTGTGCCGAGCAAAAGCCGTCCGCTGTGACCGGGCGCAGTGGATTGAGGGAAGTGAGGAATGTCGCGGTAGGGCAGCGCCACAGCATTCTCAATTTGCGAGGCGAAGCCGCCGAGACCCGAACCGAGAACAATAGCGATGGTGGGGCGCAGCGCGGTTTGTGTTGCGATGAACTGTGCGGCCTCCGAGGCCTGGTCGTAAGGAGATAAGTTCTGCATTGTGGTTTAACGGATCAAAATGCCGACGATGGACGCCGACATAAGGTTAGCCATAGTTCCGGCAAGCATGGCGCGTAGGCCAAGCCGCGCAAGGTCATGGCGGCGGTTGGGCGCCAGCGCACCGATGCCGCCGATCTGAATGCCGATGGAACTGAAATTTGCGAATCCGCAGAGTGCGAAGGTGGCGATGGTGAAGGAGCGCGTGCTGAGCATAGCCTTCTGTGCGCCGAGCAGCGAGTAGGCCACGAGCTCATTCAGCACCATGCGCGTGCCGAGCAGGTTGCCCACGTCGCGCGCTTCGCGCCAGGGTATGCCGATGACCCAGGCGACAGGGGCGAAGATGGCGCCCAGCATGGCGTCAAAGCTTCTGGGGAAGTAGTAGAAGTGATGCAGGGCAAGCCAGTTGTGTATTCCGCCCATTATGCCGTTGGCAAGAGCGATGAGCGCGAGAAAGGCGATGAGCATGATGGCTACGTTGAAGGCCAGATTGCCGCCGTCGATGGTGCCGCGCGCAATCGCGCCGAGCAGGTTCTCGTCCTTATGCTCCTCGTCTTTCGGCATTTTGACCACGCCCTGCGTTGCTGGAGTTCCTGTCTCCGGCACGAGCATTTTAGACAGCAGGATGGTTCCCGGAGCGGTCATGATGACGGCCGCGAGCAGATGCTGCGCCGAGATGCCGTAGAGAATGTATGCCGCCATAATTCCACCGGAGACGTGCGCCATGCCGCTGGTCATGATGGTCATCATTTCGGAGTAGGTGACGTCGGGCAGAAACGGGCGGATGGTCAGCGGGGCCTCGGTCTGGCCCATGAAGATGCTGGCCGCGACGTTCAGGCTCTCCACGCCGGAGACGCGCATGGTCCACTGCATGAGCTTTGCAAAGAAGCGGATGACGATCTGCATGACGCCGATGTGATAAAGCACGGCGAAGAGCGCGGAGACAAAAATAATAGTGGGCAGCACCTGAAAGGCAAAGATCATTCCGAAAGAAGAATGCTGCTTGCCAAGTTCGCCGAAGACCATCTCCGAACCGGCGAAGGCGTAGTCGAGCATTTTTGTAATGGCTCCGCCGGCGGAGGCTAGAATCTTCTGACCCAGCGTCCACTTGATCACGAGGACGGCGAAGACGATTTGCATGCCGAGACCCCAGAAGACAGTACGCCAGCGGATGGCGCGGCGGTTGGTCGAGAAGAGCCACGCCAGAGTCAGCATGGTGAGCAGGCCCAGGATTCCGGTGAATCGCGCCAAATCGTCTCCTTGGGGGTGAGCTTAGGTATGAAAACTCTATCCTACTGTGCGGGAGAGCGGCGGTGGCAAGGGATTTTCCGTATTTTTGCTGTCCCGGGTGAGAATTTCACCGATCAGCTGGGGGATTTCGGCGGGAGCGTCCTCGATGGAGATGGCGTTGGTCAAAAGGTGTTCGGCTTCTGTGAAGCGTGCCTCCTCGTCCGCGAACATCATGCACAGCGGCTGGGCAGTCTTTATGTTGCTGCCGAGCTTCGCATACATCTCAATGCCTGCGTGAGCCGCGACTGGTTCGCCGGCTTTCTCGCGGCCCGCACCCAGCCGCTGCACAGCCCAGCCGATCTGCTCGCAGTCCATGCGAGTGAGCGTACCGCTGCGCTGCGCCCGCAATGTGCGACGGAACTTCGGCGTGTGGAAGGCAGCCGGGTTGTCGAAGATGCGCGTGTCTCCACCCTGCGCGGCCACCATGCGCAGAAAAATCTGATACGCGGAGCCGTCCTTGATTTTGCACTCAGCAATCGCCCGGCCTTCGGCAGCGTCCGCGGCCTTGCCCCCGAGGTGAATCATCCATCCAGCCAGCACCACGGACAGCTCGCGCAGGTCTTCGTTCAGCGGATGCCGTTTGCCGCGCAAAAGCTCAACGGATTCCCATACCTCAATCCAGTTTCCAGCAAAGCGGCCCAGCGGCTGGTCCATGGATGTCATGAGAGCCGTAGTGCGTGTGCCGGCCTCTTCGCCGGTTCGCACCATGAGCGTGGCGAGAAAGCGTGCCGCAACGGGGTCTTTCAAGAATGCGCCGGAGCCGGTCTTCACATCGAGCACCAGGCCGTCCAGTCCTTCAGCCAGTTTTTTGCTCATGATCGACGCACAGATCAGCCACGGGCTTTCGACCGTTCCGGTGCGGTCGCGCAGATCGTAAAGCACGCGATCCGCGGGAACGATGTCCGCAGTCTGTCCAATCATCACTACGCCGCATTCATCCAGCACCCGTCGCGTCTCCGCTCCGGAAAGCTGGGTTCGGAAGCCGGGAATGCTTTCGAGCTTGTCCAACGTGCCGCCGGTGTGGCCCAGCGCGCGTCCGCTGATCATGGGAACTGCAAGCCCTGCGGCTGCGGCAATCGGCGCCACCAGGAAGGAAGTTTTGTCGCCAACTCCGCCGGTCGAATGCTTGTCCACGGTATGCTGCCCAAGCGGAGACCGCATGAAGACCTCGCCGGAGAAGCGCATGGCCGCCGTCAGGGCCTTGAGTTCGCTTTCACTCAGTCCGCGCAGAAAGGCAGCCATGAGCCATGCAGCCAGTTGCGCCTCGGAAATCGTCTGGCGGGCTGTTCCCGCGACCAGAAATTCAATCTCCTCGGTGGTCAATTCTCCGCCGTCGCGCTTCTTCCGAATTAGATCGATGACATGCATGGCTCTAGCGCGAGTTGAGGCGGAACTGGAAGGGCAGGAGGTCCTTAAAAGGGAGCGATTCAAGCCCATTTTCGCCGGCGAAGGAGATCACCGCATCGGGGGTGGTGAACTCGCCCAACACCTGGCGGCATGCGCCGCATGGCGGACTGGGTTCGCCGTTCAAATTTGTAACTGCAATGGCTACAATTCTGCGATTCGCTCCACTCTCGCTGACGGCGCGGAAGAGCGCGTTGCGTTCAGCGCAGCTGGTAAGGCCATAGGACATATTCTCGACGTTGCAGCCGGTGACGATCGAGCCGTCGTCGAAAAGCAGGGCCGCGCCGACGCGAAACTTTGAGTAAGGCGCATAGGCGTGCGCGGCGGCCTGGCGGGCCGCGTCCATAAGTTGCGCGGATTTTGACGGATCAGCCATATCTTTGAGGCTAAAGGCTGCCTGTCGGTTGAGCAAGTCACAGCTCAAGTCCCCGCCATTTCTCCCGATAACCATAATTGTGGACGAGTTGACGCGCGAATTTCTGATTGAGAGTCAGGAGGGCCTGGACCGCATGGAGCGGTGCCTGACCGAGCTGGAGGAGCGCCCGGGGGACGGCGAGCTGCTGGCCGATATCTTCCGGTCGGTGCATACCATCAAGGGCACCACCGGATTTCTGGGCTACTCGCGGCTGGAGACGTTATCGCACGCCGGAGAAAACCTGCTGGGCATGCTGCGCGACGGCAGGCTGGTCGCCAACGCCGCGATCATCAGCGCGCTATTGTCGCTGCTGGATGGGTTGCGCGCGATTCTGGCCGCGATCGAGGCCGATGGCAGCGAGGGCGAGAGTGACGACCGCGCCATGATCGAGCGTCTGATGGATCTGCAGAACGGAGATCACAAGCCAGTACCTGCGCTCACCGGAGTGCAAGGCGGGCGCAAACGAACACGGAAACCGCCCGCATCCGACAAACGCTCGGCCAAGGCGCAGTTGGCGGCTGTGCCCAATCCTGTCTCCGAAGAGACGATGAACGAGCCGAAGACTGTGCCAGAAGTTTCGCTTTCTCCGAGCGAAACGCTTCCCGCATCTGCAGAAGGCGCGGCAAAGGCGTTGGCTACAGCGGCTGACTCCACTTTGCGCGTGGACGTGAACCTGCTGAACCGCATGATGAACCTGGTGGGCGAGCTGGTTTTAACGCGGAACCAGATTCTGCAGGCGACCAGCGCGGATGCCGGTTTCACCACGCTCTCGCGCCGCCTCGACATGGTGACGGCGGACCTGCGCGAAGCGGTAATGAAGGCGCGGATGCAGCCGGTGAGCCATGTGTTCTCCAAGTTCCCGCGCCTGGTGCGCGACCTGACGCAGCAACTGGGCAAGCGTGTGCGCCTGGAGATGGAAGGCCAGGAGACGGAGCTGGACAAGAGTCTTCTGGAGGCGATCAAAGATCCGCTCACGCACTCCGTGCGCAACTCGATCGACCACGGCATCGAGGAGCCACACGTGCGCGAGGCCGCAGGCAAGCCGGCGGAGGGTCTGCTGCGGCTACGCGCCTACCAGGACGGCAGCCATGTCGTGGTCGAAGTGACCGATGACGGCGGCGGCATCCGCGTGGACAAGGTGCGCGACAAGGCGATCGAGCGCAAGCTCATCACTGCCGAGAAGGCCGCGCAGTTGAGCGAGCGCGAGCTGTTGCAGTTGATCTTTCTGCCGGGATTCTCGACGGCTGCGGCGGTGACGAATATCTCCGGGCGCGGCGTGGGCATGGATGTAGTGCGCAACAATGTCGAGAAGATCGGCGGCAAGGTAGAGATTGAGAGCCGCGCAGGCAAAGGGACCACGCTGCGCCTGCGGATTCCGCTGACGCTGGCCATTATTCCCGCGCTTATCGTGCGCAGCCGCCGCCAGAGCTTTGCGCTGCCGCAGGGTGTGCTGCATGAGCTGGTACATCTGAGCGCCGAGCAGGCTGGGACACAGATTGAGTGGCTGGAGAAGGCGCCGCTCTACCGGCTGCGCGGACGTCTGCTGCCGCTGGTTTTTCTTGGGAACATGCTCGAACAGAAGGAGGCCGCAGAAGAGAGCGCCGGCTGCTACATTGCCGTGCTCAACGCCGACGGCCGCCGCTTCGGGCTGGTGGTTGACGGGCTGGCCGATCCGGAAGAGATCGTGGTCAAGCCGCTGTCCCCGGTGCTCAAGCAGATTGGGCTGTTCTCGGGCGCGACGGTGATGGGCAACGGCGCGCTGGCGCTGATCCTCGACCCCGGCGCGCTGGCGGTTCGCGCTTCGATCGGCATCAGCAGCGAAGAAGAAGAGACGCAGTCTGCCGATCCTGCGATAAAGATGAATAAAAACGAGAACGAGTTTCTGCTGGTGGAGGCAGGTGCGGAGCAGGTTGCGCTGCCACTGGTCGATGTGCTGCGCATCGAGCGAATTCCGCGCACGAGCGTTGAGCACGTCGGGCAAAGGCCGGTGCTGCGGTTTGCCGGCACGGTGCTTCCGCTGGAAGATCCCTCGGACATCCTCGGACAGCCGCTCGTGGAGGGCGCGGAGATGACGGTGGTGGTCTGCCGCGACGGCGGACGCCACGTGGGCGTGGCCGTGTCTCATGTGCTCGATGTGGCCCCAGGCGCACAACTGACCGAAGCTGGAACGGAGACCACGGCTCCAGGCATTACGCTGCTCAAGGAGCGGGTGACAAGTGTAGTGAACCTGAGCCGCATCGCGCCTCTGCCGGTTGTGGATCATGAGCCGGCGATGGAAGCGGCGATGGAGATCGCAGTATGAAGGCGGCGTTTTCAGCAGACGGCAGGGCATCCAAGGAAGGCGGAGTAGAGATATGCTCGGTGCGCGCTGGGGAGACAATCTTCGGTGTGCCTATCATGCGCATCCTTGAGATTCTGGGCGCGCCCGCAACGCAGCCGGTGCCGCTCGCGCCGTCGTTTATTGGAGGGCTGGTGCACTATCGCGGCGAGGTGCTGACGGCAGTCTCGTTGCGTAATCTGCTGGATATGCGTCCGCATGACGGCGCATCCGATGTTCTGGTCTTTGAAGGGCCAAGCGGATACTTTGGCCTGCTGGTGGACGCCGTGGGCGAGGTGATGACGGTTTTGCCCGAGGCCTTCGAGGCGAATCCGTCGACGCTCGATGACCGCCGCAAGGCGCTGTTCGACGGAGCATGCAAGTTACAGGACGATCTTATGGTCATGCTCGACCCCGACCGTCTCGATCCAATGCGGTTATCGCACTAACGCGACAGGGGGCTGGACGATGCGCGCTTTGATTGTGGACGACTCGCGTTTTATCCGCGACTACCTCCAGTCACTTCTCAAGGGACATGGACTGGAGTGCATGGCTGCTGAGAACGGACAGGCCGGGCTTACCTGCCTGGGCTGTTCCGGCCCGTACGATGTAGCGCTGGTGGACTGGAACATGCCGGTGATGGGTGGACTGGAGATGGTGCAGGCGGTCCGCCGCGACCCGGCTTTGAGCAAGGTGAAGATCCTGATGGTGACGACGGAAGCCGAGAACCGGCATATCGAAGCGGCCCTCAATGCCGGGGCAGACGAATATCTGATGAAGCCTTTTGATGAGAACGGGTTGATGGAAAAACTCGGGATGATTGGAGTGATTCCTGATTGATGGAGGAACTGGCAGCGATGCGGGCCCGGCCTCCCATCCGCGTACTGGTCGTCGATGACTCGGCCGTGATGCGCAGCCTGTTGCGGATGACACTGGCCACTTGCCCGGAGATCGAGCTTGTAGGTATGGCGACCGACGGCGTTGCAGGGATGGAAGCCGTTGAACGCCTGCGGCCCGACCTGGTGCTGCTCGATGTGGAGATGCCGCATAGGAATGGCCTGGAGGTGCTCACGGAGATGCGCGCACGCAGCCTGCCGGGCAAGGTCATCATGTGCAGTACGCTCACGCGGCGCGGCGCCGGAATTACGCTGGAGGCGCTGGCGCGCGGCGCTGTGGACTACGTGGCCAAGCCCTCCGCGCAGCATGGCGTTTGTCAGGGTTTGGAGACGCTGAGCCGCGAGCTGCTGCCGAAGATTCGCGCGCTCTTTGCGACAGCGCATCCGGCGCAGCCTGCGGCCACAAGCAGCCCTTTGCATGTGTTGCCTCGAATTGTGCCTCACGCAGCCACAGGTGTGCTCGTGATTGGTGTTTCCACGGGCGGGCCGGCCGCGCTCGAAAAATTTCTACCGGCGCTGCCCGCGGAGTTTCCACTGCCGGTTCTCATTGTGCAGCACATGCCTCGTCTCTTTACGGCGCTGCTGGCCGAGCGCCTCAACGGCCTGTGCAGAATCCCGGTGCGCGAAGCAGCCGGCGGAGAGATTCTTCAGCCGGGAACGGTTTCGCTGGCGCGCGGCGACTGGCATATGCGGGTGGTCGGTTCGGCGGCACATGGCTCGCTGCACATTACGCAGTCCGGCCCGGAGCCACACTGCCGCCCTTCGGTCGATGTTCTGTTCCGCTCCGCCGCGGCTGTTTATGGGGCAGGCGTACTTGCTGTCGTGCTCACTGGAATGGGATCGGACGGGCTGGAGGGATGCCGCGCGATTCACAATGCGGGAGGGCGGATTCTGGTTCAGGACCGCGAGACGAGCGCCGTTTGGGGAATGCCGGGTGCGGTCGCCGGATACGGTCTGGCCGATCAGGTGCTGCCTCTTGATGCGTTGGCGGCGGAGGTCGCCCGATCATCAACGCGATATGCGAGCAGCAGGCCGGCCTGACAAAGAGGAATACTGGGGAAGTTTTTATGGCCTGTTCGGATGCTGATTTTGCCTATCTTCGCGCGGTTGTTTTTGAGCAATCGTCCAACACGATGGATGCCTCGCGCAATTATCTGTTCGAATCGAGGCTGCATCCTTTGCTTCAGGCCACCGGCCTGGGCACGCTCGACCGCCTGGTGGCGGCGATGCGCCAGCAGCCAGACTCGGGCATCAAGCGGTCGGTCGCCGAGGCCATGACCGTCAATGAGACCAGCTTTTTTCGCGATCGCGTACCCTTTGAGCTGATGCAGATGGATATGCTGCCTGCGCTCATCGAGCGTCGAGCCTCTTTGCGCCGCCTGCGTCTGTGGAGCGCGGCATGTTCCACTGGCCAGGAGGCCTACTCACTGGCCATGATGCTCTGCGAACATTTTCCGGGGCTGCGGGAGTGGCAGGTGGAAATTATAGGCACGGATATCTCTGCGGACGTGATCGCGCGCGCGCAGACGGGTAGCTATCAGCGTCTTGAGGTGAATCGCGGACTGCCCGCACGCTACCTGTTGAAATACATGCAGCGCTGCGGCGACGAGTGGGAGGTCATCCCCGAAGTCAGGAGCCTCTGCCGCTTTTACCGGCGGAACCTGTGCAACGGCCCCATGCTGATGGAAAAGTACGACGGCATCCTGTTGCGGAATGTCATGCTCTACTTCTCGCAGGAAACCCGCTGCCATCTGCTGCTGAACCTTCACCGCATTCTGGCTCCCGACGGCTTTCTGATTCTGGGAGCGAGCGAACAGTCCGCGCTTCCCGAGCACTTTGAGCCGGTCATGGGGCGCAATGCTTGTTATTACAAGCCAATGAACCAGACCGACTGAACGGGTAAGCAGGGGTTCGGGCCATAGCTGAATACATCTAAGAGCACGGGCGCGATATTCTGCTCTTCAAGCAGAGAAGGCGCGTTCGAAAGATGGCCCCGAAAAAGAAAGCACACATTCCGGCAGAGGATGACGCCGCGCTTGCGCTCTTTCATCCCGTCACCGCAGCCTGGTTTCGCGCCGCATTCAACCGGCCTACCGC